>ONET01000022.1:0-47012 GCA_900316905.1 uncultured Treponema sp.
ACGGCGAACGCCTTTGAAGAAGACCGCAAGGCTGCTCTTGATGCAGGCATGGATGAGCATATTTCCAAGCCGATAGATGTAGACAAAATGAAGTATATTTTGTCGAGATTTCTTAAGAAGTGAAGCTTAAATGTTAAAGACTGTTGATGGTGTCCACAATGAAAAGGTGATGCATAGGGATCACCTTGTTTTTGCCATTGTTCGTGGCGAAGCGCATCAAGGCATAGACCAGCTCGCCATTCTCCGAATCCATATCCTTCTCAATGGCCATCAGGGCGTCTCCTTCAAGCCAGGAGACGATCCTACGGATTTCCCCTTCCGAGGCTTGGAGCCTGACGCTGCGGAAATAGTCAAGATTGTAGGGCTTGAGTTCCTTTTGAATCGTTGGATACTTGATTTTGTCCGCTTTGATTCCAAGCACACGCTCTATCACGCCAGCGCAAATCTTGGGATCTTTCATCAACGCGCTGAACATCACATTCCTTGCAGGAATGTGGCCTCTTAAGGTTTTGCACTCGCGCTTAAGCGCTCGGCACGGCTATAATCGTCGGTGAAGGTCAACTTTTCAATCGGCTTAAAATGTCGTTTCATAATTCCTCCTTAAAGCGCGGCCTGTTTTTTTTCCGCCGCAACTATAAGGTAGGAATTTTTTTAAAGAATTTAGTCTTTTTTTGAGAAAATCGTAAAAAAGTTTTAGTTATTTTTGCAAGGAAGGCTTGCGCTTTGTATGGGGAAGGGCGGAAAGCAGCAAAACGGCGGCGCTATCAGCCGGCCAACCTACTTCCTGGCCACAATAACCATTGCCAGCGCTCGTAAGAGCGCAGTTGAATAAATTTCCTATAGCAAAACGGAGCGCAGCGACGTATCGTGCTCATATTCTGATTGTAAGGCTCAAAGTTATAGCCGCCGTATTGCCAGTTGTCCGCGCGAGCGGACACGTCAATATTACCACTAGCAAAACGGCGGCGTCATCAGTCAACCAAACTACTTTCTAGCGACAATCACCATCGTTGACATATTCTGATTGTATGGCTCGAAGTTATAGCCGCCGTATATCTCCGCGCTCTTAAAGCCGCTTGCCAAAATCAGGCGCTTGAGTTCCACCGCGCTGTAGAGGCGCTGGACAAATTCGTGCTCTATGCGGCCGCCGTCCTTTCCAAGCAAAATCCACTTGGAGCGGAGGCCTTCCCACGCGCCTTCAACGCTAAACTGGGTCAGCACCGTCATGCCGGCGCGCTCAAACCATTCGCCTTCTGTCCAGAACTTAATCGCGGTTTCGCGGCTGACGCATTCCAAGATAAAAAAGCCGCCGTCCTTAACGCAGTCGGCGATATGGCGCAAAATCTGGATGTCCTCTTCTATCGTGTCGCAGTAGCCAAACGAAGTGTAAAGGTTTATCGCCGCGTCAAATTTCTTTTTGCTGGTGAATGTCCTAAGGTCGTCTTTTATCCATTCGATTTTGACGCCCTCGTCGGCGGCGCTTTCTTTGGCTGCGTCAAGTTCCGACTGAATCAAGTCAACGCCGGTGACCTTTAGGCCGCGCAAGGCAAGCTCGATGCTGATTCTTCCCGGACCGCAGCCCGCGTCCAAAACGCTCGCCCCTTTTGAAAGGCCCGCGATTTTGCAAACCGCTTCCGCCACGCCCGGAGCCTCCGCCCACTTTGGCGCGTCAAACATAATCGGCCCGTAATTTTTCCAAAAAGACTCGTTTTCAAACCAAGAGCGTTCCGCCATAAGACCTCCCCAGCGTTTTGTCCATTGTAAATATTATAGCGCGGTTGCCGCGAATTTTCCATAAAAAACTAAAAGCTCGCGCCGCCCGAAAAGCTGTACTGGAAGCGATTTTCGTTTATGTTGTAGGACGCTCCCATCGAAAACGCTGGAAAAGCGAGCTTGGCCAAATAAACGCGCAGGCCCATTTCCGGGCCAGAGCAAGCGTAAATGGAATTGTTCAGCTCGCGCGCAACCGCGACTTCATAAAGTCCATAAATTGACAAAACGCCAAACTTCGCTTTGACAACCGCAGCCTCAAATCCTGTGAACAAGCCGCAAATTTGGTCTGTCATAAAATAAGTTGGAAGCAGGGTGACGGCGGAATTGCCGCGGCCGACATAATTTGTCTTAAGAAGATTGTTTGAAAAAAATCCCCGCGCGCCAGTCACAAGGCGCAGACGATCAAAAAGCGCGCGTTGGACTTCGCCGCTTACAGAAACTGTTTGCGCGAAAACTTGCTCGCTTACGTCGGAAAACAAGAGCTCGCCGCCAACGTTAAACGAATTTACATTCAGGAAAAATCCGTTCCATGACGTAGTTGAAATTCCCCAAGACGCGTCAACGCTCCACTGATTGCGCCGCTGGACTTGCGGCGAATCTATTGGATTAAAGAACGAGTATCCAACGCCAAAGCTCGCTTGAGTCAAGTCGCTTGGCTTTAGCAAAATCTTTCCGCGGCCTCCAGCGTAAAAGCTTTCATATTCAAAAACTTTGTAATTGCGAGAATTGGCAAACTCGCGCTTGTTTTTTGAAACGTTGCCCGCAAAAGCGAATCCAATCTCTCCCTTGCGAACCGGCGGCTTTTGAAAAACTCCTGCGGCCATTATTCCGTTTGTGGAATACAGGCCTCCAAGAATCGTAGAACAATGAAGGCCAAAAGTGTTCATGTCCATCAAGAAAAGGCCGGCCGCAAAAGAATCGCCCGTGTTTTCCGCCTGCAACTTTGTCTCAATCGCTTTTAGCGTTTCATCAGACGCCGGCTTTTGCAAAAAACCGCTCAGCAATTTGTCCATGTAATGGCGCTTTGTTCTTTTTAGTCCTTCAATGTTAAAAGTGGAGATCAATAAATTTTGCTGAACATTGTCTTCCGCCAAAACGCCTTCTTCCTGCGAAAACACATTTCCGACAGCGGCAAAAAAGAAAAGCAACGCAAAAAATATATTCTTTTTACTCATAAAATCTACATTTTTATTTTACATTTTTTTTCTCTATTTTACAATACAAGTGAACATTGAGCCAGGCCATTCTAGATTTTCGGTAACAGGACTTTGCGCTCTCAATTCCAAATTGTGTCGGGCGGCGATTTCCCTGGCAATCGCAAGGCCCAAACCGCTTCCCTCCTTGTTCCTAGCCGAAGAATCTTTTTTAAAGCGGTCAAAAACATGCGGCAAGTCCTCCGCGCTTATTCCGCATCCGCCGTCGCTCACCGTAATTTTATCGTCGCCGATTTTCATCACAACCTCGCCGCCCTCCGGCGAAAACTTTACGGCGTTGTCCAAAATCGTCATGAACATTTGGCGAACGCGGCCGCCGTCTCCTTGGATTATTTTTTGGCCTTCAGTCCGTTCAATTTTTATCGAAACGTTTTTGGCTGCGGCCGCTTTTTGAATCGCCCGGGCGGCTTCGCAGGCGGCTTCCTTTACGTCAAAAGGCTCGCTTTCGATTTTAAAGCCAACTGTTTGCAAGCGGCTAAGCTCCAGCAAGTCGTTGACCAAGCGCTGCAAGTGAATCGTTTCCTTTAGCATTTGCCCTTGGTATTCGGCAACGTCATTAGGGGAAGAAACCACGCCGTCAACAAGCGCTTCAAGCGAGCCGCGAATGACTGTCACCGGCGTTCGCAATTCGTGCGAAACGTTTGCGACAAAATCGCGGCGCATCTTTTCCAAACGAGCGCTTTCTTCGCTAGCGTCCTTAAGCTGAGCGGCGAGCGCGTCAAGCGTGGCGGCAAGCTCGCCCAACTCGTTTTTGTCGGCGACGCCTGTTTTTATTGAATAGTTTCCCTTGGCCAATTCTTTCGCCGCGCCATTCATTTTTTCTATCGGCTTTGTGAAGGAACGGCTCAAAAGCGCCGCGGCCAAAAGGGCAAGCAAAAAAGCGCTGGCAGCGCTGGCGGCTAAAAGACGAACGCTTTGCAAAATCGCCCCCCGCAAGCCCACAATCGGCGAATGTAAAAGCAAAACCCAAACAATATTGTCGCCGCCGCGCTCGTAGACCGGCGTGGCCGCGGTAAGGGATTTAATTTCCAAAACAGGATTAAAAACTTCGGTCACGGACGCTTCGCCCGCAAAGGCTTTTTTGAGAACCTCGTCCGCGCCCGGCGGCAATTTTGTTTCTTCCATCGGCCGCGGCGCGTTTTGGTCTTGCAAAGGATTTTCATTCCGCGGCGCGTTTTGGCCTTGCAATGAATATTTGTCGCGAGCCGGCCTCGGCGGTATTCCGTGCCCCGCCATCGTGACGACGTTCATCTTTTGGTCGATAAGCCACACGTCGGCCAAAGAAATTTCATGCAAGTTGCGAATCGCGAAAATCGGATTTCGCCTATGGTTCCCAGAAGACATTTCGTAAATGCGCGAAAGGGTTCTGGACATTACTTGCGCCCGCCGCGTCAAATCGTTTTTAAAGATGGCCGTCGTGTGGCGCGCGATTAAAAAACAAAACAAGCCGCCTGTCACCGCCGTGGCCAACAAAAGCGCCGTCAAGAAAAACAAAAAAAGTTTTACGGAAATTTTCGCTTTTAAAATCCTAGCTTTCAAATTTATACCCCGTTCCAAAGACCGTAGTGATTTTCCAGCCCTCGCTTTCCGCAGCGTCCAGCTTGGCGCGCAGGCGCTTTATGTGTTGGTCAACCGCGCGCGCGTCGCCGTTGTAGTCAACGCCCCAAATGTTGTTCAAAAGCTGTTCGCGCGAAAAAACGCGGTTTTGGTTTTGCAAAAAAAACGCGAGCGTTTCAAATTCTTTTTTTGTCACTGGAACATTCCGCTCGCCGACAAAGACGGCGCCGCTCTCCAAGTCAAGCGAAAGGTTTTTGGCGCGGAGTTTTTTGGCAACCGAAGCGGCTGGGGCGGCTCGACGCAAAATGCAGCGAATGCGCGCCATCACTTCCTGCGGAGAAAAAGGCTTTACGATGTAGTCGTCGGCGCCGATGTCAAGACCTAAAATTTTGTCAAAGTCTTCGCCGCGCGCGGTGACCATTATTATCGGAACATTGGAAGACTTTCTGATTTGCTTGCAAACCTCAAAGCCGTCAACCTTTGGCATCATCACGTCAAGCAAGACCATGTCAAATTTTATTTTTTCAAAATAGTCCAAGGCCTCTTGTCCGTCATGCGCGGCTGTCGGCTCATAGCCTTCCTTTTGGGCGTATGCGCAAAGCACCTTTACGATTTGTTCCGTGTCGTCGGCGATTAAAATTTTCATGTCATTATTATAACACAAAGAAAAAATTCCGCCATATCTTTTTTTGCGTAACTTTCAAAATGTCACACCTTTGACACAAGTAAATTCGATAATAAAAGTGTAAGGAGCAGGAAATCTTTATTGCGGAACAATTGTTCCAAGGAGTTTAATATGAAAAAGACAGGAATCATCATCGCTGCCATCGCCTTAGTCGCCGCGGCAGGAACTTTTGCCCAACCCAGCGCCAAGGCAAAAAACGCCGACACAAAGAACGCGCCCAACTTTAGAGAGCCGCCCAAATTTGAAAAGCCCTCCGACGCCGACCTTAAGGCCTACCACGACGCCGAGCTTCAAAGCTACAAGATTTTGCTGGACGCGCAAGTCAAGGCAAAAATGGTCACGCAGGAATGGGCCGACGCGCGCTTGGCCTCGCTAAAAGCGATGCAAGCCGACTGCAAAGGCTTTTGCTTTTTCTTCAAAGGAAGCCACATTTACATGGCCGACCAAATTGGCCGCCCGCATTTTGGCCACAAGTTCCACAAGCGCCATCACCACGACGGCAAGCTCGACTGCGGCCCGCGCATAGAGCGCCATCATGACGGACGCGGCCCCCGCCACCAGCGCAAAGACTTTTCGGGCGACGCCGCCCCGCAAGACGAAGACAGCGCGATAATAAACGAGCGCTAAAAACGAATCAAGGCGCGCGCCATCGCGACGCAATTCAGCTTGGCAAAAAAAGAACCGGCCCTTGCGGGCCGGTTCTTTTTACGCATAACGCATCCGTCCGTTGTTCCTAGAACTCTCGGATTGCCCGGACAGCGAAAGAGGCATCTTTTGAGTAGTCAAGCAGCTTGGCATTGCCTCCTGCCGCAAGCCAGGCTTGTGTAGTCTCCCTCGCCTGGCTTGAAGTCCAATAATAATCGTCGCTGCTATTTTTTATTTTCGTTCCATTTACAGCGCGTAGGCCATAAATCACACCAGCTACATCTAAATAAGTGGTTCGTACATCCTCTAAATAACTGACACTCCGCAGAAGTTCCGCCAGTTCTGGAAGCGTCGGCAAATACCAGCCGGTTTCATAGGCAGTTCCTTTGACGCGGCTTCCAGCTTGGTCTTTGTAACCATCGCAAAAATTGAATGCATACATTTGTTCAATTTTTTGAACACTATTCTTTACCGTTGCAAAGGTGTTGGTTCCGCGAAGCAATCCGTCAAACCGTACCTGTGGGTAAGTTGCGCCATACACGCATGTATTGTAAGCGCCATAATATTGGACGTGATGTATCTCTTCGCCATTTGCATAATAATAATGGCCCCCATATATTCTACCTTCACCGATGTATATAGGATGGGCGGCCGTGCTGTTGAATTTTATATAGCCTCCATTATCACTACCCAGGTAATTCCCACACCAAGGACCATAGCCCTCTGCCAAACCCACGCCAAGCACACAACTGCCAAGAAATTTTGAGGCCAACCACTTAAATTCTGCCTTGCCGTCATAAAAAATAACCGCAATGGCGTCGTTCTTTTGAGACTCTGAGAGGTAGCCGCGATTTTCGCGCGCAACAGCGGTTCCGTCTTTTAGCACAATATCGCCAATCGTATCAGGCTTTGCCTTAACCTTTGCCTTAAAATCAACTTCCACAAGCATGTCGCCGTCTGCCACCCAAAACCAATATTCTGTATCATCCTGATGCATTAGACAAATATTAGTTCCGCGCTCGCTTGTAGCTTGAACATTATCCACTCTTGATGCGATTATCTTATCAATCGCAGCTCCGGCAGGAATGTCTTTTGAAATCAAACTGCCTTCCGGAACATCATTAATGAAGTAGCTCCCCAGCGAAGTCCGCATGTATATATTGTGCGTCTCTGTAGATTCATATTCTACATGTAGTGCAACAGCATTATTTCGAATTTCAGCCGGCATTATAAAGACATGCTCGTCTGAAACAACACATACTTCATTGTACTGATTATCTGTTACCTTAACATTCTTAATTTTTTGGTTTTGCGGCGGTATTATAGTAATCACAACCGTAGCGCCAGGCATGAGGCCTGTCCTTTGATCGACAGAAACTTTCCCCGGTATATAATTGAAATTATTCAAAATACCATATGCCTCGCCAGAGTAGGAGTCGAACGTCGCGCCAATCGTAATGTCCGCTTTTGGCATGGTAAAGCAATAAAAGTCGTCTAGCGCGACAGACGCGCCTGTTATGGAAATTTTGTCTTTGCTTGCAAGTTTATATCCAGCGGCTGGCTTTACATTAAGCAAAACCTTTTGGCCCGCGTAATTTCCGCTTGCCCTAAACCCAGTTATCGAGCCGCCTGTAATTCCGCCGTCCAGCGCGATTGAATAAGTTCTTTCCGCAAATGTCGCCGTTACGGAAACATCGCCGTCTGGCATTGCAAACTTGACTTGTCCGCCCGCTTTGTCAAAAGAAAGAGAAATTGAGTTTGTTTCCCCGCCGGCAGAATATTGCGCGACAAGGCTTTCAACAACATAGTCTTTTGCGCCGCCTGTCGAAGGCGTTACCGTAAGCGTTATTTCTTCTCCTTCTTTAGCTGAAGCTTTGTCAGCCGCAACAGTTCCGTTTGCCCCGCCTGAAACAGTGATTGAATGACTAACCAATTCTTTAAATGTCGCGCTTATCGTTACATCGCTTTCCGGCATGTCAAAAGAATTTCGCTGGCTCTCGACAATTCCGACAACACCGGTTATCGTATAGGAATCAAGCTTATATCCGCTATCTGGAGCAGCGTAACATCCTATCGCCTCTCCAGCAAAGGCCTTTACTGTTTTATTGCCGTCAGTTGTTGCATAGGCGTCCCTCGGAGTTTCAACGGCAATATTTCCGTTTGTCGGCTTGGTCAATGTTATCGTGTAGATTTTTTTAAAGCTGGCATTAACGACAACATTGCTTTCAGGCATTACAAAAGTGTTTAGAGTTACCGGAATATCGTTTCCGTCCGCGTCCTTTACCGTAAGCGTGTCAAATTCATAGCCGTTGTCCGGCGTTGCATCAACCTTAACCGTCATTCCTTTTGAAAGAGCCAATGAAAGATTGTCTGAACTTTCGCCTACGGAAAATAAAACCTTTCCGTTTTGTATTCCTTGAGCCGCCGTAACTGTATATGACGATTCGCTTGCCGTCTTAAACGTCGCGCTTACCGTAACATCAGCGTCCGGCATTGCAAAAGTGTTTTGGTAAATTGTCAGCGCGCTGCCAGAAGAACTTGCCGCAAGCGCGTCAAGTTCAAAGCCGACGTATGGCAGTACAAGAATGGCAACCGTCGTTCCTTTTGAAGCCCGGCATGTCTCGCCTTGATCGGAATTATTTGTGAAAACCAGAATGCTCCCGCCTTGCATTCCTTGAGCCGAAACAGTGTGTGTTGATGATTGAGCCTTAAAAGAAACGTCAATTTCCACGTTTGCATTTGGCATGACAAACGAATTGTCTGTCACGTCAATATCATTAGCCGCATTCCCCTTCCCATAATACCGAACATATAGTTCGTCCAGCTGATAGTTAGCTTCAGGCGCTACGGTAAGATAAATTTTTTCGCCAGGAGCAATGCCTTCTGTCTTGCTTGCAGTAACGGTTCCGTGATTTTCACTTGCACCGCTTCCTGGATAAAAAATGGAAACCGAGCGCAAAACGCTAGGCTCCGGAGTCGCAGGCGTCGGAGTCACAGGCTCCGGAGTCGCAGGCATCGGAGTCACAGGCGTTAAGTCCCCAGAAGTATTTCCGCATGAGACCGCCACAGACAAAATGATTGCAATCGCGCACAATTTAAAGAATTTGACCATATACATCTCCTCCTTCAAGCAAAAATCTAAAATTTTAGGGAAACTTTAATAAATGAAATGAACCGCAAAACCGCGGCTTTCGACAAGTTTTTTTATATTATAACAAAAAATAAGCGTTTGTCAACAAAAAAAAGCCGACCCGAAAGGGCCGGCTTTTTTACGTCTGGTCAAGGCGCGCTGCGCTTAAAGCCTTGACTCAGCCGTTTTGAGGCGCGAAGAATATCGTCGCGCCTCAATCGCTTATTTCTTTGCCTTCTTGGCAGCAGGCTTTTTGGCGGCCGCTTTCTTGGCGGCGGGCTTTTTAGCCGCAGGTTTCTTGGCAGCGGCCTTTTTGGCGGCGGGCTTTTTGGCGCCAGCTTTGGCAGCCTTTCCAGCCTTGGCAGCCTTGATTACAGCCTGAGCTCCGGCCAAGCGGGCCAAGGGCACGCGGAACGGAGAGCAAGAAACGTAGTTCAAGCCAAGCTTGTAGCAGAGAGCGATGGAAGCGGGGTCTCCGCCGTGCTCGCCGCAGATTCCAAGGTGCAAGTCAGACTTGACTGAGCGTCCCTTTTCTTCCGCGATTCCCATCAAAGCTCCAGGACCGTCTTCGTCCAATGTGGTGAAGGGGTCTTCGGCCAAGATGTTCTGCTTGAGGTAAGAGTCGATGAACTTAGAGTAGTCGTCGCGGCTGAATCCGAACGTTGTCTGAGACAAGTCGTTTGTTCCGAACGAGAAGAAGTCGGCGTACTCGGCCAACTTGTCCGCTGTAAGGGCGGCGCGGGGGAACTCAACCATAGTTCCAATCTCAAACTTGAGCTTGGTTCCCTTGGCCTTGTTTACCTTGTCGATTACGGCCAAAGCCTGCTCGCGAATCTGCTTGACTTCGTTGGCGCTCACTACGTTCGGAATCATGATCTGAACGTTGTGCTTAACGCCTTCGCGGTCCAAGCGGGCTGTGGCCAAAGCGATGGCCTCAACCTGTGTCTCGTAAATCTCAGGATATGTGATGGCCAAGCGGCATCCGCGGTGGCCAAGCATCGGGTTGTGCTCGTCAAGGGCGGCAACCTTTTCGGCCAACTTGTTGCGGTCAACGTTGAGCTTTTTGGCAAGAGCCTTGAGCTCGGCGTCTGAGTGGGCCTGGATGAATTCGTTGAGCGGCGGGTCAAGCAAGCGGATAGTAACCGGGCGTCCTTCCATTGTCTTGATGATGTCGTAGAAGTCTTTTTCCTGCAACGGAAGAATGGCCTTGAGGTTTTCCTTGCGCTCTTCTGTCGTGTCGGAAATAATCATCTTCTGGAAAGAAGTGAGCTTGGGCTCGTCAAAGAACATGTGCTCTGTGCGGCAAAGACCGATACCGGCGGCTCCAAAGCGGAACGCGTCTTTTGCGTTCTGCGGAGTGTCTCCGTTGGCGCGAACTTCAAAGCCGGCAACTTTCTTTCCGCTGGCTGTTGTGCGAACTGAAGCCTTGCGGATTTCGTCGGCCCAGCCCAAGAACTTTTCGAGGTCCTTGCTCAATGTGGCGGGAGCTACAGGAACAACTCCGTCGTAAACCTTTCCTGTTGATCCGTCGATTGTGAGGAAGTCGCCCTCTCTGTAAGAGTGCTCGCCGATGATGACTTTTCCGCCGCTGAACTTAACGGCAGAGCATCCGCAAACACAAGCTGTTCCCATACCGCGGGCAACAACGGCGGCGTGTGAAGTGCGTCCGCCAGTAGAAGTCAAGATGCCCTGGGCAACGGCCATACCGGCGATGTCGTCCGGAGAAGTTTCCTTGCGAACCAAGAGAACCTTCTTTCCTTCCTTTGACCAAGCGACAGCGTCGTCGGCTGTGAATACGATCTGTCCGCATCCAGCTCCCGGAGAAGCGTTAAGACCGGCGGCGATTTCCGTGGCCTTCTTAACAGCGGCGGGATCCAACTGCGGAAGAAGCAACTGGTTCAACTGTGTGGGCTCTACGCGGAGCAAAGCCTCTTCTTTTGTGATGAGCTTTTCGGCAACCATGTCAACGGCCATCTTAACGGCGGCGGCGCCTGTGCGCTTTCCGTTGCGGCACTGGAGCATGTAGAGCTTTCCTTCTTCTACTGTGAACTCCATGTCCTGCATGTCGTGATAGTGCTTTTCCAAGCGGTTGCGGATTGTGCAAAGCTGGTCGTAAATCTTCTTGTTTGTCTTTTCAAGCTGAGCGAGCTTCTGAGGAGTGCGGATTCCGGCAACAACGTCTTCGCCCTGGGCGTTCATAAGGTATTCGCCCATGAACTCGTTCACGCCAGTTGAAGGATCGCGGCTGAAGGCAACGCCAGTTCCTGATGTGTCGCCCTTGTTTCCGAATACCATTGACATAACGGTAACGGCTGTTCCCTTAAGGGCGCCTTCCTTGATTCCGTTCAATTCGCGGTACTTGATGGCGCGGGGGTTCATCCAAGAGCCGAATACGGCGCCGATGGCTCCCCACATCTGCTTCTGCGGATCCTGGGGGAAGTCTTCGCCCTTCTCTCTCTTGTAGAGAATCTTGTACTTGCTTACGATTTCCTTAAGCTCGTCTGTAGTGAGCTCTGTGTCCTGCTTGATTCCGCGGTGAGACTTGACTTCGTCAATGATCTTTTCGAACTTGGCGTGCTCAACTCCCATGGCTACGTCGCCGAACATCTGGATAAAGCGGCGATAGGCGTCCCAAGCGAAGCGGGGGTTTCCAGTCTTGGCGGCAAGTCCTTCGACTGACTTGTCGTTCAAGCCGAGGTTCAAGATTGTGTCCATCATGCCGGGCATAGAGATGGCGGCTCCAGAGCGAACTGAAACAAGGAGAGGATCCTTTTCGTCGCCGAGCTTTTTGCCCATGACCTTTTCCAACTTGGCGAGGTACTTGGCCACTTCGCCGTTGGGTCCTTCAAGGCCGGCCGGGTACTTTCTTCCCAACTTGTAGTATTCCTGGCAAACGTCAGTTGTGATTGTGAATCCAGGAGGAACAGGAAGGCTCAAAGGGGCCTTGGCCATTTGGGCAAGGTTGGCTCCCTTGCCGCCGAGATCGGCGCGCATCGACTCATCGCCGTCCGCGTCGCCATTGCCGAAAAAGTAAACATACTTGGTTTTTGCCATGGTAGGTAACACTCCGTTAAAAATAGATATATAGAAATAATTTTACTTCAAAAGCCGCATGTTGTCAATTGAATTTACGTGTATTTTCAAAGAATTCGGGCTTTTGCAAAGGATGAAATCTAGCGTAAACGGCGATTCTGCGCTAGAATGAAAAGCATGGAAAACACAAAAAGAGAGACTTTCAAGTCAAGAATCGGATTCATCATGACGGCGGCTGGCTGCGCCATAGGATTGGGGAACGTGTGGCGCTTCCCCTTTATAACCGGACAGTACGGAGGCGCGGCCTTTGTCTTGTTCTACCTTTTGTTTTTGGTCATTTTGGGCCTGCCCGTAATGACGATGGAATTTGCCGTTGGCCACGCCAGCGGAAAGAGCGCCGTCCGCTCCTTCCACGCGCTTGAGCCAAAAGGAAGCCAATGGCACCAGTACGGCCACTTCGCCGCCGCGGGAAACTACCTTTTGATGATGTTCTACACCGCCGTCGCCGGCTAGATGTTCGCCTACACGCTAAAGAGCGCGCAGGGTCTTTTTGCCGGAGCCGCGCCCCAACAAGTCGCCCAAGCTTTTGGCGACATGCTGGCCAATCCCGGAGAGCAAATATTTTGGATGGCCTTTGTGACGCTGGCCGGCTTTTTGATTTGCTTGGGCGGATTGAAGAATGGCGTTGAAAAGGCGTCCACGATAATCATGACAAGCCTTTTGGTCTTGATGCTGCTTTTGGTGGCGCGCGCGGTCACGCTTCCCGGCGCCGGAAAGGGCTTGGAGTTCTACCTTAAGCCGGACTTTTCAAAAATGGTTCAAAACGGAATCGGCGAAGTCATTTTCGCGGCGATGGGCCAAGCCTTCTTTACCCTTTCTTTGGGAATCGGAGCCATAGCGATTTTTGGAAGCTACATCGACAAGGAAAAGTCTCTTGCCGGCGAGGCGACAACCGTAATAGCGCTGGACACCTTCGTGGCGCTGATGGCGGGCTTTATCATTCTTCCGACTTGCTTTGCCTTTGGGGTGAACCCAGGCCAGGGACCGGGACTGATTTTTGTCACCCTGCCCAATATCTTTAACACGATGCCTTTGGGCCGCTTGTGGGGAACGATATTCTTTGTCTTTATGTCGTTCGCGGCGCTTTCAACTGTAATCGCGGTTTTTGAAAACATCATCGCTTTTTCCATGGACGCGCGCGGCTGGTCAAGAAGCAAGGCGGTTTGGGTGAACATGGTTGTCGTCTTTGTCCTTTCTATTCCGTGCGTGCTGGGCTTTAACATTTGGAGCAAGGCGGCCATTCCGGGCATTGGCGGAATCCAGGACATCGAGGACTTCATCGTGTCCAACAACTTGCTTCCGCTTGGCTCATTGCTCTACGTAATTTTCTGCGTGTCAAAGCGCGGCTGGGGCTGGGATAACTTTATCGCCGAAGCCAACACAGGAAGCGGACTCAAGTTCTCGCCCGCCCTCCGCTTTTACGCCAAGTGGATTTTGCCGATCATCATCGTCGCCATTTGGCTTGTCGGCTACGCGCAAAAGTTCTTCTTAAAGTAAAAAAATCGGCGGCTCTCAGCGTCCGACTAGGACGCGGTGAGACCGCTCGAACAAAAAGCTATGGTCTTGCAAGTAACAATGCGAGCGAAAATTTTTGTATTTTTTTTCAAAGAGGCAAAGGCTACAAAATAAGCAAAATTTACTACCTGCCGATTTTTCCTTTTTTTGAGAAATAGTTATAAAAATCCCATTACTCTAAACACTCTACCCCAATTATTCTTGCTACATAATTCGTTTTATAATAACCAAAAGCATCTTTGTTCTTCCACTCATAAATTTCACTTGTATACAAATTGAAATTCCCCGAATGCTTCTCACCAATGTTATCCAAAACCTTTTCAAACAACGATTCACTTATTGTAAAAACTAATGAACCGTCTTCGTATGGATCATCTGAAAATGCCGAAAACTGCTTTGGATTGAAAACTCGTATAGTATAAATATTCTCACCAAAAGACTTCCCCTTTTTAGTCCACAATGAAATTTCCAACAACTTTATTCTTTTTCCGTTATACCTTGCTGGAAAATTTTTTAGTTTCGCAAAGTCAACAGTTTCAAATTTATCCGATTCGGCGTATTCATACCACTGCTCTGATTTTAGAAGCTTACTTTCCGAAACAGCGTTATATTCAGAATAAATATAATTTGCTGGCATAAACCGCGCCTTATACATATAATACCCGACCACACACAACACAATGACAACAACAATAATCCCTGCCGTTAAAAAACTATGTTTTTCTTTTTTTCCTGTAGGCGACAATTCTGTCTCAAATTCATTTTCTTTGTTTTCTGTTTTTTTTCTTTTACTTACTCCATAAATAATAAGAGATACAATTACAATAGTTATCAACCAATCCATAAAAACTCCTTGTGCACTACAACTCAATGTTCTCCGCTTCAGCAGATTGCATTTCCTTTAAGATCAAACGCGAATAATATTCAACAAAAATCCATTCACCCATTTTTGCGCCAAAACCATTAATTTTATTATTCACCGAAAGCGTTACAAACAAATCCGACGAAGCTAGCCATTGATATCCAAATTTAACTTTTTCATCTTTTTCCATTTCAAAATACACTTTTCCATACTTGGCAATCAGTTTTTCAGACAAAGCGTTGAATTGCTGTTGTGTCATGTCATCGTAGATGACTCTAACAAAATAGAGCTTCTTATTATAAAAACGAAAAACTCTTGTAACAGAGTCGGACACTGCCGTCCAACATTCTTCGCCTGATTGACAAGCGACATCCCATTCCCTTGAAAGATTGGAATACTTGTTCTTCACTTTCTCAACAGAAGAACCCCATTGCAAATCCTCATATCCGTCAATGAATTTTTTCGAACCGTTCGATTGAGCGTACAAGGCTAATGAACAGAGCAGAATAAAAATTCCAACAAAAAACTTCCTCATAACAACACCTCTTATAATAGTGACATATCACTATTATACCGCACTTTCTAAAATTAGTGAAGTATCACTAATGTAAAAATTGTTAGTGTTTTATCATCTTGATATGGACACGAAAGAGGCTGTGGCGAACAGAATAAGACAATTGTGCGACGAGCGCGGAATCACGCCCAACGGCCTCAGCAACTTGGCGGCAGTTCCGCAAGCAACGATAAAAAGCATTCTCAATTTTGAAAGCAAAAATGCCGGCGTAGTCACGCTCAAAAAGATTTGCGACGGCTTTGAAATCACTCTTGGCCAATTCTTTTCCACGCCAGAATTCGACAGCTTGGAACAGGAAATTATTTAAATTATTTAAATTATTGTCCTTTTAGCAAAACCGCGCTATAATAAATCAAATTTCTATCAGGAGGCGCAATATGTTGAAAAGTGTTCACGCATATTATGATGGACGCAAATATGTAACGCAAGGAAATATCGCGGTAAAGCCAAATCAACGCGTAATCATAACTTTTCTTGACGAATTTGAACCGCCAAAACGCAACTTAAAAAAATATGTCGGAAAAATAAGCGCGTCTGATTCTATTTTAGTGTCAAAAGCCGTAGCGGAAGGCCGCAAGGTAGATTCCAATGAATGGTAAGCTTCTCGACACAAATGTCATCATTCGTTACATAAACGACGAAGGCAATCTTGATGACATTTTTGAAGAAGAAAATTTGTACTTTTCTTCAATTACGCTCGGAGAATTGCTTTTTGGCGCTGAATGTTCCCAAAAGAAAAATGAAAATGCAAAAGTCTATTCAGACTTTTGCCGCGAACTGGAAGAAATCAAGCCCGATTCACAAATTGCGCCATTTTACGCAAAAATCAAAGCGCAACTCAAAATCGACGGCCACCCCATACCTGAAAACGACATTTGGATAGCGGCATGCGCAATGGCCAATAATATATCCGTTGTCACAGCCGACAAACACTTTTCCTTTATAAAAGGAATCACTGTAGAAAACCAATAGTCATTGCGCCAACAAGCAGCGTCCGCAAGGACGCGGCGAAACCGCTCGAACAAAAAGTTGCTGAATTACAAGCAACGGCACGAGCGGACTATTCCTTAAACACCGCCTTCAATTCCTTGGCGTAAAGCTCGCTGATTTTGTAGCGCATAAGTTCCTGCTTGGCAGAAAGCTCGCGGCCAACCTCAAAGGGCTTGGACAAAAGCGCGAATCTTGGAATGCGCTCAAAGGCGCGGAAGCCGTTCTTGGCGCTGATGATGTCGCGTACGATTGAGTCCATGAACTTGTAGACTTCCTCGTTGGCCAACAAATCCTCAAACGATTCAAAAGCGACGTTGTTTTGCTTGGCCCAGATTTCAAGCTCTTCTTTGTTGGGAAGAATCAAGGCGCCCAAGTTGCGCTGGTCCTGGCCTACGACGACGGCGGTTTGAATGTAAACCGACTCTTCAAGCTTGACTTCAAGCGGAACCGGCTCCACGTTTTCGCCGCCGCGCAAAACAATCGTGTCCTTTACGCGGCCCAAAATCTTAAGCTCGCCGCCCACGCCGATAATCGCAAGGTCGCCGGTGTCAAGCCAGCCGTCGGAATCGATGGCCTTTGCCGTAAGCTCCGGGCGCTTGTAGTAGCCTTTCATTACCGTTCCGCCCTTAATCTGAAGCACGCCTTTCTTTCCCTTGCCGACGTCGTTTCCTTCCATGTCAACGATGCGCGCGTTGATGCCGTAAAGCGGCTCGCCAATGCAGCCAAAGACCGGCCTTGTGATGTGCCTAACGCTCACGATGGGCGCGGTCTCGGTAAGGCCGTAGCCTTCGACAACCTCAACGCCGAGCGCCCAAAACCATTCGTCGACGTTTTTGGGATACGAGCCGCCGCCTGCGATTCCCGCGCGGAAATTCTTTCCGAGCATCGCGCGGATTTTTTTGAAAATGATAGCGTCGCCCAAGGCCTTGAGCGGGAACAAAAGCGTCCACGGAATCAAGAACAAAATCCACCAAAGCGGAGTGACTTCCTGCTTGGGCATAAAATTTTGGCGGAACATTTTTCTGTGCATGCGCGAATGAAGGATGGCGACGCGGACAAAAAAATTGTAGAGCTTCAATGTGATTCCGCCGGTCCTGCGCATTTTTCTGTCAACGCCTTCCATGACCGCCTCAAAGACGCGGGGAACGCCTGGCAAAATAACGGGGTTCATCTTGGCCATGTCCTCAAGCAAAATCTTTCCGATAGGCTTTGAATAGGCCATCGCGCAGCCCTGGCTTAAAATCACGTATTCAACTTCGCGCATGTAAACGTGCCAAACCGGAAGAATGGCGAGCGCGTTTTCGCCGGGATGCAATTTGATGCGGTCGGTGACTTCCACCAATTTCGTCCCAGGCGCCTTTCGCGATTTCGTTTTCAAAGGCGGAAGGATTTTCCTTGTTGTAGGCGCGGCCTTTTTCCAAAATTTCTTCAAAGGGATGAATCACCACATCGGCGGCCTTTGCCAAAGCGAGCGTTTCTTCCGTGGGGTCGTCAAACATGACCAAGTATTTTAAAAGTGGCAGGTCGGCCTTTAAGTCAAGAATTTTCTTAACGCAGGCGTTTGTCTCGACGATGCAAATGCGACATTCGGTGAAAGACAAAATGTATTTTAGGTCGGAAGGGCTCGCGTCGGTTCCTCGGGGAACGTCGGCCGCGCCGATGGCCAAAAGTCCAAGGTCGGCTTGCTGCCATTCCGCGCGGTCCTCGCTTATAAGGCCAAGCAATTCGCCGCGCTTGACGTTGTAGGAAAGCAAGCCGCCCGCGAAGTCAACGGCCTTTTGCCACATTTGGGCGTAAGAAAGACATTCAAACTGTCCGCTGGAATTTTTTGTGTATTGCGCGGGCGCGTCGGGGTAGTTCTTTGCGACTTGCGCGATCAGGCGCGGCACTGTCTTGTCTTTTACGTCCATCATAATGTAGCCTCGTTGTGTCAAACTTTTTTCTTGTCAAAATGACAAAGTTTGAGATTTTGTCTATTATACAAAATTGTAGCGCAACTTGAAAAGAAATTCAAGTTGTTCTATAATATTTTTCCATGAGTGGGAAAAATTCAAAAAAAGCCAAGCGAAACGGCATATTCGCCGCGATATGGCTGCTTCTTATAATCATTCTTTTAATAGTGTTCCTTGTAAAAAAAGACGACTTTGCGGACAACCTAAAGTCCACAAACTTTTTTGAGCGCGTCGTAGGAAGCACGCCGGAATTCATTCAAAACTACGAGACAAAGAAAAAAGAAAACAAGTCCAACGGCCTCTTGGACGTTGAAGTGGCTCCAGTTCCCGGACAAAAGGAAACCCAGGAGCCGGGCACATACGACTTGGACGACCTGAACGCCGAGCAAGACAGTTCCGCCGCGCAAGACAGCTTGGACAAGGAAAAGGCTGCTGAAAGCGCGCAAAGTTCCGCCGACAGTTCCGCCCAAAACAACGCGGCCAAAGCGGAAGAGGACAAAGCGCCCAAACAGCAGGCCGCTGAAGAAAAGGAAGACAAAAAAAAGCCTGTCGCCATGATGAACGCAAAGCTTTTCTTTGCCCAAGTGGACGCGGACGGAAACGTGAACAGAAAAAGCGTGGTCCGGCAAATTCCCAAAAGCGACTCGCCGCTAAGCGACACAATCAAGGCTCTTTTGGCCGGCCCCCAGTCGTCGGAAAAATGCATGACCTTGATTCCCCAGGGAACGCGGCTCTTGAGCGCCAGCGTCCGCAACGGAATCGCCGCGCTTAACTTTAGCGAGGCCTTTGAATTTAACGAAATCGGAGCGGACGGCTACCGCGCCCAGCTTATGCAAATAGTTTTCACCGCCACAGAATTTGCCACCGTGGAAAGCGTCCAATTCTTGATAGAAGGCCAGCGCAAAGACTACATCGGAAGCGGCGAAGACGTCTGGATGTGGATCGGCAGCCCATACACAAGAAGCAGCTTTAATTAAGGCGCTGGGACCCGCGGGAGCGCGCTTTTTTTGTTGCAAACTATTGACATAATTTGTTTTTTCGGCTAAAATGCTTTTACTGTTTGGGGGTGTAGCTCACCTGGCTAGAGCGCTTGCATGGCATGCAAGAGGTAGTCGGTTCAAGTCCGATCATCTCCACTAACGGACAACGGCGTTTTTTGAACGCCGTTTTTTTTTGTTTATTTTTTTGCAGATGAAAAAAGTCTTCGCGCTTTCGGCCGCAATTTTTTTTCTTTTTCTCAGTTCAGTCTTTGCCAAGGTGGAAGCGCTTCCGCAAGAGGAAAGGCCAAGGCAGTTTGTCCAACTAAGCTACGGGCGGACAATGAACAGGGGCATAAACCGAAGCAAGAACTACGGCGAGATTCAGCACAACTTTGACTGGCAGCCCTTTGGCGGCCTTGTGGGCTTTCAATCCGACGCGGCGCTTTACGACTTGACAATCAGGACTTGCTACTTGCCTTTTGTCGGCGGCCATCAAAACGGAGCCTGGCGCTTTGGAGCAAGTTCCGCCTACCATATGCAGCGCTCGATAGAATCATTCCGCTCGCACGACATTTTGCTTGAAATAGAAGCCAGGTGGATTTCGACGAACGGCCTTACGTTTACAGGAAGAAGCGGCTACGCGTTCAAGGCGACGACGTTCGACGCGATAAAAGGCCTTGCGATCCGCAACCACGACTTTGTAGCCTACGCGGAAGTGGACAAAGTTTTTTCAAACGGAATTGAGCTTTTCACTTCGATTGGAACTTACAACCTTTACCGCTATCCGCTTTTCTTTTGTCCGCAATGGACTTTTGGCGCGGCCTACAACTTTAAAAAGGCCTTTAGGCTCGGCGCCCTTGTTGAAGTTGGAATGACGGACTTTTACGCTTCCGTCGCGTATTTCAACCACATAATGGTAAAATGCAACGCAAGGATTTGCTTTTGAAAAAGATTTTTTTTGCCGCGACAATTCTTTTTTTCTCCTTGCTTTTTGCTTCCTGCAATTACGGCCTTCCGATTTTTTTGTACGCCGAAACAGGCGTTGAAGAGCGCGCGGCCGCGTCCATTCCTCTTTGGGGCCCGCAAATTCCGCAAGTGGGAACAAGCGGAAAATACAGCTTCATAGTTTTGACCGACAGTCATTTTGGCTCAAAAAAAGGCAGGAACGAAGAAGCGTTTTTGCAAACATTCAAGGCGCTTTTGCAAAGTTCCGACGAAAGCCTTAGACCGCGCTTCATAGTGAACCTTGGCGACACCCTTGACGGCGGACACTCCAACGAGGCCGACATGTTCAGCCTGACCGCCGCCCGCTGGATTGCCGCGGGAAACGAAGCGCTTGGCATAAGCGACTACAAGGTGTATTCGATTTTAGGAAACCATGACTTGTACAACAACGGTTGGGAAATTTGGAAGACAAGAATCTTTCCGTTCACTTCCTGCTACAGGTTCACTTTAAGCGCGGGCGGCAATTTTCCTTTTGACTTTTTTTTCTTGGACACAGGGAACGGAACTTTGGGCGGCCCGCAAATCGAAGACTTGGAGCGCAACCTGCAAGCGTCTTGGCGGCCAAAAATAATTCTCATGCACTACCCCGTTTACGCAGGCGGCTTGTTCTACTTTGCGATAGACGACACCGAGGAAAGGGCGCGATTGATCTCGGCCTTTGCCAAGAACAAGGTCAAATATGTTTTTGAAGGCCACATGCACAGGCAGCATGACTTTGACTTTGGACCATTCAAAGAGTCGGACGTAGGCTCTTATTTTGAAGAAAAAGTCTTTGGCCTTGTGACCGTAGACGAGACGACGGGCGGCGTGTCGTTTACGCGGATGCATTACTAGCGCGCTTGTTGCCGCTATAACCCTTGAATATTTTTTTCATAACAAGTAAAATGAATTATGACTTTTGACAAAACGATAAACAGTTATGTAGATAAAAAAATTTTAGGCGCCATTTCTGAATTTGTGGAAGGAAAAAATTTCGTGGCGGCGGCGGACACGTTGGCCGAAGCGTTTGGCGCCAACAAAAATCTTTTCTCCAAGGAAGCCGGAGAGTTTGAAAGCAAGCTCGCTTCAAGCTTCCAAAAAAATCTTTCGCTCTTGATTCAAAAAACATGGATAGAAAAATCTGACGCGGAGCTAAAGGAAAACGTTCTTTACAAATTGAACGAATACTGCGAGGCGATTTCAAAAGGCGAATGGAACAAATCCTATCCAACGCTTTTGCAAATCGTCGGCGACGTGGTTTACTTGATGTTCGGCAACCAATCCAAAAACGGCGACTTTGAGGAATACTCCTTGCGCATAGATCCTGAGTTCGGAATTTTCTGGCTTTACATGAACAGCCTTCCAAAAGAGCAGGAATGGGAGCAAAAGAAAGCCCGCGTGGCAATGCTTTTGGGAATGTTCTTCTTGGCCAACTACTAAGGCGCGCCTATGGACCTTGAACAAATTTGCGGCGGACTAAAAAACGCCGCCTCCATTCTTGCCCTTCAAAACGCAAGCCAAAAAAACGCCGCGCTAAAAAGCGTAATCGATTCGATAAACAAAAACCGCGCGGCAATCTTAAAAGCCAACAAAATCGACGTGGACAACGCGCGCAAAAACGGAACCAGCGAGCCGCTAATCGACCGCCTAAGCCTAAACGACGCGCGGCTTGATTCCATTTGCCAAGGCGTTCAAATCGTAATCGACCATGAAGATCCGATCGGAAAAGTCGAAGGCGGCTGGGAAAGCCCCAAGGGCCTTCAAATAAAGCGCGTCCGAGTTCCGCTTGGAGTTGTTTGCATAATTTACGAAAGCCGCCCCAACGTTACGGTTGACGCTTTTTGCCTTGCCTACAAAAGCGGAAACGCGATTTTGCTCCGCGGCTCTTCGGCGGCTTTGGAATCAAACAAAGCGATTTGCGCCGCGATAAAAGAAGGCCTTTCTTCTTGCCAGGACGGAGTCGCGGCGGCGATTGAGCTTTTGGAAAGCCAAGACCATTCCGACGTTGACAAAATATTGAACGCGCGCGGCTTGATAGACGTGGTTCTTCCCCGTGGCGGAAAAAAGCTCATACAAAGCGTCGTGCAAAACGCCCGCATCCCTGTAATCGAAACCGGAAGCGGAGTCTGCCACCTTTACGTTGACGACCAAGGCGACCTGGACATGGCGCTTGACATCGCGGAGAACGCTAAGATCCAACGCCCCGGAGTTTGCAACGCGATAGAAGCGATTTTGGTAAACCAAAATGTTTTGGAAAAATTCTTGCCCGCGCTTGAGGAACGCTTTGCAGGCCGAGTGACTTTTCACGCCGACCCTGACTGCATAGGCGCGCTAAAAAGTTCCGCCCAAAAAAACGGAAGGCCAGATTGCGTCGTGGCTGCGACGGACCAAGATTACGGAAATGAATTTTTGAATTACGAATGCGTCGTAAAAAGCGTAAAAGACGTTGACGACGCGATACAGTACATAAACACCCACAACACCAAGCACAGCGAATCGATTGTGACCAACAACAGGGCGCGCGCCCGCGCCTTCCAAAGCAAAGTGGACGCGGCCTGCGTTTACGTCAACGCTTCAACGCGCTTTACCGACGGCTTTGAGTTCGGCTTTGGCGCCGAGCTTGGAATCAGCACGCAAAAGCTTCACATCCGAGGCCCGATGGGCCTTGAGGCTCTCACAACCGTAAAGTACCTCATCGACGGCGACGGCCAAATCAGGGGTTAAGCGAATCAACAACTTGGCCAATCCAGCGCCAGTAGGTCGCGTTCTTGCGGTTGTCCGGCTCGCGGCTGGAAAAAATCACGACAAGATTTTTTGAAGGAAGAACGGCGATGACTTGCTCGCCCCAACCGTGCGCGAAAAATCCGCGTGCCTCGCTCTTTCCAAACCAGCGGACCCACCACTGAAATCCGTAGCGCGCTTGCTTGGGAACTTGAATCTTTGTAGATTCTTCCACCCATTCCACGGGAACGATTCGCTTTCCCTGCCAAACGCCGCCTTGCAAGTACAAAAGGCCAAAGCGGGCCATGTCGCGCGCGGTCATGTGAAAACCGTTCCCGCCGTCGCCAACGCCTTCCGGCCCCGCGTCAAAGCGCGCGCCTTGCATGCCCAGCGGCTCGAACAAAACTTGGCGGCCGTATTGGTCCAGGGATTTTTTTGTGGTCCGCTGGACGATTGCCGCCAATAAGTGCGTGTTTCCGGTTGAATACTCAAAGACTTTTCCAGGCTCATGCCGCATCGGTCTGTCGAACAAAAATTTTATCCAGTCGCCGCTGGCCCGCCACTGGCCCCAAACGGCGCTGTCGGTGGAGACAAGGCCGCTTGTGTTTGTAAGCAAGTGTCGCACGGTGATTTTTTCAAAAAGCGCCTTTGACTCGCCGCGACAAACGGCCAAGTTTTTTGCCTCGGGGAAAAACCGCGAGATCGCGTCGTCCAATTTAAAGTAGCCCTGCTGAATCGCGATTCCGACAACCGCGCTTGTCACGCTTTTTGAAACCGACTGCATGCTAAAAACAGAATCCGCGCCACAGCCCGCCTTGTAATACTCGCTTGCGATTGTTCCGTCCTTTACGATGACGCAGCTAGTCACCAGAGTGTCGGGAAGCTCCGCCAAAAAGGCCTGGATTTTTTTCTCGTCCAGTCCAAGGCTTTTTGGAGACGCGGACTTCCACTCAAATGAGCCTTGCGCGGGCAAAGGCCAGGCCAAAAACAACGCGACGGCGAATAATGAGGTTGTAAAAAGATTTTTACGCTTCATAAAAGGTCCTTGTCATAAATTTCCTTGCCAGAAATCAAATTATATTCCTTTGACTTGAACGAAAATCCAGAGGAGCAAACAAAGCCGATTCTTTTGCAATTCGGCTCCACAAGAGCGCGAACCTCTTTTTCTTCCGATTCACATTCAAATCGAGGCATAGGCTTTTCATAAAACTTGACTTCGTAAAAATCGTAGCCGCCTGCATCTTTTAAAACGCAATCAAACTGACCGTTCATGCCTTTTTTGGGGTCGTCATACCAGTAAGACCCAAAATCAGTCACGCCCCGCAGTTTTCCATTTTGCGCCAAACGCTTAAAATACTGGTTTGCAATTCCTTCAAATCTGTATGAAACAAATGTATTCAATGCCGGCGCGATAACGTTTTCAAAAAAAACGGCCTGACCAAATTTTGAAATCAAGGCTTCATTCGCAAAAATAAAAGTAAAGTAAAATCGCATCAAGTTGTCCTTGATTTCATAGAACTGCTTTTTTTTGTCTTTAGGCTTGTTGATTGGAAAAACTTTTTCCACGGTTTCCATGCCCATAAGATTTTTAAGCTGCTTGTCCAAAAGCCCCGAATCATTCATTCCAACAAGATTTTGGATTTCATTGTAGCGCTTCTTGCCGTTTCCAATCGCCTCCAAAATTCTCACATCATAGTTTTTCTGAATTTCGCGAAGCATAATGTTTTCGATGTACGAACGCAAAAGGCTGTCTTGCGAGATAAGGTTTTTCTTGATGTTTTCTTCAAGCGGCTTCTTATAATCAAGGTTCGCAAGAACATACGGCGACCCTCCAAAAACGGAATAAAACCTGATTTTTTCCCGGACGCTAAGGCCAGGATAAAAACGCGCGGCGTCCAAATAATCAAATTCTTCGATTCGCAAAATTTTTGTAAAACGGCCAAACAGCGGATTGTCCTCTTGCAAGAGCTCTTTCATGACTGAAATATAAGAACCGCAAAAAATGATTTTTATATTGTTTGGAATAGAGTCTACAATGCCTTGCATATAGGAATCCACCTCGCCTTTTTTTCGCGACTCCTTAAAATATTGGTACTCGTCCAAAACAAAAAGAATCCGTTTTTTTTGCTTTTGAACAAAATCGAATAAGTCAAAAATCGTGTCAAAACTTGTCGTAGAAGGAAAATTCAAGGCCGCCATAACGCTGCGACACAAAAGCGCCAAATTGCCTTCATACGAAGTTCTCGAAAAAAGATGGCTTACTACAATTCCGTCAAAAGACTTTGCGGCTTGTTCAATCAAAGAAGACTTGCCTATCCTGCGCTTGCCGTAAACAAGAATGGCGGATTTTTTCTTAGTCTTTAACTCCGTGCTTAATTCCGCCAATTCCAACTCTCGCCCTAAAAACACAACGACTCCTTTTATACGCTTTATACTGAATGAATTTTCACTGAATTATTATTCAGTATAAAATGAAACAAGAGAAATGTCAAGAAAAAACAAAACGCGCGAAAACGCTGCCGCAATTACTGTCCGTCCATAAAACGCTTGCTTTGCTTTAGGATTTGGTACAACTGGCCGAGGAATTTGTTTTGGCCTTTGAGGCGGGCGGGCTTTGGGGAGAGAGCGTCGGAAGAAATGTCTTTGTACAAAAGCGGGTCGTCGTCAATCGCTTGGCCCATGTAAATCAGAATTTTGAGCAGTTTGGCTTCGGCGTTGGTAAAGTCGTTTGTGACGCGGCGCTTTCCGATTGAAAAGCTTTTTGCGCATTCGTTGAGCTGCCAAAAGAATTGCGCCAAAACGCGGCGCTGGAAGTGAAGGCAATTTTCTTTGTCGATGTCGCCGGGCTTACTTTCCACTTCTTCAATAAAGCGCCTTTTGTATTCCGCCTTGACGCGGCTCATGTCGCGGCCGCAGTCGTTGAAAAAGAACTGAATCACGCCTTGAAACGCAATGGCGTAATCAAGGCTTCTGTAAAAATCCAAAAGCGAAGAATACTCTTGCTCCCATTTGATTTTGATTGGAATCCAAATTGTTGCTGCCAGTGTCGCGATTGGAACGATATAGGTTATGAAAAAGCTTATCATTTGTTTTATCAGTTTTAAATCTCAGTAACGCAAGTCATATAGTGCTTGAGAAGGTCATCATTGCGTCTATATTCATCCTGCAACAGTCGATTCTCCATACTACAGATAGCATTTAGTTTTGCAAATTTTAGTCCAGAATCATCGTTTATCAAAAGCCAAAATAAAACTATAAGAGTCGCTATGAGTATGGCAAAATACAAAAAACAAAACAAAAAAAAGACAAAAGAACTTTTATCCACAATTTCCTTTATTATGCAAACTAAAGACTTTGATGAATCACCTTTGCATTCACAACAGACTTGCGGACTAGATGTGTTTTTACAGATAGAATTCTCTATATTTTTGCCTGCCACTGAAATATTGCAACATTTACTCACATCAATCATTTTGGTAACAATATAGCAAGTAAACAACAGAGTAAAAATTATAGCTATAAGAAGAACGACCTTCCCTTTCACTGAACCGGAATACTGTAGATCATCCCCAAAAGTTGATTTACTTTTTCCTTTTGCCCCATCAAATTTAACACTATAAACATCCTTCTTGGTTTTCTTAACTGATAAAATCATTTCGTCTTCGTCATTCTGCGCCATGTTTTTTCTCACACATTTATTTTCTATATAGTCCATAATCAGTAATACGCAACAATGTTTTTGCATTTTCTTTAACATCAGTCTCCATAGGAAGCCCAACATCTCCAATGTAAGGTGCTGGTTTCCCCTCTTCGTCTTTCCAATACCATAGGCTTGTCGTATCCTTGAATTCGGCTGATTTTAGACTTGAACAACCATTAAAAGCATAGGCTTCAATAGCATTTATCTCCGTATCAAATTTTAAGGTTGTCAGACTAGTACAACCTTGGAACGCTTTTTTGCCAATTTTTTTTAATGATACAGGAAAAGTCGAAAAATCGAGCGCCGTACAATTTTCAAAAGCGCTTTCGCCAATTGATTCGATATCATTTGCCTTTGACCAATATATATATGAAAGTTTGGAACATCCTTTACAAAATCCATTTGGAATATATTTAAGACCATAGGGAATGTTAATACGCCAAAGGCTTGCGCAGTTTTCAAAAGCATACCAACCAATTTTTGTAACATTGTCAAAACTCGGCAAAGAATCGTATTTAAGAGCTGTACAACCAGAAAAGGCATAGTTACCAATACTCGTAAGACCACTAGGAATTATTATAGTTTTAAAATTCGCGCAACCAGAAAAAGTTCCATTTGGAATTTCTGTAATGCCATTTGGGAATGTAACAGATTTTAGGTTTGCGCAATCAGAAAAAATATAGTCGCCAAGACTTGTAATGATATCAGGAATTGTCATAGTTTCAAGACTTGAGCACCCCGAAAAGGCATGTGAAGGAATCTCCGTAATGCCGCTAGGGAATGTTACAGATTTAAGATTTGAACAACCAGAGAAAATATACTCGCCTATACTTTTAATGCTATTAGGAATTACAAAATCTGTGAGACCAGAGGCATTCTCAAAAGCATGGTTTCCGATTGATGTTATGTTGCTTGAAAACTGTATATTCAATGGCGCTTCAGAATTCTTAAACAGGCCGTCGCCAATTTTCGTTACTCCCTCAGAAAAAGATACATTTTTCGTCACATTTCCACTGAACAAATCGGACAAACTGTACCCTTTCTCCGCGTATTTTCCTATTTTTATATTGACTGCATTTGTATGATAAAATGAACCTTCTATTACTTCCACACTGTCTGGAATATTTATGTTGTCAAGACTTAAGCAATTCTCAAAAGCGTCAAGACCTATTTTTGTTGTGGTTTCAGGAATAACCACTTCCGTAATTTCTTTGCAGTTATAGAAGGCATATCGTGGGATAATCGCATTGCTTGTCAGCACAACCTTTTTCAAAGAAGCTGGAATGTAAAAAGTGGGTTCCTCTTTATACCAGACATGTCCGTCGGTAGGGTAGTATACTTCATATTTTTGCTTCGTCGCTGTTCCGCCATCATATGAATTTTTTCCAAAAATATAGCCAAATAGCCATTCCTCACATGACTTAACTTTATCAGCTGCATACCTGCCAACAAATGGAAGCGTAATTTTCTCAAGAGATGAGCAGCCGCTGAAGGCACCCTCCCCTATAGATTTTACACTGTCAGGAACAGTTACATTCTTTAATCCAACGCATCCCTTAAAAGCATTCCGCTCAATATATTGAACGCCATCACAAATTGTCAAATCAGAAAGTCCGACACAATCCTTAAATGCGTTTTGTTCAATTCCCTTAACACTAGAAGGTATAATGATTCTGCTAAGACTTGTGCAGCCGTAAAAAGCGTTAGCGCCAATAGAGAATTCCCCAGAAGGCAAAATAACTTGTTTTAAATTTACGCATTCATAAAATGAACAATAATTATTTAACGATGACGCCTCTTCCAAACCAGAGAGGCCTTGAACCTCTGACAAATCCAAAGTAACAAGAATATCAGGCTTTGACGAATGCAGTTCTTTAAGAGCCGCATTAATTTTGCAAATCACATCTGCTGAAAAAATTCCAGTAGCTTTTACAGTACCGCTTTTTGTCATATTTTTTATTTTCGCAACTATATTATTACTATCACCGGTTGCGGAGACATTATATTTTGCATAAAGATTAATGTCAGAATGCCGTTCCCCTGCCATCCAACCTGTTATAGTTTGCGTCGCGCATTCCGCATCTTCAAACCACCATTCTGTAAATGAAATGTCTTATTCGGAAGGTTCCACAAGACTTACATCATCTTCCACCGTGTAAGTTGACTTAATTAATTTGTAAACAAAATTGTATGTAATCGTATAGTTTTTAGCCGTCCACTTGGCGTAAAGCGTTACATTTTCATCGCCATTCCCCATCGTTGTAATCTTGCTTTCCGACGAGCAGTTAGAATCTGTATGCCAACCGCTGAATGTGTAATAATCCCGCGTAACACCTTGCGGCAACGTTATCGCCGCGCTTTTTCGAGTGAATGTTTCCGGCACGACTGTACCAGCCGCAAAAGAACCGCCGTTCAATTCGTAGGTGATTGTGTAAAGCTCGTCAAAGCTTTCTATTGTTCGGCTGGCTGAAGAATCAAAACCGCTTGCAATTTGAACAAGCTCGCTCCAAGAAGCTATTTCTGTATCGCCCCCGTTGACGCTTGCGTAAAACTTTATCTTAGCCCTATATGTGCCCGCCGTGATTTGGGAACCGCTAAAGGTGACTGCGTTGTTGGCCACCGCAAGATTTTTTGGCTCATAACCGCTTACGATTGTCTTGTCCATATTTTCCAGCGAGGCGACTACGCGGGAAACATTTTGAGCGTTTGCCGCTCCGTCAAAAGAAAGCGCAAGGCTAAAGGAGCCGGGGCCGCTGCCAATATCGTCAAGAGCAAGACTGAACAAAAGCTGGTTTTGTCCGCTGACGATTTCTTTTTGCAAAGTTCCGCTAAAGGAACTTCCACCGCTTATAGCATTAAGGTCAAAAGTCCAAATTCCAACTTCAAGCGGAACGGACGCGCTTTGCATGTCTGCGACGCTTGCCCAAGAGCCAAGCTCTTTTTGAGCTTCCCCTTGCTTTGTTCCCTTTAGAACAAGATTTTCAAAAACCGCGCCTTGTACATCGGGCAAAAGAGTCTTTGATACAGATGCATCGTCCAAACTCAACGTTAAATATGCGACATTTGCATCAGAAGCCGGCGTTACAAACGGCATCGCAATCGCACCGCTATCCTGAAAGTTTGAACAAGAAAAAAGTCCAAGTGAAAAAAACGCAGTCGTTACAGTTGTAATAATCTTTGTCATTCTAGTCATATCGTCTCTCCTTAGTTAACCTTGATTTGCGCGGTATACGAAAACCATCTGCCGTCTTTCTTTGCTTCCAGTGTCAGTGTGTACGTTCCCTTTAACAAAGTTGACGTGTCGATTGAACAAGTCCGGGCAGAGCCTTTTGCCGCGCCGTCCAGCGCCCAACTGTATGAATCGCATTCTTGGGCGGTGAACGTGACGGTATTGCAGCTTTGCGATTTAGTCACGTTTATGTCCGAAAGCGGGTCAACCGAAATATCTATGCCGCGAACTTCATTCAAAAGCCACACGGCGGTGTAGGTTGCGTCTTCAGCGTAAACAGAAGGCAATGTTCCACCGATTGTATTCCAGCCCATAAAAGTATAGTTTGCTTTTTGGGGATTTGAGAGAGCAGGAACAGAAGCGCCATATTTACCGCTCTTTGTAATTCCTCCAGTTTGACCATCCAAAATTCCGCCCGCAAGGTCAAAACTTAATGTTACAGTTTTTCGCCTATAGTAAATTCTCATTTCAGTATCGCCATTTCCGCTTATACTCTGACGGTTAACAGATTCTGCCGTAAAACCGGGATAGTCTTTTGCAGTCGGTGTAACATAAGATCCTGTTGTTCCTGTTAGACTTTCTGTTTCATAAAGGGTGTAGTCTGAATCATCAAGGTTTTGTTGATAGTGCAAAACCTTATATGGCGTGTCATCTCTAGGCGTCCATTTTGCCCAATACTTGACATTGCTCTTTGTTCCGCTTGGAACTGAAGTAAAAGCGCTACCTGTATATCTATTGTTGTCATACCAACCATCAAAACGATAACCATCTCTATAAATATTTTCAGCTGTCGGCAAAATAATATTTTCAGATTCTATGAAAAGTTCTTGGGCTTTGTAGCCAGTTGTCCATTTGCCAGAATTCAATTCATATGTTATAACATAAACTCGTTTCCATTCTTCTTGTTCCAAAACATAAAGAGCTCCTCCATACTGAGTAGGTTTAGAATCCATATTTACATTTTTCAAATCTTCATATGTAGAATTATAGTAAGTTTCTTTTATCTTAGAACAATTGCTAAATGCCCCTGCACGAATTTCTAAAAGATTCTTTGAGAGATAAATTGTTTCAAGTTCGACGCAATCCGCGAAAGCCCGAAACGGTATTAATGTAACTTGATCCGGCAGTTTTATAAATTTTAATTTTGTGCCTATAAAACCATAATCCGAACTGTTAAATGAATCGGGAAGCGTTATGCCAGTAAAATTCTCACACCGATTAAAAAAGCTACCTGTCAACTCAAACAGAGTTGTCGCGGCGCTAAAGTCAAAATAGAAATCTGTTGTAATATTGGCCTTCAGAGCGGCGTTTACAGATCCATTCTGCCAACGATTTATGCTTGTATCAGTGACAAGCAAATAAAATTCCTCGCCTTCCGCTGTCAACGCCGCGATGTCATTCGCAACTGTTTGCATAGAAGTGACTCGCACCGTGGCGCCGCTTGGCGTCCACGGCGTGGCATGCGTCCATTTTGCATGGAGCGTAAATGAATTATCATCCCCGGCAATACCGTCAACAGGAAGTTCTGTCACTTGATTTGAATATATTCCGCCGTTGTAATTTGCATACCAACCCGCAAAAACAAAATCGCTGTCTGTATATGTCGGAACGGCCAACGCACAGCGAGTCGAAGCCGTCACAGTCGTAATCCCATTCGGATTAGTCACTCCGCTTTCAAAAAGCAAGTCGTAATTTACCGTGTAAACTTTTTCCGTCCACCTAGCGTACAATGTCAACGCGGCGCCGGATGCGGCGCTGTCTTTGCCTATCTGCGTTACGGCAGTTCCGTTAAACTCGCTGTCCAAATACAAACCTTCAAAATTGTAAAAACGCTTTGTATAAGCGGGCAAAGAAAGCGTCGTGTCTTCCGTACTAAAGCCAGCCACAGCAGCCGAGCCTTCCGCCAATGTCGCGCCGTCGATTCCTTCAATCACAACCGTGTAAAGCGTTCCCGCCCAGTGGCCGTACAAAGTTACGTCGCCTGCCAGCCCCGCAAAGCTTGCGACCGCTTGCGTTTGCTCTTGGTCGGAATACCAGCCCTTGAAAACGAAACCTTCTTTTTGCGGAATCGTCAATTCGCTTTGGACGGTGTATTTTCCGCTTGAGCGCGATTCGCCTGTCATGTCGTCGGAGCCGTTGGTTATGACATAGGTGACGTTGTATTCCGCAGGCGGCGTTGGCGTAGGCGTGGGAGTTTGCGTTCCGCCGCCGGAATCTGACGAGCCTCCGCTTGGCGGCATATAAAGCGTAAGGTTGGGGCTGTCCGCTCCCCCAGAGCAAGACGCGACAAAAAATCCAAAAAGAACCGCAAAGACAGCGGCAAAACAAAGCGACGTTTTTTTCATAGACAACTCCCTTAATTGACCGATAAGGTTATATATTCTTCCATATTAGACCTAAAAAGTTTAGTTGTCAACAAAAAATGAACGCAATAAGTAAAGTTTTAGGTATTTTAAACATATTGCGTAATTGGAAAATTCACCTTTTCCTTTATCATTAAAAAATGAGCGTGAAGCAAATTTTTGGACAAAACATCCACCAATATAGAAAAGAAAAAAAATGGTCGCAGGAGCGGCTGGCCGAGATGCTCGACATTTCAATCAAGCATTTAAGCACCATAGAAACCGGCAAAGTTTTCGCCTCGGCGGAACTGATAGAAAAAATCGCGCAAGCGCTTGACGTTTCCGTCTCCGCCCTTTTTTACACCGCCCAAGAAAAATCCTTTGACTCCAGCGACTTTTCCAAAATAGAAAAAATCATCGAAGAAGAAGCCCAAAACGCCATCGTCGCCATAAAAAACCGCATCCATAAAAGATAAATTCCACTAAAGGATAGTGAAGCCGTGACATCAGGTTTTTGCTCAAAGGCTCGCGAGAGCGCAGTAAATACTACCCCTAGCAAAAGCAAACGAAGTTTGGTATTGCCAGTCGCGCTCGCGAGAGCGCAGTAAATACTACCTCTAGCAAAATCAAACGAAGTTTGATATAATAATATTTTCTTTTTACTACTAAACAAGGAAGGCATATATGGCTTTGAATTTGCGCGGAAGAGATTTTTTGACGCTTAGGGATTTTACGCCGGAAGAAATTGTCGGCCTCTTGGACTTGGCGGCGGACTACAAAAAAAAGAAAAAGCGCGGAAAGCGCGTGGACACTTTTAAGGGAAAAAACATCGCGCTGATTTTTGAAAAGACTTCCACCAGAACGCGCTGCTCCTTTGAAGTGGCGGCGCACGACTTGGGAATCGGAACGACATATTTGGCCGAAGGCTCGCAAATCGGAAAAAAAGAAAGCATCGCCGACACCGCGCGCGTTCTTGGCCGCATGTTCGACGGAATCGAATACCGCGGCTTTGAGCAGTCAATCGTGGAAACGCTCGCCAAGCACGCCGACGTTCCCGTTTGGAACGGCTTGACCAACGAATACCACCCCACGCAAATGCTAGCCGACATGCTGACAATCCGCGAGCATTTTGGAAAGCTAAAGGGCCTAAAGCTGGTTTACTTTGGCGACGCTCGCTACAATGTCGGAAACTCACTTTGCGTCGTGTGCTCAAAGCTCGGACTTAACCTTACGCTTTGCGCGCCAAAAAAATATTTTCCGTCGGAACAGCTTGTCCAGGACTGCGAGCCGTGGGCAAAAGAAAGCGGCGGCTCCATCACGCTTGAAGAGGACATCGACAAGGCGGCCAACGGAGCGGACATCATTTACACTGACGTTTGGGTCAGCATGGGAGAGCCGGACGAAGTTTGGGCGGAACGAATCGCCGACCTAAAGCCGTATCAAGTAACAAAAGAAGTGATGGCAAAGGCCAAGCCCACGGCGATTTTCATGCACGACCTTCCGTCTTTCCACGACCTCAACACGACGATCGGAAAAGAGATTAGCGAAAAATTCGGCATCAACGAAATGGAAGTGACCGACGAAGTTTTTGAAAGCGCGCAGTCTGTCGTCTTTGACGAGGCGGAAAACAGAATGCACACAATCAAGGCCGTCATCGCCGCGACGATATAAGGCTTTTAACAAGGAACGAACATGAGCGAACAAATAAAGGACGCGATAAAAAAAGCGCGAAAGATAGTCATAAAAATCGGAAGCAACACGCTGGCCAAAAGCGACGGCACGCAAAACACAGAGTTCATGGCAGCCTTTGCGGCGCAAGTAAAAAATTTGATTGACGCAGGAAAGCAAGTCGCCGTCGTTTCTTCGGGCGCGCAGGTAAGCGGAGTGAGCGCCTTAAAGGAATGGGCGCGAAAAAAAGATGTCCATTACAGGCAGGCCTTGTGCGCGATCGGCCAGGTGGAACTTATGAGCCAGTGGCGAAAAGCCTTTGCCGAATCTGGAATCCACATCGGCCAGCTTTTGTTCGTAAAAGAAAATTTTGAAAACAACTTGCAAACGCTCAACATCCGCAACACCTTGTTCACGCTTGTTGACGAAGGCGTAGTTCCAATCATAAACGAAAACGACAGCGTCTCGTTTGAAGAAGGCTCCATCGGCGACAACGACAATCTTAGCGCGCTCACGTCGATTTTGTGGGGAGCGGACTTGCTGGTTTTGTTCAGCGACATCGACGGAGTTTATTCCGACAACCCAAAGACAAACCCCGACGCAAAGTTGGTTCAAACCGTCGGCAACATCGACGAGCTTAGAAAGCGCATCACAATCGGCGAGACCAACTCTTTTGGAACCGGCGGAATCGAAACAAAATTGCAGGCAGCGCAAAAATGCTTTGCCTACAACATTCCGGTAATCCTTGCAAACGGCGGCCGCGAAAAAATCTTGGACAAGCTTGCCGACGGAAGCGCCGACGGAACTTTATTTTTGCCGGAGGAATGATTTTATGAAATTGGTGATTCTTGACGGCCACGCGCTTAATCCCGGCGACCTTAGTTACGACGTGTTCAAAGAATTTGGAACGCTCGAATACTACGAGCGCACGCCGGCAAATCTTACGGCGGAACGAATGCGCGACGCGGACATTGTTTTTTTGAACAAAGTCCAAATCACAAAAGAAATACTTTTGCAATGCCCAAAGCTAAAATACATCGGCGTATTTGCCACCGGCTACAACGTAATCGACACGGCCGCCGCGCGCGAACGCGGAATCACAGTCACAAACATTCCTTCTTACAGCACTATGGCCGTGGCGCAAGCGACGTTCGCGCTCTTGCTTGAATTGACAAACGGCGTCCACGCGCACAACGATTCCGTCCAAAATGGCGGCTGGATTAAGAGCCCCGACTTTTGCTATTGGACGCATCCGCTTACGGAACTGTTGGGAAAAACTTTTGGCGTCGTCGGCTTTGGAAGCATTGGCCAAGCCGTGGCAAAAATCGCCTTTGCGCTTGGAATGAAAGTCATCGCCCATTCAAGAACGGCGAAAAAAATCGAAGACTTTGGCAAAGAAAATTTTACGGTGGAATCCGTCAGTCTTGACGAATTGCTGCAAAGAAGCGACATCGTATCCCTGCACTGCCCGCTTACCGCCGACAACAAGGGAATGATAAACCAAGCGGCGCTTGCAAAAATGAAAGACGGCGCCATCTTGCTAAACACCGCGCGCGGCCCCTTGATTGACGAAGCGGCAGTCCGCGCGGCGCTGGAAAGCAAAAAACTTTTTGGCTTTGGCGCCGACGTTTTGTCGCAAGAGCCCATGTCCGCCGACTGCCCCCTTTTGGGCGCCCCCAACTGCGTCATCACTCCGCACGTGGCCTGGGCCGCCAAGGAAACCCGCGAGCGCTTGTTGGGAATCGCCGTGGACAACTTGCGAAAGTTTTTGGCGGGAACGCCGGTTAATGTGGTGAACTAGAGCCCTACTGTGAACGCGGCATAGCGTAATAATCTGTCCTAAGGCGGTCGCTTAAGAATGATGTAAGAAGGAGCTCAAATTCTTGTTGCGACAATCTTTTTCTGCAATAAAAGGCTGAGGCGGCGATTATCCTGTGACAAAGCTTTGCAAGTTTATTGCCGCCGCAAGCGCAAACTCTGTTTTTAAGATAAACAGAAAGAATCGCGTCGCCGCTTTCAGAAGCATACTCTCCGTTTTCAGGACGCTCAAACATTCCGTCCAGTACAATTCTAAAAACCTCATAAACAAAGCTTGCGTCCTTCTTGTCAAAACTAGCGGCAAACTCATCGATTCCGTCTTCCAAAGAAAGAATTCCTTCCTCCAAAACTCGACTGTTTTGAGAGAGCATTTTCTTTATTATCGAAAATATGTGTTGTTTGCCTTTTCTTGTTATCACACTAAGTCTCCTTGCGCATTGCGAACCGCAGACCATAAGTTTATACGCCATAAACGCCTACAAAACAGAAAGCAAAACAACGACAAGCGCGAAGCCTGCGACGCAAAGCTTCCATTCCAACGGAAGCGCCGATTTGCTCGCCATATTTATCAAAAGACGTGGAAGAACGAAATCCGCCGCAATTATCGCAGCAATAATAACAAGGGCTGATTTGTTTTTCATAAAAACCTCCCGGCATTATGTTTTGTATTCCGTATAATCTATTCCAAACTTCTCGCGTAATTGCATTATAAGCGCGCGGTCTGAGCGGGCGGCTCCGACGTATTTTTCATTGCATTCATCGCAGCATCTGTGAGTTTCGCCGTCTTTCTCATAATAAATTGGCCATGTGCTGTTGCCGTAACCTTTAAAGACGGAACAGCAAAAGCAGCAGGTCCTTCTCATCGCGCTTGGCTTTAATATTTTCAACATGTTGATTTTATAAAAGTTTCTTTGGAGAACAAAACGGCCGTCTCCAAAATTTTCCAGCGCTTTTTTTGAGTCGGAATCGATTTCTTTTTTTATTTTATGGAAAAGACGCTTGGCTTTCCAACGGCTCATATCGTTCATGTCAACGAAATAAGTTTTTGACGGAATTTCCATCGAGTCAAAGCGGACGCTGTAGTTAAAAGCTATTGTGTATGTCGCTTTATTTATGTCTTTGGAATTTCGCAGTTTCAATGCGGAAATAAAATCTTTTGAATCTATTACTGCCGCGTTATGAAGAATTATTATGCCCTTGTTCTTTTTGATGAAATTTTTTACGCTTTCGATTTGCTCGTCAGACAAGGAGCATTTTACGTGCTCTTCCAAAAGACATGGATTGTCGTTTATAGTCATGCAAAACAATTCTTTGCTGTATGGGTCTTGAACACGAACAACATTTTCATAGGCGGGGTTTCCGTCTTGGTCAAGATACGGTTCCCTTTGCCAGCCGTCTGCGCAGCCACAGGAAATTTTGCATGGTAAATTCAGTTCAGGAATGTCTTCTGGGTGTAATGTTGTAGAAAAAAAGCCGAATATTTCCTGAAAATAAAGCTCTTTCATAATTGAATAAAAAAGGTCGAACAGTTGTTTTAATTCGGCGGAAAGATTTGATGTTTTATCTGCAAAACATTTCCATTTCATTAAACTGATTTTGATTTGGTTGTAACAGTCCATAATTATAAAACTGTCAAATTCGTCTACGACTGCAAATGAATCAAACAATTCTTTTATGGCTTTTAGTTCCGCCTTGAACTGGTCTTCGGCCATTCCGCGCAAAAAACCATCGGTTAAAAGTGACAGCGCCACAATGAATGACTTTGCCTTTGATTCAGCGACGGCTTTGTTTTTAATCAGCCTTTGGATGACTTCAACTTGGCCGTCGGCAAGCGTTCGCCATTGTATTGTCCCTATTTTTTCCATCCAAGAGGCCTCCTAGCGTTTTACAGAACATTTTACAACGCGGGAATATCATTTAATGAGATAAAAGAATTATTTTTTCTTAAGAAAAAGAGGAGCGAAAATCACAAATATCACGCACGCAACATTATATTACTAAAACAATATTCTCCAATATCATTTCTGAAAATTGTTCAAATCTTTATTAGGAAATCCTTGTTAAAAAATACAACAAATGCTACTATACTAGTGAATGAGGAAAAACAACCATGTGCAGTTTAATTGAAGAAGAAAAAAATAAAGCAAAAGAACTTCTTTCATATTATAAGGGAACGAAAATAGTAGAACTCACGCCTAATAATGTTTATACTGTAATGGCCATAATAAATTTAGACTCGAACTATCAAAAAGCAGCTGATGAAGATACCATACCTATTAAGGAAAAAGGTGACAAATCTGAGAACTACAATAGGGGAGGCTCAAGCGCTTATTGGTTTAAGCAATTAAAAGAGAGTGTCGATTCCACGAAGTATGAAGAAATTATCTGTAATTGTGTCAATTCTGTCGATAGGGAAAACAGCACTCATCTCAATGCGGACGGTGTTGGAAGAATAGAAATTTCTAACAGAATAAAAGATACATGGGGTAACTTGGAAAGTCTAAAAGAAGAATTAAGAAAACGGGATTTTTCTAACAAAGGGATAATTCATGCTCTTTCTGAAAAAACAAAGCCTAAAGACGAAAAACATAACGCTCGTGTGAATATATCATTTGCAAGCAAATTCTGCCAAATTGCTTGTTATTATTTATTTGATGGAGATGAACGAGATAATTTTTCTAAATATGACACCGTAGTTAAGAATGTTATTCTATCTGGCATTTATCAAAAGAAACTTAACTTAGAGAAGCCTATTAAAAAATTCGATTTTGACAAAAAGATAGGTGATGGAAAATATGGAGAATTATATGAAACATATCAAAAACTCATAGACAGTATTAGGGGAAAGTTGCCTAATAAAATCAGCAGACACGGATTTGACCAGTTGATTTGGTATTATTATAAAGGAAAATCCGAGAAAGAATTACAAGATTTTGCAAATTCTGTTAAAGGCTAACGCTTTCTTTTTTTAATCTTATGGTAAAATCACTGCAACAAAAAAAGTTATTAATGTTCCAGCAACATAGCATTTTACTAATGAAAAAGATGAAATCTCGCCTATCCATTGTGCAAGCATAAAAGCAACCGTAATGAAAAGTATGAGTTTTAATAATTGGAAAATACCAAAAATTAAATCACCGAGGCATCCCATATGTATTTCACTCCTTTTCTTCCACAAAATGGGAATAAACTTTTCCGCAACATTTGCATTCTTTTGAAACTTTGTATGTCAAATGAGTTATAGTTCTTGTTTTTGAAATCGGGGTGCTTATTGTTCCTATAACTTCACCTTTTCTATTGCTAAGAATAGAATCACGATATACCGTATATTCCTCTAATTCATCTTTTTTATTAACAAGCTTCTTGTCTTTTTTCCAATTTTTGTACTCTCCGCAAGACCCACAAATGTTTTCAATAATATTTTTCCGCACGCTCCTTAAAACACATGAAATAAAAAAGGAAAGAATTCCTACAAAAATCATTAAAAGAACACATAGAAAAATTAGAAATCCGGAATTTTTATTCTTTGTTTTTGCATCAATAAAATTCAAAATTGAGATGACCACAAGCAATATTATAACAACAACTCTAAAAACTCTAAAACATGTATCTATATAATCATATTTCATCTGAGCTTCTTGCTCAACTTTATGCTTTGTCTTTTTTAAACTATGGTTTAAATATAATCCGCCCAAATACGGATATAATATTGCGTATAAAAATTTATGCTTTATTGTTTCGGCCATTGGCAATCCTTCTAAGCACAATAGTGAACTGATGTTTTCAAAATATTTCTCAGTATATTTTATACCCTAACTTTCTTTTTGTAAAGAAAAAATCCATTTATACTTAAATTATACACCACAAACATCTCATTTAATGATACTTTCGTAAAAAATTATATTTCTATAATTTCGTCCTTTTCAAATGCCACCGCTCGGTCAGTTTTGACTTTTTGCAACAGTTCCTCAGTAGACACACTTGCGTCTATTGGCGCGATTTGAATTTTTTGCGCAAAAAAAGAAAGACGTTCGTTTGGATTTATTATGGATTTCCATATCCTTAGATTTTCTATCCATTCATTCACAGGCTCGCTTTCTTTTTCGTAAAAGAACTGGTACAAAACAATCGCTCGGCCGGCGTTAGAATTGCAAGCATCCACAAGTCGCAACAAGAACTGATATTGCAAATCTTCAATCCTTGCTAAATTTGGCTGACAAAAATCCTGAATGGCTCCAATCCACAAATTTAAAATGCTCTGAATAATGGGAATTCTGCCGGATTTCATTTCTTTTATTGTTGGATAGACATATTTGTGAGGCTCATCTGTCTTTCTAAAATCTTTGCTTTTTCCTTCGGCAGAAATCTTAAACCCATCGCCTGAACATAGAACTTTTGTATTTGAAACAAGCTTTGAGATGTTCGTCACGTCCTTTTTCAAAGAACCTGTAAAGTCAAAGTGTATTTCATCTATTGCTCCGAAATTGAGCTTGTGTTGAATTCCCTCGGTGTTCAAAGTGTCAAGCCAGTATTGCAATATTGGAATGTAGTCAATTTTTGAAGAGGTTTTTACGGCTGAAAAGTATTCAAAAATTTCGTCCTTTGTATTATACGCAAGATTTTCAAAGTCGCGATTTCGCTTTGTTCCCAATGTCTCATACATTGAGTTTGCGTCTTTTCCAATAAAGTATTTGATGTTCTCCATAGTGTTCGTATTTTACAATGCAGCTTTATCATTTAATGACACTTTGGAGAAAAACTCGCTGCAAAATTTATAAAAACACGACGTATTTTTATAAATTTACGCCGAGAATTCAATCAAAACACGCCATCTTCTATTGCTTTGTTTTCAAATTTGCTGTAAGCCGGAAGATAGGTTATGTCTATGGAGCCAGTGGCGCCGTTTCGATTCTTGGCCACAATAAGCTTTGCGTCCTGCGCTGGATTATCGCTATTGGAGCGTTCGCGGTGCAGCAAAATAACGACATCCGCATCCTCCTCTATTGAGCCAGAATCTCGCAACTGCGAAAGGTTTGGCTGCTCTCCTTCGACGGAGCGCGCAAGTTGACATAAGCCCACGATTGGGATATCAAGCTCGCGCGCCAAAGCTTTGAGGGATTTTGAAACTTCACTTTGCTGCTCATAGACTGGAGCGTCTTTGTTTTCGGTTTCTATCAAACCTATGTAGTCAATGAAGATTATTTTTACATCGCGCTCAGCAACAAGGCGACGAGCGATTGCCCGCAAGTCCAAAAGTTTCATATTGGGCTGGTCAACTATGTAAAGAGGAGCTTTGTGGATAAGGCTTGCCGCGTCCTGCAATTTTTTAAAGTCGTTCATGTTAAGAAATCCGGCGTAAAATTTTGCGATGGGCATACGCGCCACTTGGCTCAAGAAGCGTTGACAAATTATTTTGGGTGACATTTCTAGTGAGAAAAAACCGCAGGGGATTTTCTTTTCAACCGCTATATGCTGAATCATAGATAGCGCCATAGAAGTCTTTCCGATTGTTGGACGGGAGCCAAGGATTGTCATTTCTTGCTTTTGAAAACCGTTTGTAATCAAATCAAGCCTTTTAATTCCGCTTGGGATGCCTGTAAGAGCCTCTTTATCTTTGTTCCGAGCCTCCATGATGTCCAAAGTTTCAATGAGTAGATCTTTGACCTCGTACACGTGAGCGGCTTCGTTGCTTTTGCCAATGCTTGCAGCCTTAATTTCTTCTGACATTTTTTTCTCCTTTTATCCAATGTTTTTAATCAATTTTACAATACGCCTATATCATTTAATGATAAACTCGTCTAAAAATTGAATGTATTCAATTACCGGCTTAAAAAGTTCTTTATGAATCTTGTCATGCTTAACATAAAATTCCAGCATCCTTTTGTCTTTTTCAAACATTTTCATAGAATGAGTAAAATATTTAGAATCCTCGGAGAACAAATTTTTATATAAGACAAAAGCTTGGCGTTTAAAACTCGCCATTTGATTTTTGAATAACCGGCATGTAAGTTGGACACTCACATCTCTTTTCCATCCGACCCGCAACACTCCCGTCTGTATTACGGCTTCGCCCGCAATTTCCGCCATTATTACCTTATGCATGGCGTTCAGTTTTAATAATTGGTTCATAGCGCCGCCTCCTTATTTAGATGGAAATAGGATAATGTTAGCGCGCGGAAGTCTCATGTAATGAGATAACGCCAAATGATTTTATGACACCATCATAAAAATCAATGAATTCTATTCAATTTTTGCAATAAGTGTGTTATAATTTTTAACAGGATAATTTATATGGAAATTGAAGATATAAAGAAGCTGATTGCAAAAGGCGAAAAAATAGACGTTGAATTCAAAAAGGCCACAAAAGAAATCAATCGCGATGTCTACGATTCTGTATGCGCTTTTACAAATCGGGATGGAGGGGATATTTTTCTTGGCGTTGGGGACGACCGCAGCATAATAGGCGTGGACGCTTCTTCTGTGGACAAGATGCTCAAGAACTTCACCACTGCGATAAATTCTGGCGACAAGATTTCTCCTCCGCTTTTCATCATACCAAAAGTGGTTAAGATCGACGGAAAAATTGTGATTCACATTCACGTTCCAAAAGGCTCGCAAGTTTGCCGCCATGCAGGAAAGATTTTTGACAGAAATTACGAAGGAGACATAGACATCACGAACAACTCGGAGATGGTCTTTAAACTTTATCAAAAGCGACAATCCGACTTCTTTGTGAACAAGGTTTTTCCGCATCTTGATTTTTCCGCTTTGGACGCGGGCGTAATTGACAAAGCGCGTCACATGACTTCTTACGAAAACAACATAGCGCATCCATGGCGAAGCATGACTGACGAAGAGTTGTTGCGAAGCGCTGGCCTCATATTGCATGATTCGGAAACAAACAAGGAAGGCCTCACGCTTGCCGCAATCCTTTTGTTTGGAAAAGACAGTACAATAATGTCGGTTTTGCCGCAGTATAAAACTGACGCAATTTGCCGCGTGTATAATCTTGACCGTTATGATGACCGCGATGTTGTTGCGACAAATCTTATTGACAGTTACAGCCGTCTTATGGCTTTTGGAAAGAAACACTTGAACGACATTTTTGTTCTTGACGGAATTCTGCGCGTGAGCGCTCGCGACCATATACTTCGAGAGATGATTTCGAACACGCTTGCCCATCGCGATTATTCAAGCGCGCTTTCCGCCCAGTTTGTGATTGAACGGGACAAGATGTACACGGTGAATTCAAACCTCGCAAACGGACACGGAATTTTGGATCCAAAGACTTTCAAGCCTTTTTCTAAAAACCCGCCCATCGCCAAAGTTTTCCGCGAAATTCTCCTTGCCGACGAGCTTGGTTCTGGAATGCGCAACTCTTATAAGTATGCCAAACTTTATTCCGGCGGGGAGCCGCAATTCAGCGAAGAAGACGTCTTTACGCTTACAGTGCCTCTTACGGAACGGGCAAATCCATTGGTGAATGACCCTGTTGGTGATACTGTCGTCACAGACGAGTTTTCTCTAATAACTAGGGAGAAAAAACCTGAAACTAGGGAGAAAACTAGGGAGAAAAACTCCAAAACTGGGGAGAAAACCGTTCAAACTAGGGAGAAAATAATTTCAATAATAAAAGATAATCCGTCTGTAACGACCACAGAACTCGCTCAAACTTTGGGGCTGAGCGACAAGGGAGTTGAATGGCAGCTAAAGCAGCTCAAAGAGTCGTCTATGATACGCCGCGTTGGCCCCGACAAAGGCGGTCATTGGGAAATTGTAAAATAATTATGGAAAAAAGAAAGTTTGAAGAAATAAACAATATGCGGCCGGCAGAAAGAGAAAAGGCGCAATTCGAATGTATAAAAAACGCTCTCATTGTAGAAAAAAAAAGCATGACCGTAAAAGATATGTCAGACTATCTTAGAAAAAAAGGCTTTAAAAAGGCGGCAAGCGAAAAAACTATTTACAGGCGTGTTCTTCCCGAACTTCGCGATGTTTATGGAATTGTGAAGAAAAGGAACCTCTATTTTTATGATAAAACTATTGCAATAGAAAACGAAAGGGCAGACAGAGCCATGTATAATCTTCCACATGAAAATATAATAACCAACGAGGAAATAATAAAGAGCATACAAATTATTTTTGAACTTGCAAAAATAGAAAAGCCTAACGAGCAGTTGCTGCTTAAAAATTTTTTGGATTTTTGCGCGAACTTAGCACTAAAGAACGAAAAAAGTTACTTTTTTTACTAAATTTTCTCATTTTTTTGAGAAAATCAAAATTTCACCCCTTCAAAACGCTATAATATAACTGCCCCCCTAGCCAGTATACCCTGGGCCGTTCATTTGCTTTTTTAAGCAAAAATTTATCCAATGAACGGAGGCGGCCTATGAGCGCGTTTAATCCACAACACGTTACCTATTCGGAGTTTTTGGAATTCCGGTTGCAAGAAATTGTTTCCGAGAATGTCAAAAGGTTTATCTCTATTTCCGGGTACACGGCAAAACAGCTTTCTTACAAAACCAATCTTTCTCTTGCCACGATAAACCGCCTTAAGGCCGGCGAGCATATTTCCATCCAAGGGATTTGCGCTCTTGCCGAAGCGCTGAACAAAAATCCGGAAGATTTCTTTATGCCGCGGGAATGCTGGGAATAAAAAAGGCGGCAATCTCATTAAATGAGATTGCCGGACGTTAGAATAATATTACCCAATTACAAGGAGGCCTTTTATGAAGAATCAAAACAAAGTTCAAGCCGCTCACATCGCTGCGTTTGAGAAAACGCATCAAAAAATTGTTGACGCTCTGGAATCATACATTACAAATGGTTGGGCGCAAACGCTCGCAAAGCTTTTGGTATATATGGGAGGTAAGCGCGCGAATGAAACGCTCAAAAAACTTCCGAGCGAATTGCATGACAGAGTCGCAGCCCAATACAAAACTATAAAAGGAGAAAAGCGTACGGACGCTGACATTGTAAGCGCTGTAGAGTTTGCTCTAAAAAACTCCGGCTTTTACGGAGAAACCCTTGCCAAAGATGCTACAGAAAATCTTAGCCAAGCGCAAACTCGCGAGATTCTGTTGGCTTGCAAAAAAATGTATAAAAACGACCCTATCTTAAAGATTAGTATCGAAAATTTCACGCTCACAATTAAAGACATTTGCGCGATGAGCGACCTTGACACCCAAAGATTTTTGCGCAGGGTTGATGTTCATAAACTTGCAATAGCCATAACAGATGAAACAGACGTCCAGCAAAAAATTTTTAAAAATGTAAGTTCGCGAGCAGCCACCATGATTCAGGAAGACATTGAATTTTGTGGGGCTCTGTTGAACAGTCGGGAAGTTGAAAAGGCGAAAAAAGAAGTTTTGAAAGCCATGAAAAAACTTGCAATTGCCGGCTGAATAACAATCGATGGAAAAATGAACGTCGCGGGGAATATATAACCGCAATTTAAATAAAATAGGAGGCCACTATGATTCCATCAGCAAAATTGAGATATCTTAGAAACAAGCGCGAAGCAAAGATTGGCTCACATTCACAGACAATCACCTATACAGACACAGAAGCTTACGCGCTTTGCCATTACATCCGTATTTTAGCGCAAGAAAAATCCAATCACACCATAATGAATGAAGCAAGCGAAGTGATAAAATGCTTTTTGGAATTTACTGTTCAACTAAATAAAAAAGAGCATTTGCGCGCGATTTTACAAAACGAAATCCGAAAGCTGGAAAGACAAAAGCGTCTTACACCTTTGGATAAATCCGATACCGCGAAAGAAACTTTTGACGATTTTGACATACCATATAAATACAAAGAAGACAAGAGTGTAGAACGATATATGAATAGTTTTGATTCTATTCCAGGCGACATAATTGTGGACATTTACCGAGTTCTTTTGGCAAACGAGAAGCAGGTTTTTTCCGCGATTGTGAACACAGCTATTTTTAGAAATACAAAAAGCTTGGCTTTGGTTGAGACTTGTGTTTACACAAAGGCGCAACTTGCCGCAATTTGTGACATCACGAAGACTCAATTTTTGGTTGACCAAAAAATTCTGTCAAAAGAAGAGGCGCGTTATATCCTCATGCGCTGTCGCCTTGAAACAATAAATGATTTGCGCTCGGCATATCGCGCAATAACAAGTTCTTCAAGAGATAAATCGTTAAAAACTGCGCAAATGCTAAACATCTCTGATGGCGAGCTGTCAAAAATCCTTAGGAGCGACAAAAATATAAAAAGTTTTGGATTTATAGACATAGATGGCGATTACAATTCCAATCTTAATGAATGTATAGAAACGGGAAGCATTGAACCATATTTTAGCGAACTTCTAAAACCGCTAGAATGTGGCAAGGCTTACAATTTGAAATCATTTTCTACAAAAACGGAATCCAAAGAAATATGTCTTGACCTTTTGCGTGGCGACAATCCAGTTTCGATTTTGTTCTATGGAAAACCGGGCTCTGGAAAAACTGAGATGGCAAAAACCCTTGGAAAGCTTAGCGGGAAGAAAGTGTATATTTTTAAGAATGAAGCTGAGACCGATGACGATGTAAAAGTTCTGAACAGGTTGAATTGCTTGCTTTCTATGGAGCGTCCTGACTCTTTGATAATCATTGACGAAGCGGACTCTCTGCTAAGAGGCGTCGCGTTGGATTCGTTCGGCGCGCATCCATTAAGGCAAAAAGGAGTTGTCAACAAAATGCTCGAAAACAACAAGGGCAAGGCAATTTACATCATCAACCACAAAACGCAAATTGACGAATCTACGATGCGCCGCTTTACTTTCAGCGTCAAATTTGACGCCATGCCAAAAGCAACGTTAAAGTCAATCGCAATGTCAAAGATCGCGCCGCTTAAAATCGACAGAACAACAAAAGAAAAGCTTATTGGACTTTTTGACGCTTATCGCTTGACAGGTTCCAGTGTTGACAATGTAGTCAAGACAATTCAAAGCATGAGAATAGATGACAAAGAAGATTTGCTCATAAAAGCCAAAACAGTGTTGCAAGAAAACTCAATGCTGCTTAGTGACAGCAAAAAAATGCGGCAAACAACTAAGGCTCAATATGATCCAACAGTTTTGAATGCCAGCATGGATCCGCAAAAAATCGTGCGAATGGTTCAGAACGCCGCCAAATTCGCGGAAAAACATAATGACTCTGAAAGCGGCGTCCGCATGCTCTTTTACGGTTTGAGCGGAACCGGAAAAACAGAGCTTGCCCGTTACATTTCCGAAACATTGGGAAGACCGTTGCTTTTAAAGCGGGCGAGCGACGTGCTTGACTGCTATGTTGGCGGAAATGAAGAAAACATCCGCGCGGCATTTGAGGAAGCTGAACAAACAGATTCAATACTATTGTTTGACGAAGCTGACAGCTTTTTCTCCGACAGAAATAAAGCCAAACAATCTTGGGAACGCACTATGGTCAATGAATTTCTCACGCAGATGGAAGAGTTCAGCGGAATCTTGATTTGTACAACCAACCTGAGAAAAATTATGGACTCGGCCACGCAAAGGCGCTTCCACATCCTAGTTTAATTCAAGCCGATGAAATTTGACGGCATAAAGAA
>ONET01000022.1:47019-64848 GCA_900316905.1 uncultured Treponema sp.
CCTCCTTCACGCCGGGGATCAGCTCGGTCTTGTCCTTCTTTGCGAAGTCGTCCTTCTTGTAGAGCGTCACCCCAGGCGACTTTGGCGCGTTGGCAAGTCGCATCCGTTTCATGGATTTTGAAGACATTGATTCCGCCTACATTCTTGACGAGCTAAAAAAGCTGCAAGAAGAAAAATTGCAACAGCAAGAAGATGAAGGATACGGCGGCAAGCGCAAGATTGGATTTTGCGCGTAAAATGGACAGGAGGTGAATTATGAGCGAATTTCTAAATCAAAACGAAATCAATGGGCTGTTGGACGCGCTAAAAAACATTAAGCCAGACACTTCGTCTGAAGATTCTGGAGAGCGCAAAACGATTAAGATTTACGACTTTAAGCGGCCGGAAAGAATCACAAAACAAATGATTAGGGAACTCTATCAATGCGCGGAAGCAATCGCCAGCGAATTCAAAAAGTTCATAAGCCTTGAATACGACATTGTCGCAAAACTCAATGTCGTCACCATTGACCAATTGACTTGCGAAGAATTTGTCCGAGCGCTTCCTATTCCCGCTCCAGCCTGCTGCTTCACTTGGATGGAAGGAGCCGGACTTTTTGCCATGAATCCCGCAACTTTTTACAATTGTTTTCTTGGCGTCAATCCGCTTAAAAAGCATGAGCCAAAAGGCCTTGAAAAACTTTTGTTTGCGGAACGCCTTTCAAATCCGTTTGTCAATATTCTTCACTCCAATTTTTCAAAAAACGCAAAAGAATCGCTTCCAGAAATTTCAGACAAAACTTTTGAAAACAATCCGCAGTTTTTGTTTAAACATTTGTTCCCAACTCAAATGGGAGTTGACATCGCCTTTTCTGTGGAAGTTGAAGGGAACGAAGGCATGATGAATCTTTTCCTAAACGAAGAGTGCCTTAAATCGCTAAAAGCAACCGCATTCTTTTCCGAAGGCAAGACGCAAAATGTAGTTCCGCTTGCGCTGCCCGCCCCAAACACAATCGTTGAAGTTGGAAGGTTCCGCCTCGAAGATGGAGAGGCTTTGAAAGAAAAATTCGTTTACGAAGCGAACCGTCTTGCGGGCGAGCCGCTTGATGTATTTAAGAACGGAACATTTGTCGGCAAAGGCGAAGCCGTCATCGTCGAAGACAACAACGCCGTACGAATTGTGACAAAAGCAAACGAAATCAAGCAAAAATGCGACGACGGATTCTACAATGTCAAAGTGATTTTTGGCGGGCTCATGACCGAGGACGATGAAAAATTCGAGGAAGGCTGCATTTTAGAGTTGAACGAATTTGTCAACGAGCCGCTCAAAATTGTAAGACACAACCGCGTGATCGGCTGGGGCGAGTTGGTTGTTGTTGACGAAAGCTTCGGCGTTAAAGTTGTAAAGGCCGTGTAGAATAGCGCTTATTGCCGACAAACATCTACACCCCCTGCTCTTCGTCCCTCTTCAACTCCCTAAAGAACAAGTACGGAACCGCGGTCACGGCGCTTAAAAGGTCGGCGGAAGCTTGTGCGACTTCCACGCCGGACAAGCCGATTAGGCGCGGAAGCAAAACAATCAACGGAATGAAATACACGCCTTGTCGGTTTAGCGAAAGGAAACTGGCTTGCAACTTTTTTCCGCAAGCTTGCATCAACATATTCACGCTGATGATAAAGGCGTGCAAGGGAATCGTTATCGCTTGGGCGCGCAAGGCAACCGTTCCAACGGCGATGACTTGTTGGTCGTCGCGGAACCAAGCGACGATTTGCGGCGCGAAGATAAACAAAAGGCCGCCGATAAAAAACAAAAGCGCAAGCGGACACCCCTATCTCACAAACCTTCTTAAGCTTATCGCCTTTTGCGGACAAATCTCGTGGCAGCAAAAGCAATGCAGGCATTTTTTCCAATCGGTAAGAACAGCTTTTCCGTCCCTGCCCGACATCTCTACAATATGCGCGGGGCAGATTTGGGCGCAGCGGCCGCACTTTACGCATTTGCTTTGGTGGAAGTGCGGTGTCCTTGTAAAGACAAATTTGGCAAGACCGTCAAGCCAGCCTGGGAGCATCGCGGAAAAGTCAGCGCTTCCGTCTTTTACGATGCGGAAATTTTTGTTGGCGCATTCGTCAAAGGAAGCGCCTAAAATTTTTATTTGCTCGGCGGAGTCAAGCCAAACTTTTCTTTCCAAAGCGTCGCGCAAATTTTCCACCGCTTGCGGCTTGTAGCCCACAAGGCTTGAGCACACCCAGTCCAGCGCCAAGATGTTGTCGCTGGCCGCCATAAAGCCAAGCTCTATCGGGTCGCCGCTTCCAGGTCCGCCGGGCCCGTCCATTCCGACAATAGCGTCCATCACGGCGTACTGCGCTTTTGCCGCAAGGTTAAGGTCTGTCAAGAATTCGCCGAACTCTCTTTGGCTTGAAAAGCGGTAGTGGCACTGCGCCTTTTCCAAACCGATCATAAGGCCAAAAAGGTTTTTCATCGCGCCGGTATATTTCATCAATTGGTGGCTTTTTAACTTGGCGGCGCTTACAAGAATGTCGGCCTGACTAAAGACGGCGGCAAAGTCAAAGCTGCGGGCGCGCTTTCCTTCGGGGCATTCAACTTGAACCTTGTCGTGAAAGTCAACCCATTCGCCGCCGTTTTTTTCCACCTGTTCCAAAACACCTGACGCGCGCGCGGCGGAAGTCGAATTGGCGACGGCTGGAGACTCGCCGGCCAAAACTTTTTTGGCGCCCAACTCAACAAAAATTTTCACCAAGGCTCCGACAACGACTGGATTTGTGCAAACGCAGTCCTCGGGCTTTCGCGGATACAAAATGTTGGGCTTAATCAAAACGGTTTTTCCGCGCGGATCCGGCGGCGGCGCAAGGCGAGTCAATTCTTTTAGGGCGGCGTAAACTTTTTCAAAGTCGTATTCGCCGCATTTTGCGAGCGCTACATTTGTGGTCATGGGAATAGAATACACCGTGGGAGATTCCCGCGTCAAGCGCGAGAATGACATAGCGGTCGCGCGGCCCGCCGCCTTCTTAGGCTTGCGTCATCCTCACGAGCAGGCCTTGTTCAAAATCGCAAGCAACTCATCGTACTTCTTTTTTAGCCGTTCGGAACTTTGGTCAAGCATGTATTCGATTTCGGAATGGAAAATTCTGTCCTTGGAAGAAACCGGCATGTAATGGACTTGAGTTTGCGTGTAGTAGTGCTCGATGCAGCCGCGGCGCAAAATGTAAACGCGCGAGCATTCAATCGCGGCAAAAATCAAGTTGGCAAGATTTATGATTTGACCGAGCGAGGCTGCCAAGGGGAGCGGAAGCAATTCCTCAAGGCTCTTCCGTTCCAGCGTGACGCCCATCAAGACGACGGTCTTGTAAGTGTCAAGGTTTTCCGGATTTTCGTACTTGGCGTAAAGGTTTTTGACTTTCTCGACAAGTATGTCGATTTCTGGATTTACGGAATGGTTTACGCCGGCCAAAAATTCCCCAACGCCGCCAAGGTAGCGCTCCAAGCGGATGATTAATTTTTCAAGCGTGATTTTTTTTGCCAGCTCCTTTTTGGTAAAGAGCGAGGCGTAAAAGCCGTCCTGCTTTTCGCGCTGGGCTTCCAAAAAATCAATCGTCCTTTGGTCAACGCAAACTTCTTCGCGGAGCTTTCCGCAAAAAAGGGAATCCAAGTCGGTGATGATTCTTCCGTCCGTTCCCAAAAGCGAGCACACTTTAAAGAAAACGCCAAGCTCGTCTTTTCCGCCAACGTCTATCACGCCGGTTCCAGCCGAACCGATTTTGTTGTCGACGCAAGACAAGAGGCGCGTGAAAATTTGCTGGTCGGTGTAGCCTTCAACAAAAATCTGCCTGTCCGAAAAAAAGAACTGCTTGTGGTAAGTGTTGAAGCGCGGCAAAAACCTGCGGAACAATTGCTCGTCGTAGTCGCTCAACGAGTCAATGCTGGTGGGCGCGCGGTTTACATGGCAGGCCACGACGCCAAGCAAATCCTCCGAAAAGTTAAGGTCGATAAAATAAGGCGAGTGCGTGATTATGAAGAAAACGCGTTTGGGCTCGGCAGCGCTGGCCTTTTTTATTTCGTTCATAAAGAATTGCTGGAACTGCGGGTGCAAGTGCAATTCCGGCTCGTCCAAAATCAAGCAATTTTTTTTGTTGCTGGAATTGCCGTAAAGAGCCACCAAGAGCGTAAGGATTTCCTTTAGGCCGTGGCACTCGCCTTGCTTTAAATTGTATTCAACGCCGCGCGCCTTGTTGACCACAATCGCGACAAGCCTTCCGCCCGGAGCCTCCTCAAAACGAATGGCCTTTGCGAACATGTTGCTAAGCACGTCCTCGATTTTTTGGCGGACGGCTTGGTTTTCGCGAATCATTCGCATCGCCGCGGCGTCGTCGTCAGCCTGGCGTTCGGCGCGCAAAAAATTTATGTCGTATCCGGCGTCGGCAAACTGCCGCTCAATCTGTTCGGCAAGCAAAGTTTTTCCGCTGCCGTTTGGGCCCACAATCAAATTGACGTTGGCCCAAGAACTTTTTTCAAACGAAGCCTTTCCCCAGAGAAACGGAATCTTTGCCTTTACGTTGACTTCTATCATAAAAATTTACCGCGCCTGCTCCAAAACAAATTTCAAAAACTCGTCCTTGTCTTCCTGCGTCTTTGCCTTGGCCATATACATTTGGTTTCCCATCGTGGCCGCCATCACTTGCGGCATCCGCTCGTTCATCACAAGGCGCTCGCCGTAGCGCTCGACGATTTCTTGGTTGGAATGAACGTAGCGGCGCTTGTCGCGGCGGGCGGCGTAGACGCAATAGTGGTGGTCGCAGGAATCTTTTAACAAGCGCTTGTCGGAACAAACCATGTCGGCCCAGATTTGATAAACGTCGGTCGAATGCGCGTAGTTCATCATGTCGGGGGTGTAGCCGCCCGCCGGCCTCATGTTCACCTCAAGGCCTACAAAGTCGCCGACGGCGCCCAAGCCTTCTTTGGCTTGCGTCAGTCTAAAAAATTCCATGTGGACAAAACGGTTTTTTACGCCAAACGATTTTAGCGCGGCCCGTCCCAGTTTTGCCAACGCTTGGGGAACTTGCGGAATCGTCCAATAGCTTAAGTCCTCTTCCTTTAAAACGATGTCCATAATCGACGGCGGAAAAACGCTCGACGACTCGAACAATGGTTCGCCATTGGAATCGCAAATCGCGTCGTAGGAATAAATGTCGCCTGTCACAAATTCTTCCATCACATATTGAACCGGAGGAAGGTGGTCAAAAAAATTGTCAAACTCAATTTGGGTTGTAAGCTTCCAAGTGTCGTGCGCTCCGACTCCGTTGTCTGGCTTTACGATTACAGGGAATTGAACTTCGTCCACAAATTTTTGGGCGGCTTCTTTTGTAGTGATGCGATGGCAGCGCGCGGTTGGAATATTTCCGGCGGCGTAAAATTTTTTCATATCGAATTTATTTTTCCAGCCCGCGATTTGTTCCGCCCTGACTCCGCTTGCAATGTTAAAGTCACTGCGCAAACGAGCGTCGCTTTCAAGCCAATACTCGTTGTTGGATTCAATCCAATCAATGCGGCCATACTTAAATGCAAAGAAGGCCACGGCGCGATACATCTTGTCGTAGTCTTCCATGTTGTCGACAAAATAATATTCGGTGAGGCAGTCTTTAAGCTGCGGCTCAAGGCAATTGTAGGGAGCGTCGCCGATTCCCAAAACGTTGGCGCCGTTCTTTTTTAGCCGGTCGCAAAAATTCCAGTAAGTTCTAGGAAAGTGCGGCGAAACAAAAATAAAGTTCATAACCCCTCCAACGCGGCGTTCAAGACAAAAATCGTCGCGCCTCGACAGTTCCTATTTTAACACAGTTTTTTTGAAACCGCAATGCCGTCGCCCGCGCTGAAAAATTCCGTCTTAAACTCCGTGTTGTCTTTTAAGAACTGAATGTACTTGCGGATTTTTTTTATCAATTTTTTTGTGGAATAATTGTGCGTAAGGCTTATGTCTTCCACCATTCCGTGGAACGAAAGGTTGTCGCTGATTATCGCTCCGCCTTGCGCCAAATTGTTTTTGTAACGCTCAAAAAATTTTATGTACTGCGCCTTTGGCCCGTCGATGAAAATCAAGTCAAACTTTTCCTCAAAGCTGAACGTGGCTGCGTCGCCCAAAAAGCAAGTCACGCGGTCCATTAAATTTTCGTCGTGAAAATTCTGCACGGCCTGATGGTAGCGGTCAATGTCCGCCTCTATCGTAAACACTTGGACATCCGGTGACGCGAGCGCGAATTTTGTGGCCGAGTACCCAATCCCCGTTCCAATTTCCAAAACGCGCCGCACATTGTTTTGCTAGATGTAATTTAAAATGAATTCCATTCCGCTGTCTTGCGGCGTTGTCAGCGGCAGCCTGCTTGATTCGCTCGATGTCGATCATATGGAGGAATATTAGCGCAAGAAGGGCTGTTTTGCTATAGGGGGAAGGGCAGTCACAAATTATTCATAAGGATAGGAATCAATGTCGAATCAAGCGTTTCAAAAGCAAAACATTTTTTGCCCAGGTCCTTTAGGCTCGCTCCGATGTGGTAAAGCGTTTTGCCGTCGATTATCAAAAAGCGGTCGTGCATTTTTGTGGTGCGGTTTAGCGTCAAAGTCGGATATTGCGCGTTGAACATTTGAATGTCTTGCTGCGTAAGTTTTGTCTTTGTGTCTGTGTAAATCGTGACATTCACGCCGCTTTTCTTTTTTGAAAGCCGTTCCAAAACAGAAAGATCAACATAGTTGTCTATCAAAATTATTTCTTTTACGGCGGAACGCAAGAAACTCTCAAATTTTGCGTACGCGTCAAAGATCTGTCCTTGAAAGAAAATACCCTGCGTGTCGTCAATTTTGTATTTATCCATTCTTTCAAACAACTCTTCGATTTTGTTGTCAGCAGAAAGTTGATGTTTCTCTATATTATCAAGACGCTGAAACATCTGCGCGTTTGAAAGTGTAAAATGACGCAATGCTATAAAAGCGTCCATAATCCGAATACTGACTTGAACCGCTATATCACTCTTTAAAACCGAGGACAACATGGCGCATCCCTGCTCTGTAAAAGCATAAGGCAAATACTTTATGTTGCTCCCCCGTTTATTGCTGCTTTTATTCAAGGTCACAATTTGTGACCTTGAAGACGCAATAGATTCCGCTTCATCGACGGTCAACTGAAACATAAACCTTTGAGGGAATCTTTCTATATTTCTTTTTACAGCTTGGTTAAGAACTTTTGTTTCAACCTCGTAAAGTTCCGCCAGATCGCGGTCTATCATCACCTGCAGGTTTCTGACTGTGAGAATTTTTGATTCTATTCTTGTTGGAATGGAAACATTATCTTTCATAGGGTTATTGTATTATATACCACTAAAAATAAAAGTGCAAGCATATTGTATGGTTAAATCACAAAAAACTTACATATTTGTATAGAATTAAATTAAAGTACTGCCAAAAACGCAAACAAAATACAAAAAGACATATGCCTTTTTGAATTTTAGCACGGAATTTGGCGCGAGTTTTGTACTGAACACAAATATTCCGCCAATTTATCTTGAAACGCTTTGTGATTTCTTCCAAAATTTTCCAACAAGAATTTTGTGTCCAATGTTACCGCGTGTATCGTATGGTAATTTTTTGAATTGTCATTCCAGTCGCTTGCGGCGCTTCCAATATAGTTTATAGTAGGAGAAACAATTCTTATATTATCATATGAATAGATATGAGTCCGATTTTATTGCCAACTTGATTTATTACCGAGAATTGCGCGGATATACGCAGTCTGTCCTTGCCGGCTTGTGTGACAGGACAAAGGGCAATATAGGGGTTATTGAGTCTGGAAAATCTTATCCTTCGTTCGAGATGATTCTAAAAATCGCTGACGCTTTGCAAATCCACCCAGCCGACTTATTCCTGCGTAACGCGAAGAAAATTCTTGACATCCAACCTTTTCCAATGTATAGCATTTATGGCTTTTGAACTGCCGACGATTTTGATGAAACTCCAGATTGTCTCTCGGAATATACATAATGTATTTGTTGGATACAAACGCGCTTTATTGAATTTGAAAAGCGTTTATTCCACCCTTAGCCTTTGTATCTCCCGCTTCCAAATCTCCGCCATAAAGTCGTAGCCGGCTTGGTTGGGGTGGACGCCGTCCAAGCACATTAGGGTCTTGTAGTTTGGGTGGGCCAAAAATTCGGAGCGGATGTCGACGGTTTGAACGCCAAGGGCGCGCGCGATGGCGGCGGCTTTTAGCGAAAAGAGTTCTTGGTTTTGGTAAAGGCGCATGGCCGCCGCCGCTTTTTGGTCTTGCGAGCAATTTTTTTTCGTGGCGCAGTCTTGGCCTTGCGTACCGTCTTTGTCCGCGGCGCAGTCTTGGTCTTGCAAATACTTCTTGGTTATAAACCTAACAATCGCCGCCTCGTCGTTTCCGATGCAAATGTTGTTAAGCCACCATTCGGGGACAAGCGGCGTGGGAATCATGATTACCGGCGTGATTTTGTTTTGGCGGGCGACACTGACGGCTTCTTCCATAAGGCGCGTAAATTCTTCAAGCGGGCAGCGCTGCAAGTGCTCCGCGTTGGGGTTGGCGGACACCGCGCTCCAGTCGTAATCGCAGTCGTTCGTTCCCGACTCGATGATTCCGATTTGCGCGCTGGCTCCGTTCCGCAAGCTTCTGTCCTGAGTCCTGCGAGTCTTTGTCATCCACGAGCCAAAAACGCTTTTGTTGGCCAGCTCAATTCCAAGCGCGGCGCAAGCCTGGCTTAGCGAATCCTTTTCCGTAATGTCAAAGCGCTTTGAGTCGCCGCCCGACACGACGCCTTTTAAAATCGAGTCTCCCCATGCGATAATAGAAGTCACCATGCTTTGATTTTAGCGCAAAGCCCCGCTCCGCGCAACAAAAACGGCCAAGGCCGCCCGCCTCTTTCGTTCAGCGCGCCTCATTCACGCCGCCCGCCTCATTCGCGCCACGCATCTCCTTCGTGCCCCACCTCCTTCGCGCCGCAAACCTCCTTCGCGCCGGCCGCCTCATTCACGCCCCCGCGCCTCCTTCGTGTCCCCATTCGCGCCGCGCGAATAAATTTGCCATATTTCAAAATTCATGCTATAATAATAGAAGAAATGGCCGTAAAATCACATCATTCATTAAAGTCTAAAATTCTTCTCTTAATATTTTTCTGCACAGAAATCATAACCATCACAACTGCGGTGGTGGCTTTTCAAACAATAAGCAACGTCCTTAACAAAGACATCGCCCAAAAAATGAACTACCATTGCAAGACAATCGCCTTGGAAACCGACCAGCGCTTTTTGCATATCGAAGACACAGTGAACAATGTTTCCGCGCTTGTAAAGGACAGGATAAGCTCGCCAGAAGCCTTCAAGAACGAACAGTACAGAAAATCCGCCGTGGCCGACATAGACAGTTTTTTCAGGGCCATCGCCCTAAACACCATCGGCATCGTTTCTTTTTACGCGTCCTTTGACCCAAACCTAATCGGCGAAACCGACGGTTTTTTTTACACGATGAACAAAAAGGGCTTGCTTGAAGACACGCCGTTGACCGACATTCGCCAATACGACAAGGACGACATAGAGCATGTCGGATGGTTCTACATACCAGTTCAGCATGAACGCGGAATTTGGATGGACCCCTACTTAAACAAAAACGTTGACCGTCAAATGTTTTCTTATGTTGTTCCAATCTTTAAAAGCGGAACTTTGATTGGCATTGTAGGCATGGACGTTGACTTTAAAGTTTTGGTCGAAAGCATCGAAAGGCTTACAAAAAGAAAGAACCGCTACGCCTTTCTAAAAAACGCGGCCGGAACTGTTCATTACAATTTGGATTATTTTGACGGAACAATTCGCGGAGACGAGTCCATAAAAATTCTTACAAACAAAGAAATCATGTCGATGGAAAATTCCGGCGACAAAATAATCCGCTACAAGACAGAAGACGGACAAAACCGCGTGATGACATTTGACACTTTGCGCAACGGGATGAAGCTTGTGTTGTGCGACAAAACGTCAGACGTTTACGCCGACAGAGTCCGCGCCGTTGCGATAATTTTAACGCTGGCCGCGATTTTGGAAATAATTTTCATCGCGGTCACAACCCGCTTGACGGCGCAAATAATCAAGCCCTTGGAACTTTTGACAATCGCGGCAAAAAAAATCACGAGCGGCCAGCTTGACATAAACCTTCCCGCCGAAACAAACGACGAAATAGGCGTTCTAATCCGTGCGTTCAACACAACGGCCGCCCACTTGCGCAAGTACACTTCCAACATGGAAACCTTGGCCTACCAAGACGCCATGACAAAAGTAAAAAATCCGGCGTCATACAAAATGATGGCGGAAAACCTTGACAGGCAAATTAAAAAAAGCATTGCGCAATTCGCAATCATAATGTTCGACTTGAACAACCTAAAGCAAATCAACGACTTTCACGGCCACAAGGCCGGCGACAGCGCCATAAAGATTGCGGCAGGAATAATATGCCGCGTCTTTCCCTACAGTTCGGTGTTTAGAATTGGCGGCGATGAATTTGTGGTTGTGCTGCAAGGCATTGAGTATGAAAACCGTTCCAACTTGCTTGTGGAATTTGACAAGCAGGTCAAAGAGAACAAAGACAAAGTCGTTGAAAAATACGAAGCTGTGTCAATCGCCAGGGGCATGTCAGTTTTTGATCCGCAAGTTGACAAAAACTACCAGCAAGTCTTTGAGCGCGCCGACGCCGCGATGTATCAAAACAAAAAAATTTTTCACTCAGCCAGCCAAATGGCAAATAACAACACCTCTAGGAGTCCGTCATGAAAAAAATTATTAAAATCGCCTTCATTTGTTTGCTTGCAAGCGCGCTCGCCGGCTGCGTAAGCACGACAAAACTCTATGACATGAAAACAAAAGGCCTAAGCGCCCCGTCGCAAAACACAGTCCGCATTTGCAACATGCTTACATGGGTTTACAACACTTGCGCCGACTACGACGACATGAATGAAATGCTTGATGAAATCGGAATAACGCGCGAAGAACTGCGCGAGATGAAATTTACCGGAAACTATGAAAAGCCGTTCGCAAGAAAATTTTCCGCAACCGTAGACACAAGCGACGAAAGCGAGATTTACTCAAACGCAAGAAAGCAGGCTAAAAAAATAGCCCGCCTCATGCTAAAAAATTTGCCGCCCGAAGGCGGCTCACCAGAAGAGTAAACCAGTACCGCTGTTCGCGCGAGCTTGGTTGCGAGCGCGAACGTTGCGGCTTATGCGGCAATCTAGCATTCAAGTCTTGCTAGATGTTGTTTTTGCCGCTATTACATCTTTATTTCAGTAACGTAGCTCTGTGTGTCCTTAAAAAGGTCAATCTTGCAAACGCGGGTTTTCCAATACTCGGCTTCGCTTTTGGTCGTGTAAGGACCCACGCGCACGCGGTAAAACAACTTGTCCTTGTTGTCCTTGTAGGTGAAGACTTCGGCAGGAATCTTGTTGTCGTCCAAAGTGGCGCGCGCGTTGTCGGCGCTTTTCTTGCTGGTGAACGAAGCGGCCTGAACCCAGTACTTGGAAGAAAGAACCGGCGCCTTCTTTGCCGGAGCCGCCGCGACCTTTTTGGGAGCGCTTGAAGAAGCCGGCGCTTTGGCAACAGTCTTTGAAGCGGAACTCGTTCCTGGATTTCCTGTGTAAATTGTGGAGGCGTTGGACTTTGCGCCGGCGTTTGAAAGCGCTTCCTGGCCAGCGCGGCTTGTGGCCGTAACGTTGCTGGAAGCTTTTGTGTTCAACTCGATTGTGGTATTGGCTGGAGCGGCGGCGATTTGGGCGCTGTCCTGCGCTTCGGCGCCTTGGCTTGCCTGGGCTGCGGGCGCGGCTTCCTGATCGGCTGGAACGCTTTCGGCGCCTTCAATCTTTTGGAAAGCCAATGTGTTTGAATCCAAGGCGTTGTCGGCGCTAGGCGTTTCAACCGGGCTGATGACAGGCTCTTCGATTTTTACAGCAACCGGCGTCTTTTCGATTGTTGTTATTGAAGCGGTTGCCGGAGCGCTCGCAGATGGCGCGTTGAGCAAAAGAGCCGCTCCTATTACCACCAGCAAAAACACTCCGCTGGCCGCGATAATCCATAAAGTCTTTTTTTGTTCCATAATTTGACCTCAAAAATTTTTCTAGTCTTATAGTCATATTTTCGGAATCACAAAAAAAAACTTTATACTTAATAGAACAACAAAAAAATGCTTCCAGTCACGGCTGCAACTGATCGGCGCCGCTTGATAACTGCGCTACACACGCATTGTGCCTTGAAACTATTTTACGCTGCCGCTATCCGCGCTTGACCTTGCCCTTGCGCTCAAACAAGTCGCGGCTCAAGCCTTCGTTCAGCTCGGCGCCAAAGGCGTTGGAATCGACCGATATTTTAACCTCGGCTCCGTCGCTAAGCGTGTACTCAAACGGCGTTCCAAAGCGCGTGAACGAAAGCTTTCCGTCCGCGCCAAATTCCTTTTTGAGCAATAGCGCCGGATTGATTTTTAGCTTGCCCTCGTTGATTTCCATTCCCAACTCGCCCCAGCGCGTGATGACTTCTTCCTTTACTTGGCCAGTCATGCCCGGCTGCTTGGCGCCCTGCAAATGCGGCGTGTGCGAATAGGGGTCAATCGGGAAGGCGCCGTAAAGCTCCGGCGTCTTGTTAAACGAAAGTCCGTCGCGGATTTTGTAGTAACGCTCGCCAAGCTCCTTGGCGGCCGGATCCTTTGCGTTGACGGCGGCGAAGAAATTTTCCTGCGCGGCCAGCAAAAGCTTTGACACCATGTGCCAATAAATCGAGCCGATTCCTTCAAACGCGTAGAAGGTTCCGCTGCGGCCAGTGAATTTTTTGTGGTCAAAAGTTTTTTCGTAAAGCGCGGCAAGCGCGTCTTTTTGCTCTTGCGGCAAGTCAGGGTAAATGCGGGCGGCCGCGTCCAGCAACACGTTGGCGTTCCTAAAGTCAGGGTTAAAGTGAACCGCGTTGCTGTCAACAGCGTCGTTGTAAACAAGCGAGCCTTCGTCGGGCGCCGTGTAGCCGCGCTCAAGTTCCGCCTTTAACGCAGGAATCTTTTGCGCCTCAGACTTGGGAACAATGTTCTTTTTGACAAAGCGCGGCAGTTCCTTTGACGGATAAAGCATGTAGGAACGCTGGCGCTCCTCGTACATCGCGCTCTTTTCCAAGGCGGCGAACAAGTCGGCGCATTCTCGCGCGGAAAGCAAGCCGCTGGAAAGGACGGCCACCTGGCCTTCGAGCATTTCCTCCAAATAGCCGATTTCCATTCCGTCGGAATTGATGGAAAGCGTGTTGTAGGAATGGTAAAGGCCGTCGCTTCTTTTGTTGGCCTTGATTGAATTTTCGGCCGCCGCGATAAAGGCGTCAAAGGCGCTTAAAATTTCCGCCTTGGAAATGTCCAGCGTTTCCTCCAGGCGCGCGCCTTTTTCGTAAAAGGCAAAGCGCTCGTTTTGGAAAGCCAAGCCGCACTTCTTGACAAATTCCTTTTTGGCCGCCGCGTCGCGCAAAGCGGCCTGGTCGGCGTTTTTGTAAAGGTCAGAAATCTGGTCAAAGAAGCTCTTTAGCGCCACAGGAACGCTCCAGCCGGCCGCGTCGCTTCGCTCAAAAAGGCCTCGGACAAAGACCATCATGCGGCGCAGGTAGCAAAGGGTCACAACGCTAAGGCCGTAGCCGGCCAGCGCGTTGTTGGCGTCGTTCCATTCAGGCCGCTGCGTGTTGAGCCAAATTCCGCCGTATGGAACAAAGTTGGCCAGCTTGGTCAAAATCAACTGCAAGAGCTTGGCCGCCATTGTAAGCATGTATGGATTTCCGTCCTTTCCATAAAGCTTGGCGTCGCTTCCGTACTTTTTTGCGTCGGCCAAAATCTTGTCGTTAAGGTCGCGCATAAAGGTTATCGTGTCGCGCGGATTTTTTTCGATGTCGGAATACATCTTGATGTGATACGGAACGTTGGCCGCGGTGAATATTTTTTTGTTCAACAATTTCTGCAAAACATTGGAGTCCAGCTTGTCCTGCAATTCCAAAAGCTTTTCAAGATAAATGATTTGGTGGTCGTTCCAGTAGCCGATGTTGGCCCAGGGATTGTTTGGCTCGGGGATTTCCCAGTCAAGGCCGCTGCGGGTTATGCGATATGGGTTAAAGCCGTCCGCGGTCGTGGCGTTCAGGAACTTGGCTATCATTCCGGTAATGTAAACCGGATAGCTCATCGCGAGCGCCTCCCAGTTTTGGAAAATGTCGCGCCAGTTTCCTTCGTAGTTCAAAATCGGTTGGCCAAGCGAGTCCTTTAAGTTGATTGAAAACTTGTTCCACGGACGGCTTGGGTCGCCGTGCCTGCGCGAGAATGAAAGCGGAAGGTACTCCAAATAAAGGCGCTCCAACTGCGCGTCGCCGCTCTTTTTAACGGCCTGGCCCAATTCGCTGTAGTCAACGGTCTCAGGCAAATTTAGCGCCTTGACGGCGGCCAGTTTTGGGCCGTTCCTTGTGGCGATGAAATTCATAAAGTCGTCGCTCTTGACCGCGTTGTTTTGGACAAAAACGCCGCCGCGCATGATGTTGAACATCACGTTGGCCTCGTGGTGCATGCAGGCGATGGTGTCCGCCGTGTTTTGCAAGCCGTCCGCTCCGGCAACGTATTCTTCAAGCAAGGCGCGGGTTGCGTCAACGTCGGCCAAAATATTTTTTTCAAGAGCGGCGCGGTCGCCCAGCTCCTTTATCAAGGACTCAACGCGGCTCAATTCCAAGCGCGTGTCAAAAACTTGAAGCCACTTTTCCTCAGCGGCCGCGCCCAGCGCGAATTCCTGCCTGATAAAGCAAGAGGCGCGCTCGCCCTTAAGGACCTCGTCAACCTGCAATTCCGCGCCGCGCCTGAACAAGTCGGGCGTTTTGGGCGAAAGGTAAACTTGGGCCTTTTTTGTAAAGTAAGAGACGTTTGAGTAAAGCGCTTCGCTCGGCTCGGCCTTGTCGGTCAAAACCGACGACATTGAAAAAAGCGCCAAGCCCGACGGGTCAAGGTCGGTCTTTTTGTAAGCGTCAATCAAGTTTGAAGTTGTGGTTTGAACGTCCATATTGGCGCAGGCAGGCATTATGTTTTGCGCGCCGTCAAGGACTTGGACCAAAAGCTCGGCGGCGGAATTGTTCTTTATCGAACAAACGCGGACCAAGCCGTACTTGTCGCCGCTAGTCCATTCGGTCCGCCAGGCCAAATTCAACTCCTTGTTGATTTCCTCAAAAATCACGTGCGAGCCGCTCGCGTTTTTGTATAAGTTCCGTTCAACCTTAAATTCCGCTTGGTCGGCGAATGGCTCCCAAAGATAAGTTCCGTCCTTGCCCTTGACCTTTACGGCGCTAAAGCTGCCGGTCGTCGCCTTTAAGTCCAAAATTTTGTCGGCCGTGTAGTATGGAAAAATCGCGCGGTTGGCGTCCTTGCGGCCCGCGCTCAAGGCTCCGTTGGACCAAATGAAATTCCACGCGTCGCTGGAACTTGTTATAGTCATAAAGAAAGGCGGAATTGAATCGACGTTGGCTATTTTGTACCAAGTCTGTCCCGCAAACTTTTCAATCGAACCGGCGGACTTTTCCGCCTGCATTCCCGCGAATTCCTCAACAAAACGCATATTTTACCTCTCAAAATGATGCGACGTTTTTAGACGCAAAGCGGCTAAAAACTCGTAAAACAGCCGAAAGGCTGTTTAGGCAACCGGTTGCCTTGACATCTTAAGCATAAAAGCGAATCATATTTTAGTCAACTAGAAGTTCCGCAAAAGCGCGCAAAAAAAGCAAAAAAATTCGCGCCAAAACGCGTTATTTTACATTTTCAATAAATGCGAAACGCGGCCCGCGTCGCGCCCCCAGTTCCAGCCCGCAAGCTGTTCCGGCGCTTGAATTTAGCGGCCTTTTGCGCTAGACTTTTCCCCATGCGAGCCAAAACCCGGCAGGATCCGAGATACCAAGTTTTAGGCCGCGCGATATGCCAGGAAATTTCCGCGTTGCCGGGAAACTTGATTGACATAAGCGCGCGAGGCTGCAAGATTTTTTATTCGGTTCCAGTGTCCATTCACCTAGAGGACGACTACACTCTCACAATCCAAGTGGCGGACAATTCAACCGGCGACTTGACGCTCATTTGCCATCCCGCTTGGGTAAACGAAGACTCAGGCCAAACTTTCTTGGGAATGACAATATTGCGCTCGCCCGACTCGGAACAGCTAAGGGCCTTTGTTGAGTCTCTCAAAAGCAAAAACGAAAGCGACCAAGACAGCAAAAGCCAAATCGTGGATTCCCAATGCCAATTTATATAGAAGAAAGCGGCGGAAAAGCCTTTCTTGCCTTTGAAGGACAGGAAAATTTTTTGCAGGCGGAACTGTCGGAACGCCTCAAAATCGACTTGCCGTATGAACGCTACGGCCGCCTTTTTTATTTCAAGGAATTTCCTCAAAACACAAGCAATCCTTGGTTCGCGCAGACCGTCATGGAAAAGCCCTTTTTCCTGCGCTTTGACTCAATCGGCGAGGCCGCCGGAGAGCTAAAAAAAATCCAGCGCAATTGGGCTCCGGTCCAATACCAATTCTTTAGGCGCGCGGCCTTGATACAAGAAAAGCTTCCGTATGTCAACTTAAAGGAAAGAACATTTCCGACAAAAATCCCGCAAAGCCCCATAGGCTTGTACACTTTGACCGGCCAAAATCAAATTCTCGCCAGCGCCCAAACTTCAAGCTTTTTGCCGGCCGGAAAAATAGCGTTTGTGGAAGACCACGTAAATCCGCCCAGCCGCGCCTACCTAAAGATTCAAGAAAGCCTTACTTTGGCCGGCCTTTTTTTTGGGGCGCAAGTTCCCAAGGCTGGCCAAAAGTGCTTTGAGGCCGGCGCCTGTCCAGGCGGCTGGACTTGGGTTTTGGCGGGCTTGGGCGCCAGCGTCCTGGCCGTGGACCGTTCCCCCTTGGACGACAGGCTTATGCAAAATCCGCTGGTGGAATTTAGGGCGCGCGACGCGTTCACAATTCCGCCGCAAGAAATAGGCCCCTGCGACTGGGTTCTTAGCGACGTAATCTGCTACCCCGACCGCCTCTACGAATGGACCCAAAAATGGCTCGCCAGCGGGCTGGCCAAAAACATGATTTGCACGATAAAAATGCAAGGCGGAATCGACTGGGAGGCCGCCCAAAAATTCCAAGACATTCCCAATAGCCGCGTGGTCCACTTAAACTACAACAAGCACGAGCTTACCTGGATTCACTGCAGCCGCCCCAACGCCTAAAAAGCCGTCGCCGACGGCGCTCCTTGCCCAAACGCATTGCGGCTCCAATCGCCGCTTTTTTTTTGCTTTTTTTCATTTTTTTTCCAAAAACAGGCGCAAAAACGCGCAATCGCCTCTATCTTATATGGGGCAAGAATTTTCGCCGCGCAACTGAGCGGCGTTTTTTTTTGCCAAAATTTTTTTTATGGAGGCCCAATATGAGCGAAAAAAAACAAAGTTTAAGGCCGTCGCCGACGGCTTTATTGAATCCGCGTCTAGACGTAAATTTCAAGGCCCTTTTCACGCAGGGAACCAAAGGCTCAGACTTGGCATTAAAGTCTTTCATTTCCAGCGTAATCGGACGCAAGGTCAAAAAACTAAAGCTGGCGGAAAACGAGCCGCCTGTGGACAATCAGGGGCAAATGCAAATGTCATTTGACGTAAGCGTCATGTTTGACGACGGCGAAAAGGCTGACATAGAGATGATATGGCGAGTCTCTTGTCAATATCAAAGAACAAAAAAAGGGCAGTTTCAGAGTTTAACCGGTTTTGACCACTATGATATTCGGGGATTTAATAAA
>ONET01000093.1 GCA_900316905.1 uncultured Treponema sp.
AAGATGGTCAAGGAAGACAAGGCTGGAACGCTCAAGACAATCATCAAAAGCTTCGGCAATTCATGCGACCTCAAGAGAATCAAGGCCGAGCTTGTTCCTTCTATCTTGGAGAACAAGGAATGGACCAGCTGGAACAACGCCGCCAAAAAGATTTTGGAAAACGACAAGACTTTTGGCGTGAACCCCAACGACATCAGCCAGTACATCGTCCGCGACCATGAAATCACCGGCGAAGAAAAATACTCCAACGAATTCAAGGCGCAAAAGAATTTCTTTGCCCGCATCGACATCATAATGAAGTTCGCCAACGACGACGCGACCGAAAAGGACAGCGATCTTTTCAGCGACATGTACCAGTACTTCACCAACTACCTAAAGACAATCACCCGCGCGACGACCGAAATTGTGGCGGCCTACCTTACGGTTCAAAAAATCAGCCTTCTTATTCCGACCCGCGCCTACCCCTGCAAGTACACGTTCGCTCAAATTTACGGCGACTTGGACAACCCGCGCGAAGTTTACAATGAGCTCAAGGACACAAAGAACACAAGCCTTAAGTCTGACTTCCTAAAGAACATCAAGCTTTTGCCGGACTGGCAGGACGAATACCTAAAGCTCTTCCCCACCGTTCTCAAAAAGGAAATGCTTGACGACGTCGCCGCAAACGGAGGCGCCGACAAGCTCAAGAAATTCACGGCCTTCTGCTACGAGGACTACAAGGATTTCCGCGCCGCGATTTTGTTCCTCTTTGAAAACTGCCAAAACGACGCTTGGTACAAGGACAGCGGCGTAGTCTATGAAAAGCAGCTCATCGCGCTTTTGAACATCATCGAGATTTGCTTCCGCGAAATTGCCAGCCATGTGAACACCACCGAAAACAAGAACATCGCCAAGCAGGCCAAGAAGATTTTGTTTGAAAACGAAGTCTTGGCCAATTTCATGTTCAGCGGCGACGAGGCCACAGTGACCAAGATGTACACTTTGGTTGACGACATCGCCGACCTAGAGCCAAAAATCAAGACAACGCTCCGCAACAAGATTTTGGAAAAGTACCCTGAATATAAATTCCGCACGACTGAAGAAAAGGCCTCCGCTCCCAAGGGAATGTTGGTCACAGCCGCCAAGCTGGAAGAAAAGCAGGCGCTCGCCGAAAAGATTCAAAAGGTTGACATTCCCGCCAACGCCAAGGAAATCGGCGAGGCTCGCGCCCAGGGAGACTTGAAGGAGAACGCCGAATACAAGGCCGCCAAGGAGCACCAGCACTACCTCAACGTCACGCTCGCCAAGCTTCAGGAAGCTCTCAACCGCGCCGTGGTGTTCGATCCGACCACAGCGTCAACAGCCGTCGTTTCTTTTGGAACCCGCGTCACGCTTTTGAATTTGGACACCAACCAAAACGAAGTTTACACAATCATGGGACCTTGGGAATCAGACCCCGACAAGGGAATCATTTCCTATATGTCTCCGCGCGGAAACGCCCTTTTGGACAAAAAGCCCGAAGAGGAATTCTCTTTCAGCATCAACGAAACGAGATTCAACTACAAGGTTGTTAAAATCGAAATAGCGAAGTAAAACTATGGAAGACGCAAAAAGACAAAAACTTGAAGTCCAAAAGAAAGGCTTGGAGTCCAACAGGACTCTCTGCCTTCTTCTTTGCGCCTTCCTGGTTTACGTCACGTTCAAGGATTTTAAGGCCAACCCCGGCAGCCCGCTTTTTTACGCGGCCATGTCCATCTTGTTCTTGACTTCCCTAGGGCTTGCAATCCGCGACACGGTAATGATAATAAGGCTAAAGAAAGAATTGCAAAGCGTCGGAGACTGACCTTGGCAAAAATCGAATGTCAACCGCTGACATTAAAGAAACTTGCTTGCGGCCTTTTCTTTTTTGCCGGACCGACAAACGTGGGCGTGGCCGCGCGCAAGGACGCAGACGGCTTCACGGAACTTTATTTTGTTGACGCCGGCGAAAAAGAGGAAGACGCGCGAAAGCTTTGGGAAGAATGTGAGAAAGCCTTTGGAAAGACAAGGGCAAAGGCGATCATTCTAACCCACGCCCACGCGGACCACATTGGCGGCGCGCTTTTGCTTAAGCAAAAAACTTCTTGCGAGATTTGGGCCACCCTGCCCGAAGCGTCTTGCGCTCAAACTCCCGACATACAAGCGAAAGCCTTTTACGGCGCCAAGCCCCTGCCCGAGCTGGACATTCCGTACTTCCACGCGCCGCAAGTTTTTGTAGACAAAATAATCGAGCCGGGGCAAAAGATTGATTGCGGCGGCTTGCAATTTGACTTTGCAGGCCTTCCGGGCCACAGCTTTGGAATGGTCGGCGTTTTGGCCGCCGCCAACGGCAAAAAAGTTTTTTACGCCGGCGACGGAATCTTTGGCAGGTCAATGCTCAAACGCTACTGGATCCCCTTTGTGGTGGACGTTGGCGCCTTTAAGGAATCAATCGAGCGCATCGGAAAAATCCAGGCCGACTTTTTTGTTCCAAGCCACGGAGAGGCTTACGACGAGGCGGAGACGCTTGCGGAACTGAACCTAATCTCCACGCTTTCAAACGAAAATCTCATTGAGGAACTTTTGCGCGAGCCAAAAACCCACGAGGAGCTTCTAAAGGCTTTTTGCGACAAAAGCGGAATAAAAATGAAGATAAGCCAATTCATGCTTATCGGAAGCTCCCTGCGCTCCTATTTGACTTACCTTTACACGGAAGGCCGCGTCAAATGGAGCATTCAAGACAACAAGATGCTTTGGGAAGCAACAGGCAACTAGCGAAACGATTTTAGCCTTGCATTCAAGAATACGAGCGGTCCCAGCCTTCAACGATGGCGACGCCGGCGCTGCAGCCAAGCCTGCTGGCCCCTGCCTCGACCAAGGCGCGGGCGGCCTTTGCGTCGCGGATTCCGCCGCTGGCCTTTACGCCCATCTCCTTGCCCACCGTTTTGCGCATCAACTCAACATGGCGGACTTGCGCTCCGTTTGGCAGGGGCTTTCCGTCCGGGCCTTTTGGACTTCCAAAACCGGTCGAAGTCTTTACAAAATCCGCGCCGGCGTTTTTGGCGCAAAGACAGGCGGCCTGTATTTCTTGGTCGGTCAAGTAACATGTTTCAACGATTACTTTTACAAGAACGGATTTATTTGCTTTGACGGCCGCCTCTTTTGAGGCTTTGACGACGGCCTCTATGTCTTTTTGAACGGCGGCAAAATTCCCTTCTTTTGCCCAGCCGATGTTTATGACCATGTCAATTTCGTCCGCTCCGTCGGCCACGGCTTGGCCGGAGCAAAAAGCCTTGCCGGCGCTCGTCTCGGCCCCCAACGGAAAGCCGATTACCGTGCAAACGGCGACGCCGGATTTTTCCAATTCCTTGGCGGCCTCGGCCACCCTTGAAGGATTCACGCAAACGGAGGCGAAGCCGTATTTCTTGGCCTCGTCGCAAAGCTTTTTAATCTGGGCGCTTGTGGCCGTGGCGGCCAAAAGCGTATGGTCAATGATTTTGGCAATTTCTTCTTTAGTCATGGGAACATTTTAGCGACAAACAATTATGATTTCAATAAAAATGGTTGATTTTTTAATAAAAATGCGCTATTCTTGGCAATAGAAGAATTTTATTTCTTAAGGAGAACTTTATGGCTTACAAAATTTCTGACGCCTGCGTAAACTGCGGCGCTTGCGAATCTGAATGCCCTGTATCGGCTATTTCAGAAAAAGACTCAAAGCGCGTCATTGACGCCGCCACTTGCATCAGCTGCGGAACTTGCGCCGGCGCATGCCCCTCCGAAGCAATTTCGGAAGAATAAATGGCGCTCAAGATAAAATCCAAGTTGTTCTCACTGGCAAAGCTCGCGGGTTTTATCGCCGCTTGCGTGACGGCAAGTTTTGCCGTCATCGCTCCCTTGTGGCTTTTTGCCAACAAGGCGCCTGGCGTTTACAGCCGGGCGGTTATGCTGGCCGCCGCGCTCTTTGTTCTTTACAAAAGCGCGCGCGCGGCTAAAAAGGCCGGCCTAAAAAAAAGCTTGTTCTTTGCGGCAAAGCTTTTCATTATCGCGGCGGGATTCGCGCTGGCCGCAATCTCTTTGGCCAACTTTAGCCGCTTGTTTTTCTTCATAAGCGTTTTGGCCGCCGCCGCGCTGTTTGGAGCGGTCCGCGCTCTTGAACGCCATGCCGACAAAGGCCGCTCTTAACGCCGCGACTTGCCTGGCCCTGCTCTTTTTGGCGGCGCCGGCCTTTTCCCAAAAAAATCCAATCCAAATCAAGCCTGACAAAGTTCCGCAAATAAATTCCACCCAAAACGGCGACAAGGACTACATGCTCAAGCAATTTGACGACGAGGTTGAAGAAAACCGCCGTCTTTTTGCGAGCGGAAAAAGTTTTTTTCCAAGCTTTTACGCCTACACGGCCGCCGACGGCGACAATCTTTTTGACTTGGCCAGCCGCTTTTGCCTGCGCTACGATTCAGTCTGCATAATAAACGGAATAACAGGCGCGGACGAAGCCATTGGCGGAAAGAGACTCTTGATTCCCACGCTTGACGGAATTTTTGTTCCGCTGGACTTAAAGGCCGACGCGAGCGCGCTGGAAATTTTATTGCAAAAAAACCGCCTTGACCTATTGGAAGAGCCGGGCATTTTGCGCTATAATATTGGCGGAAAGGACTTCGCTTTTTTCGCGGGGGAAAAATTCACGACAACCGAGCGGGCGTTTTTCTTGGACACTTCGATGCAGCTGCCGGTAAGGAATTACAGAATTTCCAGCCGCTACGGCCAAAGGGACAATCCTTTTGGCGGAAGCGCAAAGCAGTTCCACAAGGGCTTGGACATGGCCGCGCCGGAAGGCTCCAACGTTTTTGCCTGCAAGGGCGGAAAAGTTTTGGGAAGCGGCGAGAACTGCGTTTACGGCAAGTGGCTTCAAATTGACCACGGACGCGGAATGACAAGCTTTTACGCGCACCTTTCTTCAATAAGAGAGGGCGTTCAAAAAGGAAAGACGGTGCGAGGCGGCGACTTGATCGCGAAAAGCGGAAGCACGGGCCAAGTGACCGGACCGCACTTGCATTTTGAAATCAGGCTTAACGGGAATCCGGTCGATCCCGAAGCCTACGGAAATTTTTAAGGAAGCGGAATGTTGTCTTTTAAGAAAAAAATTTTTTCTTTCTTAGCGATAAGCGTCTTGGCCTATTGCGCCCAGGCCGAACTTTTCCGCGTCAAAAGAACCGTTTGCCTTGAGATAACGGAAAAGTCCGCGTCGGAAACAAAAAAGTGCGGAATAAACGACTGCCTTGCTGTCAAGTTTCCGGCAGACTCCATCTTTATCCAGGGCGTTGAAATAACGGTGAAAATTCCGCAGGCGGTGGCCAACTACAGGAACACAATACTCTACTCCCTTTATTCAAACGTTTCGCCCGTTCCGACGGAAAAAGGCATAGACTATTCTGGAACTGAAATTTATTCCGGCCTCTATCCCGGCCAGCTTTCATGGTCTATCGCGGTTCCGCTCATAAAGGGCAACACAATAAAGTCCAGCCCCTACGCAGACAAAACTTTGATTGCCGAAAAGGCGCGCGGCTTTGTCCTTTTGCGAAACCAGCTTGCGATGAAAGGCGTTCCGCAAAGCGTCTTGGACGCGGAATTTGAAGTCAGCGCAAAGGCCATTTTGACGGACTTCGGCGCGCTAAAAGTGAATGTCGGAGCCGACGCCGGCGAATACACGGTTTACGTTGACGAAAAGCCGGCGGCGCCAAACGAAAGCGGCTTGATATTGCTAAAGCCCGGAAAGCGCAGCGTTTCCGTGGTGTCGGACAAATTTAGGAACGAATCCCGCTCGGTGATGATTGAGCAGGCGCAAATCAGCGAGCTTAACTTGGACTTGCAGAGCGTGGCGCCCGCCGTCCGCGTCCGCGCGCCGGAAGGCACGAAAATTTTTGTTGACGGAAACGAGGTTCAAGCCGGAGAGGCGCTGGACTTGGAGGCCGGCGAGCATTTGTTCAAGTTCAACTTGGGCGGATACGAGGTGACAAAAAAAGTCACGATTCAAAATGGAAAAAGCTACAACGTAAGCGTCAACGTGGACGCAAGCGTAAAAGAAGAGTAGCGGCAATTGAAAGCGGTATTGGAGGAAATATCATGAAAAAAATCATCAGCGGAAAAGTCCGCGAAGTCTACGACCTAGAAGACGGCCGCATGGTAATCGTAACGACTGACAGAATCAGCGCCTTTGACGTGATTTTGCCGGTTGACATTCCCGGAAAGGGAAAAGTCCTAAACGCGGTAAGCGAAAAGTGGTTTGACCTTACAAAGGACATTTGCAAAAACCACTTGATTTCAAGCGACACAAAGGACATGCCGGCCGAATTCCAAAAGCCGGAATTTGAGGGCAGGACGATGCTGGTGAAAAAGCTTAAGATGGTTCCCTACGAGGTCATCGTCCGCGGCTACATGTTCGGCTCCATGTACGAGGCCTACAAAAAGGGCGAGCCTTTCTTGGGCCACTCTTTTGACAAGGAATACCAGGAGGCCGAAAAATTGGCCGAGCCCATTTGCACGCCTTCGACCAAAGCCAAGGAAGGCCACGACATCAACGTGACGCTTGACTACATGAAAAAGGACTTGGGCGAGGAATTGGGAACCAAAATCGAAAAGGCCGCCCTTGCCATCTACAAAAAATGCTACGACTACGCCAACGAGCGCGGAATCATCATCGCCGACACAAAATTTGAGTTTGGCTTGGACGAAAACGGCGAGCTTATCCTTGCCGACGAGGTTTTGACGCCCGACTCAAGCCGCTTTTGGAACAAGGACGCCTACAAGGTTGGAACCAGCCCCGCAAGCTACGACAAGCAGTTTGTCCGCGACTGGCTTAAGGCCAACAACCTGGCCGGCGACCCCAACATCAAGGAAATTCCCGCCGAAATCGTCAAAAAAACGGCCGACTTGTACGCGGAGTGCCAGAAGAAGATTTGCGGCTGAGGCTTAAAAAGCCCAAAACAGGCCGCAAAAAAAATCGGAGGCGGATGCAAAAATTCGCAAAAAATTTTTAAAAATAATTAAAGAATTTGCCGGGGGTGGACGATAATATAAATGTCGGGGGCGTTTTCCCCTCCCACCCACGCCTCCGATAATGCCTGATGGGCATTGCCCCGCCGATTGGCGGGGCTTTTTTTTTATTGCGGCGCGACAATATTGTCCGCGCCGCAAAAGGAACGAGTCAAGGCCTTGAGCGAAGCGTGCCTTGACCGTTCCTATTGCAACGCGGCCTCCTGCCGCTGTTTCCCAGCCCCCGTCCCCTAGCGAGTGTTCCCCCGCGCGCAAGTTCCTAAAAAATTCCCGCGCGAACATCTTTATTTTTCTATAATCATGCGCTATAATAGTCGTCGCAACTTTTCATTTGG
>ONET01000061.1 GCA_900316905.1 uncultured Treponema sp.
GTCGTTTGATGTTACCAAAAGGGGCTGGTGAACGACGCGAACCTGTTCCTGCGTGGCGAAATAGTCCTTTACGTCCTTTCCGTTAACAACGATTTTGCCTGAGCCTTCGCGCAAGAAAACGCGGGCTGTGGCTGTCTTTCTTCGTCCTGTACCAATAGCTATGTTCTTTGTGCTTGCCATATCAATTCTCCTCTACTCAAACTTCCAAGGGCTTGGGGTTCTGCGGCGTGTGCGGGTGTTCGGCTCCAGCGTAAATTCTGAAGTTCTTGCACAAGCGGCGGCCAAGAATTCCGCCGGGGAGCATGCCTTCAATGGCCAAGCGCATCGGATCTTCCGGATGGCGCTGCAAAAGTTTTTCATATGTGAAAGTCTTGAGTCCGCCGACAAAGCCTGTGTGGTGGTGGTAAAGCTTGTCAGTCTCTTTGGCGCCGGTAACGACAGCCTTGGCGGCGTTGATTACGATTACAAAGTCACCCATTTCCTGGTTGGGAGTGTAAGTGACCTTATTCTTTCCGCGAATTACAGAAGCGGCCTTGGCGGCGACGCGTCCGAGCGGCTTTCCGGCGGCGTCAATGATGAACCACTGGCGCTTTTGATCCTTTTCATTTACAAAAATAGTTTTCATACTAAAACCCTAAAAATAAAATTTTTATGCGGAATCAGATTTTGCATCAAATCCGAACCGCAGCCAATGATGAGCGGTCATTGGCGTTACGGGGAACAATAGAATAACAGTTTTTTCGCTTTTGGTCAATAGGAATAAGAAAAATTCAATTTTCAAACAAATAGGCTCCCCGCCGGCTATGAAAACCGCCCTTGAAATTTTCCGGCCGCTGCTCTATAATCGATGGAATGGCACTACTTGAAGGCGCGCCGCTTTGGGCGGGAATCGACATAGGCTCGACCACGACAAAACTTTTGGTCTACGACAGCGTGGCGCAAAAAATTCTTTACTCGCAATACAAGCGCCACCACGCGGCGCAAAAAAAGAGCGTTTTGGAAGCTCTTGGCCAGTTAAAAGACCGCTTTCCTGACAAGGCCTTTAAAATCGCGATGACAGGAAGCGGCTCAAAGCCCATTTCAAAAATTTTAGGCCTGCCTTTTGTTCAGGAAGTCGTGGCAAATTCCATCGCGCTCAAAAAAAATTATCCAAACGTAAACACGGCCATCGAGCTTGGCGGCCAAGACGCAAAAATGATTTTCTTTAGCCGCGAGGACGGATCGCTAAAGACCCGCGACATGAGAATGAACGGAAGCTGCGCGGGAGGAACAGGAGCCTTCATCGACGAAGTGGCTTCAATCCTAAAAGTTCCAATCGAAGACTTTGACAACGTCGCCTCGCGCGGAAAGTGCGTCTACGACATTTCGGGCCGCTGCGGCGTTTACGCAAAGACCGACATTCAGCCGCTTTTAAATTCCGGCATAGCTAAGGAAGACTTGGCCCTAAGCGCCTTTCACGCAATCGCCAAGCAGACAATCGGAGGCCTAAGCCAAGGCCTTGACATTTTGGCGCCGGTGGCCTTTGAGGGCGGCCCGCTTACATTCAACAAAACTCTTGTAAAGGTTTTTGTCGAGCGCTTGAACCTTGCGCCCGACCAAGTCATAATCCCCGAGCATCCTGAAACGATAATAGCTTTGGGCGCGGCCCTTTCCATAGAGGAACTTTTTTCGCGGCCGGGCTTTGAGCAAAAGAAGTCTTTGGCGGACCTTATAGGCCTTTTGGAGGAAGACCTTTCCAAAAAGCAAGAAGCCGCCGCCGGAGCCAAGCCCTTCTTTGACAGCGAGGAAGAAAAGGAAAAGTTCTTTAGGCGCCACGAAAAAAAGCGCCCCAAGGTTTACACTTTCGCGCCCGGCGAGTCCGTGCGCGCCTACCTTGGAATAGATTCCGGCTCAACGACGACAAAATTTGTCCTCCTTGACGAGGACAGGCAAATCATCGACTGGTTCTACGCCGGAAACGAAGGCGACCCGCTTGTCGTCGCCAAAAAAGCTTTGATTGAAATGCGCGAACGCTACAAGGCGCAGGGCGTTGACCTAAAGATTTTGGGCGCGGGCTCCACCGGCTACGGCGAGCTTTTGTTCAACAAGGCCTTCAACACCGACTATCATGTGGTGGAAACGGTGGCGCACGCAAAGGCGGCAAGCCACTACATCGGCGACGCGGACTTTATCCTTGACATCGGCGGCCAGGACATGAAGGCCATTTGGCTCAGCGGCGGAATCATCACCAACATTCTTGTAAACGAAGCCTGCTCTTCAGGCTGCGGAAGCTTTTTGCAAAACTTCGCCGACACGCTTGGCATTAAAGTGCAGGACATAGCCGCGGCCGCCTTTGAGTCAAAGAGCCCCGCCGTTTTGGGAAGCCGCTGCACGGTCTTTATGACAAGTTCCATCGTGACCGAGCAGAGGAACGGAAAGCTTCCCCAAGACATAATGGCGGGCCTTTGCCGCTCGATAATCCAAAACGTCTTTACAAAAGTAATCCGCGTTTCCAACATCGACTCGCTGGGCAAAAAAATCGTAGTCCAAGGCGGAACCTTCCAAAACGACGCGGTCTTGCGCGCGATGGAAGAGTACACCGGAAAGGAAGTCTACCGCGCGCCCTACCCCGGCATCATGGGAGCGATAGGAGCGGCGCTTTTGACAAAGGAAAAAATGGAAAAGTCCGGGGAGCCCACGACCTTTATAGGTCTTGACGCGCTGGATGATTTTTCTTACGAGCAGGAGACAAACGTAATTTGCCCCTTCTGCGCCAACCACTGCAAGCGCACTCTTGTAAAATTTTCCAACGGCGCGCGGCTAATAACCAACAACCGCTGCGAGCGCGGAGAGATTTTGGGCGACCCCAAGGACGCGGCCGTAGTCGAGCAAATCAAGGAACAAAAAATTCAAAAGGCGCCGAACCTTTTTAAATTGCGGCAGGAACTTTTGTTCAAGGATTACAGGATCAGCCGCCACGCCAAAAAACGCGGAATCACTTTTGGCCTTCCGCGCGTCCTTAGCTTTTGGGAAACCGCGCCCTTTTGGACAACGCTCTTGCGCTCGATGGGCTTTGACGCAAAGCTTTCGGACCTTTCAAACCGCGCGATGTACGAGAACGGCCTAAACGCCGTGGCAAGCGACACGGTTTGCTTTCCTGCAAAGCTTGTCCACGGCCACCTTCGCAACTTGGCCAAAAAAGGCGTGGACAGAATTTTCATGCCGATTGTGGCCACATATGAGTCGCAAAACACAGAGGCCACGAGCCGCTACATGTGCGCGATTGTCAAAGGCTATTCTTGGGTCATCCAAAATTCCGACAACCCTCTAAAGAGATGGAACATTCCATTTGACGATCCGATTTTCTTTTGGGAAAGCGACAAGGACAAAAAGCTTCAGTTGGAAGAATACTTCATAAAAAATTTCGGCCTTTCAAAATTCCGCGTGGACCGCGCGATTCACTACGCCGAAAAAGCCATGAAGGAATTCAAGCGGACGCTAGTGGAGGAAGCGCAAAAAATAATCAACGACGTGACCGCGAAAAACAAGTACGCGATAGTCCTCGCCTCGCGCCCTTACCAAAACGATCCGCTTGTAAACCATAGCCTGCCCGACTTGTTCACGCAATTGGGAATTCCTGTCCTTACAGCGGATTCCGTTCCCGGCCTTGAGCAAGTGGACTTAAGCAAGAGCAGGCTTGAAATCGTAAACAACTTCCACGCGCGAATGCTCGGTTCGGCGATAATCGCGGCGGAGCACCCGGCGCTCGAATACGCGCAATTCGTAAGCTTTGGCTGCGGCCACGACGCCTACCTTAGCGACGAAATCGTCCGCTTGATGAAAGAAATTTCTGGAAAGAGCCCGCTTGTTCTAAAGATGGACGAAAGCGACGTGCAAGGGCCGCTTAGAATCCGCGTCCGCTCCTTTGTCCAAACAATCCAAATGAAGCGCGACGCCGGAAAGGAAGAAGCCCCACGCGATCTTCCTGAGCCATACAAAGTAAAATTCACAAAACGCGACGTCAAAGAAAAAGTCGTCTTGATACCAAACACGTCGCACGCCTTTAGCCAAATAATGGCGGCCTCGCTCGCCACGCAGGGCCTAAAAACAATTCCGCTTGAAGTTGGCCGAGAGAACGCCATCGCGCTTGGCAAAAAATACGTCCACAACGACATATGCTTCCCCGCGCAAATAGTGATCGGCGAAGTTTTGGACGCGCTCCAAAGCGGAAAGTACGACAACGCGCAAGTTGCCGTGGCCACAGGAAAATATGTCGGCGACTGCCGCCTTACCCACTACGCCGCGCTCTTAAGAAAGGCGCTTGACGACGCGGGCTACAAGGACATAGCGATTGTCACAAACGACGACGTTGACTACCACAAGCTGCATCCGGGCTTTAAGATGAACTTGTCCGCGTCGCTAAAAATGGCCACGGCCCTTCCGATGATTGACGTCATGGAAGAACTTTTGCGGAAAATCCGTCCGTACGAAAAGGTCAAGGGAAGCGCGGACGCGGCCTTTGAAAAAGGCATGGACTATATTGTCGAGGGAATAGGAAAAGGAATCGGCGGAATAAAGAAAGGCTTTGCCAAAGCGATCGAGGGAATGAAGGCGCTTGAGTATGACAGAAGCGTTTTGCGTCCGCGCGTTTTAATCGTTGGCGAATACCTTTTGAATTTCCACCCTGGCGCAAACCGCGACATCGAATTGTATCTTGAGAAAAACGGCTTTGAGATTATCGAGGCGCGCATGGCCGACGTAATCCAAAAAAATTACTTTGCGCAAAAGGCGCAAATAAAGGAAAACGAGCTATCGCGGCCGCTTGGCGAAAAGATAATGATGAGCGTCGTGAACCAGTTCTTTGAGATTGCCCACAAGTGGACGGACAAAATCGCGGCCAGCCACCCCCTTTACAAAAGAGCCGCGCGCCTCAGCGAAATCGCGCAAGGCAGCGACGGAATAATTTACCACACCTTTGACTCGGGCGAAGGAATCTTGATTCCAGGCGAAATAATTCACTACGCGGAGGAAGGCTGCAAAAACTTCATCATTTTGCAACCCTTTGGCTGTTTGCCCAACCACATCATCGGCCGCGGCGTGACAAAAAAGCTAAAGGAGCTCTACCCCGACGCGCAGATTTTGCCGCTGGACTACGACCCCGACGTAAGCTTTGCCAACATCGAAAACCGCCTGCAAATGCTTATAATGAATTCCGCTCGCTAACGAGCTCACGCGAACAGCGGCATTTCGAGCGCTTTCGCCGCCCATGCCGCCCGCTTGCATTAACGGGAAAAAAATGATAATATAAAAGAAAGCCGAAATGGTGGAATTGGTAGACACAAGGGACTTAAAATCCCTCGGCCGTAAAAGGCCGTGCCGGTTCAATCCCGGTTTTCGGCATCTTACTAAGAAAAAAAAAGCGCCCAAGTTTGGGCGTTTTTTTTGCGGCGCGCAGTTCTAATACCGCTGTTCGCGCGAGTTTTGATTGCCGCTATTGCGGCGCGATAATGGCAGTCCGCGTGAGCGGACAAGTGGATAGTTTCCCTGCCATAATGACGCGAAGCGGCAGAATTTTATTCGCGCCGCAAAAGGAACGAGACAAGGCCTTGAGCGAAGCGTGCCTTGATTGCCAGCGCTCGCGAGAGCGCAGTTGAATAATTTCCTAATGCAAAATTAGCGGAGCGACATACCGTTCCTATTTCACCTTAGAATAAAGCTCAGCCATCTCGCCGCGCCAATCAAGCGGATTGTTCTTGTCTTCCCACTCGATTACTTTTTCAATTTTAAAATGCTTTGTGTCCGACGGATTCTCATACGAAAGGACGGCGAAACGTCCTTGCCCTATGTACGCCACGCGCTGGTTTGCCGCCAATGACTCGGCGCTCGTCAATTTATTTAGAACGCAATCAAAGTGAGCCGGCTTTCCGCTCGCCTTGTCGGCGATGGCGCTGGCCAAATCCTCGATAGGCTTTTCGCAAATCGGACAAACAACTTGGCGGGCCTTAAAATCGCGAATCGCGCTTTCGCGCGCGGCAATGTCAGCCGGAGTCTCTGGATTAAAACGCGGACGCAAGGCCGGCTTGGCTTCCGGCCTTGACGAAGACCAAGGGCTTTTTTGCCTTCCCTGCCTTCTGTTATTTCTATCTCTTCTACCCATTACAAATACAATCCTTCTTTTGAATTTAAGTGCAATTCGTCAGGATTGTCAACCATGTTGCGGCTAATTACGCTCGCAATCCGGTTGATCGCGTTGTCAAGATACGAAGAGTCGTGAATTTTCGCGCGCAGCGCCAAAAGTCTTGGAGGCAAATCGTCATACTCATATTCCGCCTCGACGACATCGTAAGGGGCATAGTCTAATGCAGCGCTCATTTTTTAGGATCTTCCTCCCCACACCCATAAAGTTCATGCAAGCGAAAATTTCGCCGCCCTAAGTCCAGTTTTCTGAAAATGCGTTTTCAATCAGATGGACGCTTTCAAAGCCGGGAAGCCCCACGACCACAGCGTCAAATCTAATTATTTTGTTACTATATTGTCGATGATTTTTTAAAAAATATTTAGCGGTTTCTACAATCTTGCGCTGTTTTCTTGGCCCCAATTCGCTGGCCAAAACATCCGCGTCTCCGCCAGGCAGCGCCTTAACTTCCGAAAAGACAAGCAAATCGTCTTTTTCCGCTATTATGTCTATTTCCCCGGAACGAATTCTATAATTGCGCGCGACGATTTCAAAGCCCTTGTCGGAATACATCTTTGCGGCAAGGTCTTCGCCGGCGCTCCCAAGAATTTTTGTGTTGGAGGAATTTTTCATCGGAACTAAATTTCTTCCAACTCTTCCAGCTCTTCAACATCGTCCGCAGGCTCGCCTTTCGCCACGTCCATGCGCTTTCTGTCAAAGCCGGCCATCCGCTCGATATTGCTTCCTTCGCCTTGCTCTATGGCTTTTCCGCTGGTCAACAAAAAAGGAACCTTCCATTTTTTTAGCGCGGCCAAATGGTAAGCCTTGACGGCTTTTCCTTCCGCCAGGAACATGTTCTTTCCGTCTTCAAAAAAAACAGGCGCCGAAAAAATCATGTTCAATTCAATGTCGGTCACTTCAATTCTGCGCAACACCGTTCCGTTTCCTCTCCAAATCTAGAACAAAGGCAAAAACCTTAGCCAACGCTTCCCATGTTTCCGTCGGAACAGCCGAGCCAATTTCTTGGACGGAAAGAACCTCGGAAAGATTTGCGTCTTGGACTATCGGAATTTTTTCCTCTTCCGCAATCTCAAGAATTTTTTCCGCCAAAAAGCCCTTGCCGCTCGCGACCAACAATGGAGCCGCCGAGCCAACGGGATATTTTAAAGCCACCGCTTTTTTTTGTCCAATCACGCAAAAGCCTCCACGCCAAAAAGCGGCAAATTTTCAACGGCAAAGGCGGAGGCGCTTTCATAAGAAACGACTCCAACTTGGACATCCGAGCCAAAGGCGGCCTGCAAAACAGAAATGTTTTCTTGCAAAAGTTCCCGCAAAGCGCTTTCGCTGGCGGAAACTTCAACCTTCCTTGGCATTTTTTTGCCATTAAAGTATACCGAAAAACAAATATTTCCGCTACTGCTTTTAAATGTCGCGGCCATCTTTTCCGCAATATTTTTTTCGTAATTCAAGAAAAGGCCCAAGCATCCTCCACTCGTAAAAAAGGAAGCGGGGGAATCTCCTTCGGCCAAATTTCTTTCTATCTCAAACGGAAGCAATATCCAGCCTTTTTTTTCGTCGGAACTTGAACGTCGCGGCAACTGGTTGAAAAGCGGCAAAAAACTCGCCGCGTCCGCGGTATTCACGACCGCAAAATCCGCGCCTTCCTCGCCCGTGGCCGCAGTTTTCGCGACCGCAAAATCCGCGCCTTCCTCGCCCGAGCCGTTTTTCATTCCGCCTTCGTCGGCCCGCGCCAAATTTAAAAGAGAAAGAAACCAGCGCTCAAACTCTTGCGCCAATTCTTTTACAAGCGCCGGGTCTTGATTTTTTAAAGCGGAATCGTTTGAGCGGGCGGCCTCATTGTCGCGCGAAAAATTTTTTTTGCCGTCCTTTTCCCGAGCTTGGCTTTCATCAAAGGCGGAGCCGCCCTTGCTTTCGCCGCCGCCAAGCAAGTCCATTATTTTATCCAAAGCGGAGCTGTCGCTTTCAATGCCTTTTTCTTCCAAAGCCAAAGCGGCCTCAGCGGCGGCGCTTTCCCTGCCCTTAAATTTTTTAGCCAACCTCAGGGCTTTTTGCATCAAGGCGCCGTCAAGGCGCTCGCCGTTTTGCGTCAAAAACTGCAATATTCGTTGGCCCGCCGCGTCAGCCGCCAAGCCCATGCCTTGCAAAAAGCCCGCGCTTTCGGGCGACAAAACGCCTGGAGCGGCTCCGCCGTTAGCAGTTGGCGTAAGCAAAACTTTTCCGCCAGCCAAAGAAATTTGCGCCCTAAAAGTTTCCCCGGGCGTCAGGACTCGTTCCGACATCACTGAAAACCGGCCGCCCGCAAAGGAAACCGAATAATTGGAGCCGCCTAAATTTTTTAACACGCGAACAAAAACAAAATCGCCCTCACGCAAGTTCTGTTGAACTCCCGCAAGGGCGCTTTGAGCTTTTACGCTTACAATTTGCATAAGTCCGGTCAAGGCACGCTACGCTCAAGGCCTTGACTCGGCCTTATTGAGGCGCGAATAAAAATTTTCGCGCCTCAATAACCCGCGTAAAAAAACGCAGGAGCGTGCCATCAACTTATTTCTTGGCGGCGGCGGCTTCAGCGGCGTGCTCGGCCTTTTGCTCAGCCTTAATCTCAGCTTCTTTCTGAGCGGCGGCGGCGTCAGCGCGGGCATTGCGGGCGGCGATGGCGGCGGCAACAGCGCCTCCAACCAACTGCTTAACCTTGGCCTTCTTTCCAACACGGTCGCGCAAGTAGTAAAGCTTGGCGCGGCGAACTTTGCCGGGGCGGACAACCTCAACCTTGACAATGCGGGGTGAGTTGATCGGGAAGATTCTTTCAACGCCAACGCCAAAAGAAATCTTGCGAACAGTAAAGGTGCGGCGGGCGCCCGCGTTCTTCATGCAAAGAACGATTCCCTCAAACACCTGAATGCGCTCTGTCTTTCCTTCAATAATCTTGAAGTAAACTTTTACGGTGTCTCCAACGTTAAAAGCCTGGGCGCCGGCGCGCTTCTGGCCTTCTTCAATAGTTTTAATCAAATCCATCATTTTCTCCGTTTAGGATTATGCCTTTTGTAGGCAAAACCCGCTATTTCCTCAATCATCTTTTCGGCTTCCGCTGTCAAGCTTCCGTTCATTCTCGCCTGGGCGAGCAAGTCGGGCCTGTTCATGAAAGTCTTTTCAAGGCGTTTTTTAAGACGCCACTTTCGGATTTCTTCATGGTTTCCGCCAGTCAAAACTTGCGGAACTTCCATTCCCTTATACACAGGCGGCCTAGTGTATTGAGGGTACTCCAAAAGCGAGCCGGTATAGCTTTCTTCGTCAAGCGACTCGGAAGAAATCACGCCGTCAATCAAACGATACACAGTATCAACGATGACAAGCGCGGCAACTTCGCCGCTGGACATCACATAGTCGCCGACGCTAATTTCGTCGTCAACATATTCGTCGATAATCCGCTGGTCGATTCCTTCGTATCGGCCGCAAATTATCACAAGCTCTTTTTCCCGGCTCAATTCTTGCGCTTTCTTTTGCGTCAAGGGCCTTCCGCTTGGGGTCACGTAAACAACGCGCTTTCCCTTTTTGTAGGCCTCAACGCTGTCAAGCGCTTTTCCAAGAGGCTCAGGCAACATAAGCTGCCCCGCCCCTCCGCCATACGGACTGTCATCACAAGTGCGGTGTTTGTCAAGAGCGAAATCTCTGACATTCACCAAATCGTAGGCAATAATTCCCTTTTCAACCGCCTTCGCCATGATTGAGGCTTCAAAAAAAGCGCGCGGAATCTCAGGAAATAAGGTCAGCACAGTAAATTTCATGGAATTACTCCAGAATCCAGAGGTGCGTCAGTTGAACCGTCTTTCCTTCAACGTCAACTTTTCCAACGTGCGTGTCGTTGAACGGAACCAAAACCGTTCTCGGCTTTCCGCTGGAAGTTTTCTTGACGCTGTCGTCAAGCAAGCTGCAACTCTCGGAAAGGACAACCTCCAACAGGTCGCCCGCCCCGCCTTCCAATACGTCTGTGATAGAACCTATAACTACAGGCGCTCCATTTGCCAATCCGTTTTCGCAGTAAACAAGAGAGCAATTTTTCAGATCCTCAATCAACCATTCGCCTTCTTTAGGCTGAAGGGCTTTATCGCGGGAAACGCGAAGTTCGGCGCCGTTGAGCTTTTTTGCCGCTTCCGGAGAATCAACTCCCGCCAATTTCATGTAAAAGGCGTTGTCGGAACCTTCCACGCGCTCAACTTTGTAGAGCGTCGTCTGGCCCTTTAGCCTCAAAGCGACTTCCTTTAACTGAGCGATGTGCTCATAACGGCCGGAAGCGCTCTCAACTTTAAATTCGCCCGAAAGGCCATGCGCGCCTCGGACAAAAGCCACAGTCAAATCCATCGGCGCCATCAGTCCAGAATTTCAAGGCTGTATCGCTTGCCGTCTTTGTTAGCCGTCGCGCCCAAAACAGTTCGCAAGGCTTTCGCAATGCGGCCATACTTGCCGATTACTTTTCCGATGTCGCTGTCGGCAACCTTCAACTCCAAAACAGGGCCTCGTTCGCCTTCAGTCTCATTGACAGAAACCGCGTCCGGATTATCGACCAATGATTTCGCTATGTATTCAATCAGGTCTTTTTCCATTTGCGATTCCTACTTTGACTGACCGTTGCGGGCCAGGCCTTTTTTGTTGAAAATTCTAGCCACTGTGTCAGTAGGCTGAGCGCCGACGCTAAGCCAATACTTGGCGCGGTCTTCTTTGAAAGCGATTTGTTTGTCCGCAACTTCGATGGGCTGGTAAACGCCGATTTCTTCGATCGTCTTTCCGTCGCGGGGCTTTCTCGCGTCCATTACAACGATGCGGTAGCAGGGCCTTTTGGCCGCGCCAAATCTCTTAAGTCTGATTTTGACCACCTTAAACCTCCATGTAGAACTCAAGACTCGAACTGGAGCCAAGTTCTAATTTAGACAATAATACACCATACAGTGTGAGCGTTAATTATAATGAATTGAATAAACTTAATCAATAGTAAAACGCAAAAAATGCGGCGAATCGGGCGGGTCCCAGCGACGGCAAGAAAGATTTGGCGCCTCCCGCCCTTCGCTCTCGTCTTGTTGCCTACGGCCAAGACGCTTCGCTGGCGGGTCCCTCCAAACTTTACTTGCCTGCGTCCCGCCCTGTTCGCCGCTTTTTCTTCGTTCTACCTTAAATGCTTTTTCATTATATTAACGCGAAAAAAAAATGGGCGGCTACCAGTTGCGGGGCCCCAGCGACGGCGGCGGGAAAATAAAAAACGCCCGCAGCTTGGCGGGCGCTTTTTGGGCTTGCAAAAAATTATTACAAGGTGCGGGCTAGGCGCATTCCCAAGTAGAAGTTGGAAAAGTCCGCCGGATCCCAGTTGCGGTTTGTTATCTCGTAGTACATCGTGTCGGTTCCGGCATAGCCGCCGCCCCGGTTGGCGCACTTTCCGTTTGTGGCTTTAAGGTCGTTGCACCATTCCCAAACGTTTCCGCTCATGTCGTATATTCCAAGCTCGTTGGGCTTTTTCTTTCCCACCTCGCGGGTCTTGTTTTCGCTGTTAAAGTAATACCATGCGACCTCGTTGACATCGTCGCTTCCGGAGTACATGTAGCTTGCGAAGTCGCTTCCGCCGCCGGCCGCCAATTCCCATTCAGCCTGGGTGGGAAGCCTATAGCCGGTCTTTGTAAGGTCGCAAGTGACGGTCGCGCTGACAATTTTTCCGCTGCCGTCGCGTTTCACGTCATTAATTGTGTAGCATTGGGCGGCCGCTCCCAAAGTTTGGGCGGTCAATTGGTTGCAAAAGAACACCGCGTCATACCATGTGATGTTTTCAACAGGGCGGCGGCCTTGAACCTCTCCCGGGGCGGCGGCGCTTTTGAAGGAACTCGGATTGGCTCCCATGACGCTGTTGTACAAGTCTTGGGTCACCTCAAACTTGCTGATAGAAAAACTCTTGATTGTTTGCGCTCCGATAGTTCCCGCAAAATTATTGACTTGAACCGATTGGCCAGACGGAACCACCGTCACAAAATCTTGGGCGACACTTGAAGCGCTGGGGACTGCAAAAGCGAACAAAGTTTCGGCAGCAAACAAGGCGCACAGACATATTGATTTTGCTTTCATTGCCATTCTCCTATTATAAACAAACCGGACGAATCCCCATATTTTAAATCTTGTTAATTATAGCGCCAATCTCAGAAAAAATCAAGTTTTTGCGAATTTTTTTTATAAAAAAATCCGGCAAAAAAAAGCGCCTAAAAATTGAAAAAAAGCGAAAAGTGTGGTAGAATGTATTCCGCTATAAAACGGAGGTTGATATGGTAAAAGAAGCGGGCTACAAGCCTTTGGATATGAAAACCTGGGCAAGAACGCCCTATTACAATTATTACGCGCACGGATCAAAGGGAATGTGCGCGATGACCGCCGACATTGACATCAGCGCCTTGGCGAAAAAAGTCGGACAAGACAAAATCTACGTTCCGATGCTTTACGCCATCACAAAAGTGATAAACGCCCACAAGGAATTCCGCGTGGGCTATTGCAAGGAAAACGGCGAGCTTATGATTTGGGATTACGTTTCCACGATTCACCGCGTCTTCCACCCGGACACAGAAACATTCACCCGCGTTTGCACTGAATGGAAGGAAAACTACAAGGAATTCGCCAAGGGCGCCGAAACTGACATCAAAAGCGGCGAAAAATGCGCAACGCTCAACGCCGACGAATTCCCCGAAAGCGTTTTTGAAGTCTCATACGTGCCTTGGGTTAAATATAGTTCCGTCAACATGAAAATGTCCGAAAGCGGAAAGTATTTGGCGCCCATCGTCACATTCGGAAAAGCCGAAGACTCTGACGGAAAGACAAAGCTTCCGCTCACAATGCAAATCAGCCACGCCGTCGCCGACGGATTCCACATCGCCCGCTTCTTTGAAGAAGTCAAGCAGGAAGCCGAAAAGCTGGCGGCCCAACTGTAATTGCAAAAAAATTGCCGCGCCAAAAGCGGCGATGGCGGAAAGCGCCCAGCTCGGGCTTGACCGGACATCTTTACATAAAAAAAACGCTCCGCAAGGAGCGTTTTTTTTGACTACTTCAAGACGGCGCTTATGCGCTCCAAGACCTTCTTTCTGTCAAGAGGCTTGATGATGTAGTTCTTGGCTCCAAGGAGCAAAGATTTTTTTACCAATTCCTCTTTTCCCAAGGCGCTGACCATAACGACGCGCGCGTTCTTGTCAAAGGCCATGATTTGCTCAAGC
>ONET01000012.1 GCA_900316905.1 uncultured Treponema sp.
AATTGGATTGATTTTCGCGAACCCTTATCGCAAGGTCCACTTTTCCGCGCGCGATTTTTTCGGCGACGAGCTTTCGTATTTTTGCTTCAATCGGATTTAAAAATGACGGAAGCGAGACGCTCAAGTCCAAAAAGCGGTTGTTTACGCTTTTTATCTCAACGCTGATTTGCGCCGTTCCCGCAAGGTCTTCCTTGTAGGCGTATCCTGTCATGCTGTTCATTTTTCGCCCTCCAAAAATCCGGCGGCCATAATTTTTTGCGCCACCTTCCAGTTGTCGCCCGCCCCCATCGTGACAAACAAATAGCCATTGGGGAATTCGGCGCCCGCCTTTTTGGACAAAAGCTCCGCGCCAAAAGAGGCGGCCTGGTCAAAGTCTTCTTTGTAGTGAACGTCCTTGTGGAATTTGGCCGCCTCGTCGGCGAGCGTTTTTCCGGTAATCGAAAAGTCGGCGGGATTTTCGCGGGCGCTCGAATAAATCTTGTTCAAGATTACCGTGTCGGCGCTGTCAAAGGACGCCGCGAACTCTTTTAGCAAAGCCTGCGTGCGCGAGTAAGTGTGGCTCATAAAGTCAACGATGATTTTCTTACCGCTGTAAAAGTCCCTAAAGCCCGCCAATGTCGTCTTTACCGCCGTCGGATGGTGGCCGTAGTCGTCCACAAAAACTATGTCGTCGCCAAAAGAATTCTTTGCGCGCCCTGTCACTTCGCTCCGCCTTTTTCCGCCGGAAAATTTTTCAAGGCCGCGCTTTATTTGTTCTATATAGTCGCTGGGGTTCTTTCCGGCCTCGCGCAAAAGGCAGGCGCACAAGGCAGCCGCTCCGCAAGCGTCCAAAACCTCGTGCTTTCCGGGAACGCGCAAAAAGGCCTCGCCCAAGGCTTGTGTCCAAAAATTGTTTTTTTGCTCTTTAACCTCGCGCCATTCCAAGCGCCAAGGGCCTTCCGCCTTTGTTCCGTAGGGAACTGTCCTTATGTCGGAGCGCTTTTTCAATGCGATTTGAACTGTCTCCACAGCTCCAGCGTCATCAGCGCAGTAGACCAAAGTTCCGCCTTGGGGCAATTTGCAAATGTAATCGACAAAGGCCGCCTGAATGTCGGCGAAGGTCGGGTAATAGTCCTGATGGTCGCTTTCCACGCTGGTAAGCAAAATGGCGCGCGGGCAAAAGGACATGAAGTGCCGCTGGTATTCGCATGTCTCGGCCACAAAGAATTTTTGGGCGGCCTTTTTGGCCTTGCTTTCATTCTCGGTCGCGGCCTTCCCGGCCTTGCAAGCAGTCGCTGCGGGCGACGTGTAGACGCATTTTTTGCCAAAGGAATTGATGACGCTTCCGGCCAAAACTTGCGCGTTCAAGTCCAGCTCGGACAAAATCGTTCCCGCGATGCCGGTTGTGCTTGTCTTTCCGTGAACGCCGCAAACGCCCGCGCTAAAGGCTCGCTCGGAATAGGCGCCCAAGGCTTCGGTGTAAAGCGCGCAAGGAAGGCCCAGCCTTTGGGCGGCGACAAGGTCCGGATTTTGGTCCAGCTTGTAGGCGCTTGAGTAGACGACCAAGTTTATGTCTTTTGTAATGTTGGACTCAGAAAAAGGAAGCGCCTTTATTTTAAGGGATTCAAGAATCTCGTCGGTGTAAAAGCGCTCGGACACGTCGCTTCCGGTAATCGCCGCTCCGGCGTCAAAAAAAATCTCGACAAGGGCTGCCATTCCGGTGCCCTTTATTCCCACAAAATGAACTCGATAGTTATGAAAGTCTTCTGGAAGCGATATTTTCCCCATAAGCTCATACTATCACTTACAGGGCAACTTTGCAAGCGGAACGCGCTTTTGCCGATGGCAACATCGACCGCCCTTTTACGAGCCAAGCGCGCCCGGCCAGTCGCACGGCAGCTCAAAGACGCGCTCTTGGCCGTCCAAGGGCAGCGTAAGGCGGAAAGCCCTAAGGCAAAGGCGCTTTATTCCCAAAAGCTTTTTCGCCTCTTTGTTAAGCTTAAAATCGCCGTACTTGTCGTCGCCGACAATCGGAAGGCCGCTCTGGGCCAAGTGTATTCTTATTTGGTGCGTTCTTCCCGTTCCCAAGGAAAGTCGCATGACGCAAAGGGGCGACGCGTCAAAGCCGGCAGCCTCTGATTCCGAAAAGCTTTTCTCAAGCTCGTAAAAAGTAAGCGCGGATTTTGGGCCGCCCTTTTCGTTTATCGGAAGCGTGATTTTTCCGCTCTTGTCTTTGGGAAGGCCAAAGCAGAGCGCCTTGTATTCTTTTTTAACGCTTTTTTCTCCGACAAGACGCGACCATTTGTTTGCCGCCGACGGACTTTTTGCGCAAAGCAAAAGCCCGCTAGTTTCCTTGTCAAGGCGGTGGCAAAGATAAATTTTTTGCCCCAATTGTTCCGACAAATCCACGTCAACGCTGCGGCCCACGCCCGCTCCGCCTTGGCTGGACAGCCCCGCCCTCTTGTCAATCAATATTATTTCCTGGTTTTGGTATACCACGGGAATTTCCGCGCTGTCATTCTTTTTGCTTTTCATTTTGAAAAAAATGATATATAATATTTGAATATTATTCAAGGACGGATTGCATGCGCGTTTTTAAAATTTTTTCCCTTGCCATTCTTTTTGTTTTCGCTCCCCTTTCTCTTTTTGCGGAATTTTACTCTTCCTCTTATTACGGCTGGAACTTTGATTTGCCCGAAGGCTTTGTCATAAAGGACGCGTCGGACGACGGCATGTCTTTTTACATGGAGCACGAATTTATGAAAGTCAGGGCGGCCATAAAAATGTATCCGCTTGAAAGCTATCAACGAAGCGACTTGGCCATGGAAGAAGTCTTGAACAAGCTGAACGCGGACGGCGAGATTGACGGCTTTGTTTGGAACGGAAGGCAGGCTTCGATAGCCCAATATGAATTCAAGCTTCCGGGAAACGACACGCCGCAAGCCGGCTGGGGCCTTTCCGTCACGACCGTCGCAAAGCCAGTTCACCTTGTCTTTCTATGCTACGCCGACAAAAGCGTCGCCGACGATTGCCAGCAATTCATCCTTAGCGCCGTTGACTCCCTTTGCGTCGAAAAAAAAGACTTTAGGCTCCCCGGTCCCATAACAAGCTACGCCTTCAATTCCGGCGACGCAAAGAACGTTTTGCTTAAAATCGGCGGCAAGGACATTTACGCGCAAATTTTGTCGCAAGCCAAAGATTCCGGCCGCTTTGTCATCGACCGAGAATTCAGCGTCTTGACGCTGTACGCAAAGCAAAGGCAATGGAAGGAAGCCTGGCAGCGCTACTACAGGACAATTTTTAGGGAAGCCTATTCCCGTTTGGACAACGCGGCCGACATGATTCACGCTTCCATAAAAACAGAGGCCATGTCAAAGGCGCCGCAAAATCCCAACGTTGAAATTTGCAAAAAGCTTTTGGCGTGGGTTCAAGACTTTGACTACCAGCGCAAGCAGGACACGAGCGACTTCAACGACTTGACAAGCGTCCTTCAAAACCTTGGCTCGGACTGCGACAGCCGCGCGCTTTTGCTGTGCGTGTTGATGGAACATTTTGGCGTAAAGACAGAGCTTTTTGTTTCTGGAATTTATTCGCACGCGCTCTTTGGCGTTGACTTGCCGGGACAGGGCGCGCGGATTAGGGTTGACGGGACAGACTACCTTTTGTGCGAAACCACGGCTCCGGTCGACATGGGCCTTGTGGCCAAGGATCATTCGGAAACCGCAAATTGGATTCCCGTTGACTTGCCGTAGCCTGCCCCTTGGTCTTAGGCAATCAAAAGCTTGTAGGCTTCGTCGGCGCTCGCGGCGGACAATAGCCCGTCCCTGAGCGAGCCGTCCTTTAGCTTTGAGCTTACGCGCGAAAGCGTCTGCAAGTAATAGGAGTGCTGGTTGTAGGCCGCGGCGATCATAATCAACAGTCGCACGGGCTGGTCGTCCAAGGTCTGGAAGTCCATTATCGGGTTCTTGCAAATTCCAACGGCCATGACCAAGTCCGTCACGCTCGACAAACGCGCGTGCGGGATTGCTATGCCGCGGCCGATTGCGGTTGACATAAGCTCTTCGCGCTTTAGGATTTCAGTTTCAAGCTCCTTGGCAAATTTGACTTGCGGCGCCTTGCTAAGCGCTGCGGAAAGTTCCACCAAAGAATCGCGCTTTGTGGACTGGTTTATGAAGACAATTCTGTCCGGAGACAAAATGTTCTTTATTTGAACGTCGATTTTTGACGGAGAAAGGCGGTCGCTTGAAGACAGGCGCTCGTTGACCCATTTTTCGATTTCAGACTTTTTAAAGCGCCAAACAGTTCCGATTTTTCCCGAGGGAATTTCGCCCTTTTGCGCCCAGTCATAGACGGTGCGCTCCGAAACGCGCAAGTATTTGGCGACTTCTTCGATTGTCAATATTTCTTCATCCATTTTTGAAATTCCTTGAAAATTATGCGATTTTACGCAAAATATAGCGTTTTTTGCGCGTTTTTGTCAATATACAAGGGATTTTTTTCACGATATATTGACAAAAAACGCGCTTTTATATAAAATAATAAAACTTATATAGTAAATTATTTTGGAGGAATAGAATGGCCGGAGCAAGTAAAAACTCTCGTACTACTGTCGCCACGCAGAAATTCATGTGCCCCGATTGCGGCGGAGAAATCATCATGAAGACAATGCTTAAGGACGGAAGGCTCAAGAACCTCGCCGAGTGCTCAAAGTGCAAGCGCGTGGAACGCCGCCCCAAGGACTTTAAGTAAAAAGCAAAAAACCGCCTGTTCAAGGCGGCTTTTTTTTTCCCTTCAAAGCCCGGCGTTCCGGCTCGGCGGGCCTTTTCCTAATCTTCCTTGCCGCTTCGCCAGGCGTCAAGCTGCTCTTGCATCAGGGCGCGCGCCTGATCCAAAACAGCGACTTGATCTTCCTTTGTCAGCGCCGGCGGAAAAACCTTTAAAAGCTTTGCGCGGTAGTTTATCTTGTGCATGTTTTCCATGACATGCTGAATGTCGTTGATTTTCCAACCGTCGTCCACAACGCAAACCGCTACCGGAAGGCGCGTGGAGTCGGCGATGCGCCTAAAGCCGGCGCTGTAAAATTTTCCCAAGCTTCCGTCCTTGCTGCGCGTTCCTTCAGGAAAAATTACCGGATTCCACTTGTTCCTTAGACAACGTTCCGAAAAAGAGTCTATTCTTTGCATGACAATCGAAGATCCGCCTTTTCGCGGAATGAAGCAATGGCCGTGCGACTTTAGCATGGGGCCTACAAGCGGAATGTAGTTTTTGCTAAGGGCGTCCTTTGCCACAAAACGCACGTCTCGGCCCCGGAAAAAGTTCATGTAAATTGGTATGTCCAAAAGGCTTTGGTGGTTGGACAAGACGATGAACTGCTCAGGCAACGACTCAAAATTTTTTTTGCTGAACGACAGGCGGAATTTTTTGTAAACGCGAAGAATCACAAAAAGCCGGCGCGAGCAAACGCCTACAATGTAGTCGGAAATCTTGTAGCAAATCTTCCCAAAAAAAGGATAAAAAAGCAAAAGCCCTGCCGCGCTCGGCGCGAGCATTCCGATTAAGGTCAACAAAACTAAAAAATTTCCAAGCGCTCTGAACATAACAAATATTTTATTACATTTTCGTTATTTTTGCAACATTAAAAGCGTTATTGAAAAATAATGTTATTTACTATATTATTGCAGAAGGTGAATATAAAGTTTAGGCCATTCGCAAAGCATTTTTTCCTTCTCGCCCTTTTTTTTCTTGTCCGCCTGTTTTTTTGCGGCGCGCCCTCTTTTTCGCAAACGCTTTCCGGCGCCCGCCTTTCAGACGCGCTTGTTGACAGGCTTAAGAAGGCCGGCTTTGAGCCGCAAAAAAGTCCTTTGTCGGCGGCTTGGTTTTCGGAATTTCCATACAACATCGAACTGGACTTTTTTTCAAAAGAAGAAAGCGATTGGACTCTTGTCCTTACTGTCGCGCAAGAAGACGCTTGGGCGCGCGAAAATTTTATTGACGGCCTTTTGGAAAGAATAAACGGCGCCTTTCTTCCGTGCGACATAAAAATTCTTTTCACCGCTTGCGACAAGCCGATTCTTTCCGGCAACGAAAAAATGTCGTGAACGGAAGTCTATTGCCGCAGCGTGGAAGGCGCGCAAAACATCGCGGCCCTGGCGCTGGCTTTTGGCTCAAACGCCAACTTGGTCACGCCCGGATCCGACATGAAAGTTTCGCCTTATTATTTGACGCGATTTTTGTGCGACTGTCTTGACAACAATTCCTGTCCCTGCGAAATTTCAGGCGGAATGTTTTTGTCGCTTTACAGGCTTGGCGCGCTAAGAAGCTCCCAGCGGCTTTCTCCTTTTTTGCGCGCCAACATTCCGGCCACAATGCTTACTTTAAGTTCTGACGAGTCAAGCGCCGGAGCGCAGTTGGATTCGCTAAAAGACTTTTTCACGTTGATCCAAGCGGAAAAGTGCGCCGAATGGAGCTCGCATTACATTCCCGTAAAAATATTTTCGCGCCGCCATTGGATTGAGGAAAGCGCGATTTTGCTGAGCGTTTTTGTGTTCACGACAATCGCGCTGTTCATATTGGCCGACTTCGCCTTTTTGTTCAGGCGCAGAAGCCGCAGGCTTGCCCAAATCAAGCTAAAGGCGCTCCTTTCAAATTATTTGATTGTGATCACTGCCGGCATCGTCGCCCTATCCTTTTTGGCTGGCCAATACATGGCGCTGGGCTTTCAAAACCTTGGAGTAAGAAACCCGATGGTTTTGTTCGTCCTCAAAATCACTCCGGCTTTTTTCATAATATCCGTCATTTATCCGCTGGAACTTTTCCGCCACAAAAAGGTTTCAACATACCTTTACGAATATATAATTTCCACAAGCGCCATCTTGAACATTTTCATTTGGACTTGCATAGACATTTCGCTCTTTTATATTTTCGCGCTTGAATATCTCATCTTGATGCTTTCGAGAATTTTTAAGCGAAGCGCCTTCCTGTACTTTTTCATCATGCTTGGCATTCTGCCATTTTTGCCGCTCTTTTATTCGATATTGATTAACTCCAACATGCAGCGCATTCACTCATTGATTTTTTGCGGAATCAAGGAAAACATCTTGCTAAGCTTCGCCTTTGTTCCGTTCAACTTGCTATGGCTTAGAATTTTGGCTCGAATGAACATAAAGGCCGCCACGATGAAAAACCTTTTTTTCCGTTATGGCGTGGCCGGCGTTTGCGCCGTGGCGCTCTTGGCCGCCTTTTCGGCCATTACAATAAACGTCATGGGAAGATTCTTCTTCAAGAATTTTGTTCCAAACCGCCGGCCTACATCAATTGTAGACGCGTCCACAAACATTTTGTCCAAGGCGGCCGTTTACGACACTGAATACTACAGCGGAAAAATTCGGCGCGTGGAAATTTCTTGCCAAGAAGAACCTGAGCGCTGCGAAGTCTATGTGAATGGAAGCGCCGCGAATCCGGTTTACTTTTCGGTTTACGAATCGGAAAACTTCGGCCGCATAACCCGTTTTTTGCTTCCCGACAAGCCGCCAAAAAAACTTAGCGTTCAATACAGCCCCGACGAATCCGATTCTGAAATCGTCATAATGGTTTATTTTTACAAGGGTTCCGCGCCTTCTTCCAGAGGCGGAAGCGAGGAAGTTTTCTTGCGGGAAAACTTTTCTTTTGAAGTTTCCAGCGACGGAAAAATCACAGAACGGCGGAATGAAAAATGACGTTTGACGGCGGCCGATGTTTTTTTCATGTCGATTTGGACGCCTTCTTTGCGTCCGTCGAGCAGCTTGTCCATCCGGAATGGCGCGGAAAGCCGGTGATTGTGGGCGGCCTTCCCGGCGACCGGCGCGCCGTCGTTTCAACCGCAAGCTATGAGGCCAGAAAATACGGTGTCCATTCCGCCATGCCCTTGGCGCGCGCCGTGGAATTGTGCCCCAACGGCGTTTTCACGCGCGGCAACTACCCTCTTTACGAAGAATACTCGCAAAAAATAATGGACATTTTTTCCAACTACTCGCCGGACGTCCGCCAGATTTCCATCGACGAAGCGTTTTTGGACATGACAGGAACGGAACGGCTTTTTGGCGACGCGATTGAATGCGCAAAAAAACTCAAGACCCAAGTTTACGACAGCACGGGCTTGACCGTTTCTGTTGGAATCGCGACCACAAATTACATCGCCAAAATTTCAAGCGGACTAAAAAAGCCAGACGGCCTTTTCGCTGTTTTTCCCGGCCAGGAGGAAGAGTTCATGCTTGGCCTTCCGCTTGAAAAAGTTTGGGGCATCGGAAAGAAAAGCTTGGAGCGACTGCGGGGCGCCGGCTTCAACAGCGTCAAGGACATAAGGATTCACTCAAAGGAATTGCTTTCAGGAATTTTTGGCGAAGCGCAGGCGCTCTTTTTGTACAACATTTCCAGGGGCTTGGAGCCGCCGGGATTTTTGGAAGAAGCAAAAAGCCATTCTTCGAGCGTTGAAAGCACTTACGACTACGACTTGACGGAATGGGATTCGATTGAGGCGGCTCTTTTGGCCTTGTCCGAGCGCTTGATGTTCCGCCTTTTGCGGGAAAACTTGACAGGAAAAACCGTGTCGGTGAAAATTCGCTACGATGATTTTTCAACGGTAAGCGCGCAAAATTCCGGCGGACAAAACGTCACAAGCGTGGAAGACTTGTTTTCCCGCGCCGTAAAAATTTTCAGGGAAAAATACCAAGCCGGCCGCGGAATAAGGCTTTTGGGAATTTCAGTCAACAACACAAGCGACGCCGACGCGGAAAAGCAAAACGAGCTTTTTGACTTTGGCGAAAAAAAACGAAAGGCCATTGAAAAAGCAATCTTGAACATAGAGCAAAAAAATCCTGACATAAGGATTCACAAGGCAAGGCTTTTGGGCAAAGGAAAGACGCGCCTTCTTGTCGTCGCGGCCATTCTTGCCTCGTTTTGTTTCGCCTCGCCCAAAAAACTTTTTGCCGACGACACAACTACGATCGACGCGTCCGGCTCTAGCTCAATCGTTGTCGGAAAAGACTTGCCGCCGGAAACGCAGTCGCAAGGAACAAAATTTCTTGACAGGACGTTCAACGACACCAACATTCAATTCAGCGCGCAAGGTTATTGGGACGCAAAGCTAAAGGAAACCATCACCGCCACATTCGGCTTTGGAAAGCCATTTTCAATTTCTGTCGGAACGCCCGTCCTGGCCCAGCAAGTGGACATGACGCTTTCGTTTCTTGCCAACCGGCATTGGTATTTGGAAGCCGCGTTCGCCGACGAGTTCAACAAGAACACATACGCGGCAGGCTATAAAAACGGCCAAGGTTATTTAAAGGAATTTAGAATCGCCAACAGAAAAATCGTCTTTCCTTCAACTTATTCCGTTGACGACGTTGGCCGTGGAATCGGCGGCGGCGAAAACCAAGCGCCGGGATTATCTTCTTCATTCGCCGACCCAGACGGCAAATGGACCTTTGACGCGGCCTTTAGATACGACGCGCTTAGCTCGAAAGACAAAACTTATTACGGAAAAAATTCCGTCAACGACACAAACCAGCAAAAGGCCGCTTACTTGACCGGCCGAATGTATGTCCTTCCTTCGTTTGAATCCGCCGCCGCCGTTCAAAACGTTTACGTTGAGTCATACGGCGGAACTTTTCTTGACGGCGCCGGCCGCAGGTACAAAAAACTTTCCTCGTCGGAATACCTTGTTGTTCCGTCAAGAAAAATGATTGTCCTTTCGTCTTCCGTCGGCGCGGCCAGAAAAGGCGGCGTTTTGCCAGCCGTGGCCGTATCATTTGTCGATTACGCTTCCGCCAACCGCTGTTTTTTGGAATTGGGAAGCTTTGGCCAAAACGAGCTGGCAAAAAAAGGAAGCGGATTTTTGGGAGAAACGCAAGCGGCTTTTGGATACAAAGACGACGCGGCCAGCGAAAGCAAGGAGCTGTCTCCAAACGTGGCGAGTTTTTCTTACAGCGGAAAGTCCGGGCAAATTCCTATCCCGGATCCAAGCGGAGCGGCGAGCGCGTCGATTGACTCGTGCGGTTTTTTTGGAAGCCTTGACGGCAGGACAGTTTTATTCGTCCAGCATCCGGCGGGCTTTTCGCCGTTCACAGTATGCTTCGGACGATGATTTGGCTTTGACAGAAAACAATTATTTTTCTGAAAAAAGAAAATACGCCGATGTAAGCAAAAACGGCGTTTTGACAAACGACTACGCAAGCGCCTTGATTCGATTTCCCTTTTGCGAAAGTTCCCCGGGAATATACTTGGGCTATTCAGATTCCGACGACATAATCCTTCGCTCCAGAAGCTACACTCCGGTAAATCGCTTTGACATTGGAACAGACGCAATCGGCGGAACTGTGACCGTTTACAAAAACGGCGTGGTTGACTCAGGCGCAAAATACAACGCCGAGACCGGCGAGGTTGTCCTTTCGTCTTCCGTCGGAACAAGCGACAAAATCTACATCGTTTGGTACGAGGACTCAAAGTCCTTCTCTTCCGGCGCGGTCGCCCTAGCCGCGGGCTTCAACTACAAGTGGACGGAAAATTTGTCGGGCGACGTTTCGGCGGCCGGCCGCTGGACTTTGCCGTTAGGAAAAAAATACGCGGAAGCGTCAAAAACTTTTTTTGGTTACGGAACTTTGGCAAGCCGGGTTAAATTCCAAAACCAAAACTGGAACGCGGCCAACACGATTTCAGGCACTGTGGAAAACAAAAACACCAGCGGCTATTACAAGCTTATGAGCTTTGACGACGCGGCCGCGACCACAAGCTACAACCCGCAAAACGCCGCCAAAAAGCTTCCGACTTCGTTCGCGCCGCGCCTAAATCCGCGGCCGTCCGCTTCCTCCGGGACGGCCATTGAATTGGAAAGCGAATGGAATTGCAGCCTTGACGCGGCCGCGGGCTTGGAAGACAAAAGCATAACGGGCTACAAGATTCCGGTAAAATGGGCCTGGCATGGCGACGCGCGCGAATGGGCGGCCAACACAATCGCGATTCAAGGAAGCGCATTGCCGGCCGCGTCAACTTTTACCGCGGCCTTTAACTTGCCCGCGGCCTTTTCGGGCGACGTATACTTGCAGCTTGGCGTTTCTTCCGACGAAAAATTCACCGCCGAAGCAAAAGGCTCCGTTCCGACTTGGAAAATATCCGACTCAAGCGCGGGCGACGTCTTGGGCGCCTTGGACACAAAAAAGCCCGGCGTTTGGCAAATGGTAAAAGTGGCGCTCAAAGACAGCGACCGCTCCAAATGCGTTCAATACAAGAACGCAAGAATCATAATTGTCAACGCGCAGGCGGAACAAAATTCCGGCCTGATCTATTTTGGCCCCTACGAAATCGCCGCTCAAGGAATATTCGAAAGCCACGACCAAGAAATCGAGGTTTCAAACTCGCAAACAAGGACAATCAATCCGGGAGCCTCGCGCTTCAATTCCTCCATAAATTACGCGCAAGAAATTTCTTGGAGGTCCCAAGCCGCGGTCACGCCAAGCGATTCAATGATAACGCTATGCAAATATTTTGAGGAAGTGGACAGCGCAGACTACAATGAAATAAACCTTTACTTTAAATATTCGTTTGACTCAAGCAAAAAATTGCCCGCACGCGACAACGCTTTTGGAATGACATTTTTGCTTGACAGCGACGCGGACTCAGCATTTAAAAGCGGAAAAATTTGCGCTTACGCTGCCATTTCAAAAAACGCGCTCGCCTCCTTCTCTCAAGGAACATGGCACCTCTTCACGATTGAAAAGGGAGAAAGAAAAATAAAAATTGACGGCGTTCAAATCAGCGGCGCAGACTCTGTTCTTGCCCTAAACGACTCCGTCATTCCAAGCCGCGTCAAGATTGAATTCAACACAAGCGCAAGCGATTTTTGGTCCGAGCGAGGCTCGTTTTCAATGGACGAAATTTATTTCTCAAACACTTCCCCTCACTTTATCGTCCAAGACAAAAACTTTGCGGAATACAAAAAGGACGGCGTTTTGCTGGAAGGAAAGAACGGTTTCGCGCTTTTTGAAGATTTCAAGGCGCGGCTTTCAAGCTCAGAAATCGCCACCTTTTACACCGACAAGTCAAGGTCTGCAAAAGCCGACATAAACGCCGACGCAAGCGTAAGCTTTACCGCGGCAAAAATCGCCGTCGCGGCTTCCGCCGCGCGCGTCGCGGGCAGCTCGGACGCAATCTCAAGCGCGTCTCATTCAATATCCAGCAAAACGCCTTTGCTTGGCGCGATAAATTTTAGCGAAGAATTCAATTATGACAGCCAAGGAAAAAGCGCCGCGAAAACAAACCGCGCCAAGCTTGACTTTAGCGCGGCAGGCTTTCCATTGTCCTTGAGCGGCGAAACAAAGGTTGACTCAAGCGAATGGTCGCTCAACAGCAAGGCAAACGAGACGGCGGCGCTTAATTTTGGCTCGGAATCGGCCGGCTATTCCTTACGGCTGTCAACCGAAAGAAGCCAGAAGCAAATAAAGAGCGCGGGCGCCAGCGTTCTAAAAACCGACAATTATTTTAAGACATGGTTCAACGCCACAAAGGAAGAATTTTCCGGCGGCGACCCGCTTGCGTCCAACAGAAAAATCGGCGCAAAGGTGGAAAATGCGATCCGTCTTCCTTGGTCTTCGCTTGCGCCAAAAATTGATTTTTCAACGCAAGAAGAATATTCCGCCGCCAAAAATTTTTATTACACAGACAAAAGCTCGTTCGCTTTTTCATTCCCATTTAAAATACAAAAAAATTCTTTTGAGCTGTCTTGGAAAAAAACGGCCGGCTCTGTTCAATCCGCAAGCAAGGGCGGTGATTTTTCCAAAGACTATTGGTCGCTTTTTTCTTCTTACGACCAAAAACGGCATTTTTTCGCCGCCGTTCCCTTTTACGATTTGATAAGCCAAAATCTTTCGGACGCTGTCCATTCAAAAACGCCGGCCTTGCTTGCAAGCGAAAGCTTGCAGTCGGAATACTACAGCGGCGAATATTCGTTTTCGTTCAAGAGGCCCATTTACGCCGACAAGCGCGACTTTTTTGTTCCTGCAAGCGCAAGCCTTTCCTTTGAGCGCGACATACGAGCCGCAAAGTCGCTCAGCGACGCATATCAAGCAAAATTAAAGCTTGGCTGGACCGCCTTCAATGTTTTTGGAAAGCGCGGCTCGATTCCGATAGCTTCTTGGTTTGAGCAAGACGAATACCTTTCGTCGTTTTCAAGCGCGCTCAAATTTCCGCGCGGAAATCCCGGCGACATAACTCAATTGCACACCGCGTATTTCCAAGCGAACCTTTACATTACAAGGGACAATGTGTTAAAAAACGGCGTGGAGCTGGAATTCCAAGACCAAAACAACTTTAGGGCAAAGGCCACCATATCTTGGAAACGGCCGGGAAAAGCCAGCCCCATAAGCGCCCTGTCCCGCCTCTTCTTTAAAAAACTGCGCGGACAAGAAATTCCGATAGTCAGAAGCGACAGCATAAACTGTTCTTGGAAGCGAGCCTCGGCGGCAGACTCAAGTTCCGTCAAAAGAAGCCATTCCTACAACTACATCCATTCGGCGGATTTTCAGTTCAAGAAATTTTTCGCGCTTACGACGGCTGTGGACCTTGGCCTTAATTGCGAGTTTGAGAACATAATGACCGCCACAGCTACATTCAGTCTTGGCGGAAAAATAAATTTTTAGAGCGAGCTAAAACAAATCACTGCAAGGGCGCGAAGTAGCCGGTTTCGTCTCGGCCGCTTCTGTTCATGATGTAGGTCTCAACTTCAAGAGGAAGATAGGCGCGGCCCATGTCGGTTTGCAAGACGGACTCAAAGCTGAACTGATACAAGCCGTTCGGAACTTCAAGCAAATCTCGCGCTATTGAGCTTAAGCCTTCCGGCCTGTAAACATAATACGCTTTTCCGTAAGAGTTTTTGTAAATGTAATCCAACTCTTGGTCAAGCGCGCCCTGCCGCAAATTGATAACGCTAAAGGCGACGCTGTTGTTGGACATGTAGGCGGTCAAGTCTGTAAGTCCATAGCGGTCAAAAGAATTTTGCGGCATAAGGCCGTCCGTGATGTAAATGACAGCCCGCTTTGGCTCTGCGTTGATCAAGGCGTTGACGGCCATTCTAAGCGACAAGTCAAAGGCGCAAGAAGAGCTTCTTTTTGCCTTTAAGGCTGAAACTGAAAACTTTAGGAGGCCTTTGGGATCTCCTGTGTATTCAGTGACCGGAATCAAGCCGCTTGAAATGAGCGTTATGTTTCCGACTCCTTGCATCGAGGCCGCGATGTCGCGCACGGCCTGGTCAAGCGCAGAGTCGTAGCTTGAGGCGGCGCTGCGGTCGATGACAATCGCCACGTCTAAATTTTCATTTGAAGAAGCGGCGCCTTCAAAGCGCAGCTTTGACACAGGCCGTTTTCCTTCGCTGATGTAAAAGTTTTCAGCGCGCAAGCCCACAACAGGCTGGCGCCTTCTGTTCTGCACCCGGACATTCATCGTGACCTTGGGGAAACTTTCTGCGTTCACGCGCTCTATCTCTACAAAAAGTCCGCCAAGCAATTCCGTCATGTTGGAAAGAATGTAAATTTCATTGTTCCTAAAGTCGGTGGCCAAAATGTTTCCGTTTTGGTCGGGAACCGCGGAAGTGACTCTTGCCGGAGCGTTTCCCATGAAGGCGTTTTCGTAAACCGCGCCTGTTCCCAAGTCGATTGAATAAACATGGTTCCTGTCGCTTATTATCAACGATTCCTTGTCGCCGGAAAATTTCATCGCCTCGGGAAAGGCGAAGGTCTTTTCCTGAACCAAAACGTCAACGAAATTTCCGCTCAAGTCAAACTGATACACGCCGCCCAAAACTCCGTCGGCAACGTAAACGCTTTGCCCGTTGACGGCGATTCCTGTAGGCCCCTTTAGTCCGCCAAACGAAAAGTCTTTTTTTCCAAACGAATAAAGGCCGTTTCCGTCCTTGTCAAAAACAACCACGCGGGCGTTTCCAAAATCGCTTGCGTAAATGTTTCCCAGATAGTCTTCGGCCAAATATTGGGGGCCTACAAATTCGCCGACGCCCCTGCCCTTTTTGCCGATGTATTTTTCAAAAATGCCAAATTCGTTCAATACGCTTATGCGGTCGCCCGCGCTTTCGCTGACCAAGATTTTTTTGTCTTGCGTCTTGATTATGTCAACGGGCCTGTCAAAGCCGTTCAAGGGGCCTGTCACCCGGCGGACAACGTTTCCGTTTATGTCCAACAGCACAAGCTCGTTGGAACCGTAGGCGCAAATCCAAACTGTTCCGTCGGCGTTGGCCAAAATAGAAATAGGCTGGCTGAAAATTTGGAAGCTGCCGCTTTCGTTGGAATTGACGCCGTTAAAAGTTCCTGTCTCGGTGTAGCGCTTGTTCAAGTCAAAGTCGGAGTTGACGCGCCGCTCCCGCACAACCTCAATTTTATTTTCCAGCAAAATTCCGCCGTAGCCGGCGTCGCTCGCGAACTGCCATTGCTCCAGCGCGGTTCCTTCCAGGCCGGCGCGATAGTAAGACTTGCCGAGCCAATCCAAAATCAGCTTTTCGTCCGGCAAGTAAGAAAGCGCTTTCTCAAACTGAATTATCGCGTCGTTGAAAAAACCTCGGTAGTAAGACTGGACTCCGCGCCTAAACTCTTCTTCCGCAAAGCCGGCTTCGGCGCTTCGATTCAAGAATGAATCGTTGGCGCCGTCGGAAAAAAGATGCTCCGCCAATGTTTGCGAATAAGAGGCGGAGAGAAAAAGCGAAATTCCAAAAATAAAAGCCAAGATTTTTTTCATCAATGTTTTGTCCTCGCCTCTTCCAAAGAATTGATGTGCTTTTGTATTTCTGCGTTTTCAGGAAGCTTTTCTTCCGCGCGGCGCAAGTATTTTGCGGCTTCTTCCAAAAGGCCCAACTTGTAGTAAACCCAGCCCAAGGAATCCAAGCAGGCCGCGTTTTGCGGAGCGTTGTCCAAAGCCTTCTTGCAGTAGCCAAGGGCGCGGGTAAGGTCGCGGCCTTCTTCCGCCAAAACGTAGCCCATGCCGTTGAGCGCGGTGACGTTGTCGGAATCCTTTTCAAGCGAGCGCTCGTAGTATTCCAAGCACTTGTCTATGTCGCGGTTTTCCCAGCAAATGAAGGCCAGCGACGCCAAAACGTCGGCGGTCTTGTAGCCGGTTTCCAAAAGCTTGTTCAGCTCAAAGTCGGCCAAGCGCTTGCGGCCGCTTTTTACATATATGATGGCAAGAAGGTAACGGCATTGCAGGACGCGCTGGTAGTCTTTTCCTCCGGTCACGACTTGCTCAATGTACATAAGCGCGTCGTCATAGCGCTCCAGGCGGGCGTAGCACAAGCCAATGTAGTAAGCCAATTCAAAATTGTCCGCGCCGCTGTCGTCCGGCAAAGCCAAAAAGAAAGCCAGCGCGTCCTCAAACTTTTTTTGAGCGTACAAACTTATTCCGTTTGAAAGAACTGTAGTCTCCATTGATTTTCTCCCACCGTTTCCCCGTTGCTTAAAAGTTTACACCTTAAACGCGATTCCGTCTAGAGCGGGAGCGGCCGACGGCTCGGCGTAAAGGCGCGACACGGCGGCGTATCCCTCCACGCAGGCTTCGTAGTCGGAATACTCCCTGGCGGCGCTGTGAACCCTTCCGCCGGTAAAAGACCTTTCATACTGGCCGCCGCCCAAATTTTTCAGGACGACCTTGTCGCCCAAGTATTCCCTAAAAGACACTCCGGCAAATTTGGCGCCCTTGTAAGGCTTGCTTTGCGCCATGCCGTTGACGTTTGGAAAGACGCACTTTTCCTTTGGCATAAGGCCCTTCTTGGCCACATTGGCAAGGGCGGCCAAAGCCTTTAAATTTTTGGCGGCGAAGTCGGCCATGGCCTCGTAGTCGGCGTCGTCCTCGCTTCCGATGATTTCGTCGCCCGGCCACATCACGCTTAGAGCCGCGCTGGGGATTCCCATCAAGACGCCCTGCCTGGCCGCGCCGCAAGTGCCGGAATACAAGATGTCCAAGCCAAGGTTGGGCCCGCGGTTTATTCCCGAAAGCAAAATGTCGGGCCGCTCAAAGACGCCGCCATGAATCGCTGTCATGACGCAGTCGGCCGGAGAGCCCGCGCAGGCAAAAAAATTTTCGTCTATCTCGCGGACGGCCATTCCGCCGCCCATGTGGATTGACTGGCTTGTTCCGCTTTGGTTGGTGGCGGGCGCCATGACGTAAACCTCGTGGTTGTCGTCCAAGAGGCGCTCCCGCAAAACGTTTATGCCCGGCGCGTCAAAGCCGTCGTCATTGGTCAAAAGAATCTTCACTAGAGCCTTACCTGATGGGCGCCCTTTGCGGGCTTGACTTCAAAAGTTTCCGCCTCAAAGCCAAAAATGCGGGAATATTCCGAAAGCTTCTTGCGGTAAACTTCCTCGTCGCTGTTTCTTATAATCGCGTAAAGGCAGCGGCCAAAGCCCTTGCCGGTTATTCGGCCGCAAGTGACGGGCTCGCGGATGTCAACCAAGGCGGGCTCCAACTCGCCGACGCGCTTAAGGATCCAGTCGATTTCAGGGCAGGAAAGCTTGTAGTTTTCCTGCAAAAGCTTGTGGCTCGTGTCAACCGCGCGCGCGAATTTTGTGAACTTGCCTTTTTTTATTCCGTCAAGCGCGTCCAAAATCAAGCCGTGCTCGTAGATGATGTACAAAAGCTTTTGCCTCATGTCCTCGGTCACGACCGAAAGCGTCTCGTTGACAAGCGTGGGGTTTGTGTCGTAAACCCAGCCGCCGGGCACGCCCTTCTTGCGCTCCTTTAGGTCGCCAAGCAAAAGCGCGTGCTCCGGCTCGCGGATTTCGTCTTCGTTCCAAATTGAGACGCGCGGAACTTTTGCGTCAGTCAATAGTATCTTGTGGCCCGAAAAGTCAAACGGAATGTTTTCGTAGCTTTGGCTGGCGTAGTCGGTCAAAATCATCGAGCCGGGCTCCGAGTAAAGCGCGGCGAAATTGTCGGCGATTAAATTTCTTGTCTTTAGGAAAACGCGGTTGGCCCTGTCCAAGACTTGCAACAGCTGCGCGTCCGAGCAATTTAGCTTTTGCGCCTTTTTTATCGCGAGCGCCGTTCCCGCCTTTATCGCGCTGGTTATTCCAAAACCGGCTGAAGGAAGAATTTCGGAATAAACCGTAAAGTCCATTCCCTTTAGCTCAAAGCCGCCTTCAGCAAAGCCAAAGACGACAGCCTTAAGGATGTTGGCCCAACGGTCCTCTTTTTTTACCTTTAAGTTTGTCAAGTCGGACTTTTTCTTTTCCTTAAGCTGAACAAAGTTGAAGCGCAGCGCTCTGTCGTCGCGCAAGGAGACGGCAACGTAAACAGGAATGTCAACCGCCATTGAAAGCGTCTTGTCCTTAAAAAACCAGCAGGAATGTTCCCCCATCAAATGAAAGCGGCCGGGAGTCAAAATAACGGTCTTAGGATTTTCGCCGTATTCTTTTTTATGCGCTTCGTAAACTTCTTTTGTTGTCGCCATTTCTTTCCACCCATATATTTTTTATATTGAACAATTCGATAAAATATAATAATATATTGTATCACAATGACGATGTTTTTTCAAGTTTTTTGCGCTGTTTTTTCAGGAATATTGTCCGCCGTGGCGATTCCCAACGAAGCGCTGACGCGCGGTTCCGCCGCCCTAGCCTTTGTCGCCTTGGCGCCCCTGTACTTTGCCGCGAAAAACGCCCGCTCATACAAGGAATGCGCCCTTCTCTTCGCCCTTGACGCGCTTTCATGCCACTTGCTTTCAAGCTACTGGCTGGCCAACTTCAAGGATTTCGCGGCCTTGACCCTTGGCGCCTCCGCCGTAGGAACGGCCTGCATCGAGGCCATGGCCGGCTGCCTTTTTTTCTTTCCGCTCGCAAAAAGCGGACGCCCGCAAAGCTTGAAGGGCGATTCTTCTATATATATACGCCCGGGCTTGTCATTTCCCTTTGAGCCTTACAGAATTTTGCATTTCGCGGCCGTCCGCGTGGTCTACGAGTGGGCAAAGTCGACCGGCTTTTTGGCCTACCCTTGGGGCGTCCTTTCGATGGCGGCCTTTGACAACAAGATTTTGCTCCAAACGGCGGACATTTTCGGTTCCTACGGCCTAAGCTTCATGATGGCTTTTTGCGCGGCCCTTGCGGGGGAAGCGGCCGGCTTTTTGGGGAACATTCGCGCTAAAAAAGACAAATTCAGCCTTCTTTGCAACGCAAAATGCCTTTTCTTAATGCTTTCATTGGCAATTTGCTACGGAGGCTTTCGCCTTTTGCAATTTACGCCGCCGCAAAAGACCTTGAACGCCGTCCTAGTCCAGCAAAACATGGACCCTTGGGCGTCTTCCGACGACACGCAAAGCATGGAAAGCTCAATAAGGCTGTCGGAAGCCGGCATAAACGCCTTTAGAAGCCAGGACGAGCCTGTGGACTTGGTCGTATGGAGCGAGGCCGTGCTTAGGTACGCCTTCCCCCATTCAATGCGCCGCTACGATTATTACCCGCAGGAAGAATCCCTTTTTGCCTTCATTCAAAGGATGGAAACGCCCTTCATAATCGGAGGCCCATATTCCTTTGACCCCAGCCGCCACAAGCACGCCAACGCCGCCTTGGTCTTTGACGGAAAGGGCGATTTTAAGGGCTGGTACGGCAAGAACCATTTGGTTCCTTTTGCGGAAGTGATTCCGGGCGTGGAATATCCCTGGGTCAGAAAGACGATGGAGCGCGTCGTTGGCTTTTCAAACGGCTGGACGGCGCCAGGAACATACACGCTCTTTGACTTTAAGGGAAGGCCTTCAAGCCAAGGCGCCGGCGCGGTTAAAATCGTGCCGATGGACGATTCGCTGGCGGAACAAAAGTCTGTTCCGGTCAGGGTGGCCGTCCCGATATGCTTTGAGGACGCCTTTCCCGACGTTTGCGGCCCCTTCCACCAAGCCGGCGCGGAAGTCTTCATGAACATAACCGACGACTCTTGGTCAAAGACCGTAAGCGCCGAATGGCAGCACTTTGCCGTCGCCGTCTTCCGCGCGGTTGAATACCGAACCACTCTTGTCCGCTCCACAAACGCCGGCGTGACCGCGGTCGTGGACAACAAGGGCCGCGTCCTTCAAAGCCTTCCGCTCTTTGAGGAAGGAAGCCTCAGCGCCAAGATTCCGATTTTCAAGCATGTAGACACAGTTTATTCCAAATACGGAAACTGGTTCGCGCATTTTATGCTGGCGCTCATCGCCTTGGCCGCCGTCTGCAAGGCGCGGGACTTCCGCCGTCCGCCCTTGCGCGACTGTGTCATGACGGAATTGGAGAAAATTGAATTTTTGTTCGCGTTTTTTTAAGCGGCCGCCCAAAGCTAAAAAAAAACAAAAAATTACAAAAATTTTGCTTGCTTTAAATAAAATAGCGTGTTAAAATAGATTAATTACATAAAAACGCTATATTTAGCGCTATTTTTGGGGTTTTAGGGGAAAAGAATGCGCTGTCCTTACTGCGGCTCCTTGGACGACAGGGTCATAGAAAGCCGCGCGATGGCCAACGGCGAAAACATTCGCAGACGACGCGAATGCCTAAGCTGCGGCTACCGCTTTACCAGCTACGAACGCATAGAAGAAAAGCCCCTGATGGTCATCAAGCGAGACGGCCGCAGGCAGCCCTTTGACTCCAAAAAACTTGAAAAAGGCATCGAGCGGGCGCTTGAAAAACGGCCCGTTTCGACTACGACGGTGGAAAACTTGGCCGCCGAAATCGAGGACCAGGCCGTAATGCAGGCCAAGTCCAGCCGCGAGATTTCCACCAGCGACTTGGGCGAGTTGGTCTTGCAGCGCCTTAACGACATCGACAAAGTGGCCTACATCCGCTTTGCCTCTGTCTACAAGCATTTTGAAAATTTGGAAGAATTTATAAACGAAGTAAATAAGGTTGGGGGAATCAAAAAGTGAGCGAGCAGTCGGTTTTTCCGCAATGGAAAAGTTTTTTGGGAAAGAGCGGCGACGAGGAAACCAAGTCGTTCATTAAAAATGTCGTAAAAAGATCGGGAGACATCGTCTCCTACGACCGAAAGAAAATCGAAAAGGCCATAGGCAAGGCCATTCAGGCGGTTGAAAAATTCGCCAACCCGGACAAGGCCGCCGCGCTTACCGACAGCGTGGAAGAAAAGCTCCGCCTTTTGATGGCGGGAAGGCGCGCCCATTCGATTCCCGCGATAGAAGAAATTCAGGACGTGGTTGAGTCCGCGCTCATCGAAGCCAAGGAAGTCGACGTGGCCAAGGCCTACATCCTTTACCGCGCCCGCCACGAGGCCGTCCGCGACGCCAAGAGCCTCATGCTTGACATCAACAAGACTATGGACGGCTATCTTGCCCAGAGCGACTGGCGCGTGAATGAAAACGCCAACGTAAACTTTTCGCTCGGCGGCCTGATCCTGCACAATTCAGGAACGATTACCGCCAATTACTGGCTCAACAACATTTACTCCAAGGAAATCGCGGACGCCCACAGATCGGCCGCCTTCCATATTCACGACCTTTCGATGTTTTCAGGCTACTGCGCCGGCTGGTCCTTGCGCCAGCTTATCGTCGAAGGCCTTGGCGGCGTAAAGGACAAGATCACTTCAAAGCCGGCCACCCACCTTTCAACGCTGGTAAACCAAATCGTAAACTTTTTGGGAATCATGCAAAACGAATGGGCTGGCGCGCAAGCCTTCAGCTCATTCGACACTTACTTGGCTCCATTTGTCAAAATCGACAATTTGTCGGAAAAGGAAGTGCGCCAGTGCATCCAGTCCTACGTCTACGGAGTCAACACTCCCAGCCGCTGGGGAAGCCAGGCGCCCTTCACCAACATCACGCTTGACTGGACTTGTCCCGCGGACTTGCGCGACAAAAAGGCCATCGTCGGCGGAAAGGAGCAGGACTTTACCTACGGCGACTGCCAAAAGGAAATGGATCTTATCAACAAGCAGTTCATAAAAATCATGCTTGAAGGCGACGCGGAAGGCCGCGGCTTCGGCTACCCGATTCCGACATACAACATCACAAAGGACTTTGACTGGGATTCCGAAAACGCAAAGCTCTTGTTCGAGATGACAAGCCAGTACGGAACGCCCTACTTCCAAAACTTCGTCAACTCAGACCTCAACCCGAGCGACGTGCGCTCAATGTGCTGCCGCCTTCGCCTTGACAAGCGCGAGCTTAGAAAGCGCGGCGGAGGCCTTTTTGGAAGCGACGAGTTCACAGGAAGCATCGGAGTGGTCACAATCAACCTTCCGCAAATCGGATACTTGGCAAAGAACGAAGAGCAGTTCTTCAAGAGACTGGACTACCTTATGGACTTGGCCAAGCAAAGCCTTTGCATAAAGAGAAAGGTAATCCAAAAGCTTTACGACGGAGGCCTTTTCCCCTACACAAAGCGCTACCTTAAGACGCTCAACAACCACTTCAATACAATCGGCCTTTGCGGAATGAACGAATGTTGCCTTAACTTTTTGGGCGTCAACATCGTTCACCCCGAAGGGAAAAAATTCGCCGAAAAAGTCTTGGACTACATGCGACAGAGAATGCAGGACTACCAAGAGGAGACCGGCGAGCTTTTCAACTTGGAGGCGACTCCGGCCGAAAGCACCAGCTACCGCTTGGCGCGCCACGACAAGCAAAACTACCCCGACATCATCGCGTCGGGAACAAGCGACCCCTACTACACAAACTCAACGCAGCTGCCGGTTGACTTTACAAGCGACATCTTTGAGGCCTTGGACATGCAGGAATCCTTGCAAACCCGCTACACGGGCGGAACGGTGTTCCACACATACATGGGCGAGCAAATCAAGGACTGGAAGGCGTGCCGCGACTTGGTGAAGGCCGTGATGGCCAACTACCGCATTCCGTATTTGACAATCTCGCCGGTTTACTCGATTTGTCCTGTCCACGGATATTTGTCGGGGGAACACGCGGAATGCCCAAAATGCAAGGAAGAAAAGAGGCGCGCCCTTCAAGCCAAGCTTGACGGCTTGCTTATGGAACGCCAGGCCGCCATCGCGGCGCAAAGATAAAAAGGGAGGAATTTATGAAAAGCGTACAGGAAATTGACAAAGAAATCGCGCAGGTTCAAAAAGAGCTTTCCGACGTTCACGGAACGGAAACGGAAGTTTACGCGCGCATCGTAGGCTACTACCGCGCCATTAAAAATTGGAACAAGGGCAAGGCCGAAGAATACAAGCACAGAAAAAATTTCGCCCTTGAAGACTCCTCCGAATACGACATTCATTCATACGCCGACGCGGGCGAAAGCGGACAGACAACCTTTAGCCCGGAAAGCGAAATGCTTATGGAAGACGAGCGATACGACGACGCGGCCGCAAACAACGCCGCCGCGCCTGTCACAACCGCGCGTGATACGGCAGCCTCTAACGGCGGCCTTACATACGAGCTTTTTGCTCGAGCCACTTGCCCCAACTGCCCGCCCGTAAAGGAATGGATAGCAAACAGCGGCTTAGCTGGCCGCTCAATCGACGTTGACAGCGAGGCTGGCCTTGCCGAAGCCGCGCAAAAAGGCGTTTTCGCCGCTCCAACGGTTATTTTCTACAAGGCCGACGGAAGCGAATCGGCGCGCGCCCATAACGTGGCCGAGCTGGAAGAAATCTTTAATCTTGAAACCGCTTGAAGCCGTTCTAATAAAGACATCCTTAGTAGACTATCCCCAAAGAGTCGCGGCCGCGTGTTTTTTGCGCGGCTGCAATTTTCGTTGCCCCTACTGCTACAACACCGAGCTGGTGGAGCCAAGCGGCGGAAACCAATCGCAAGCCCAAAAATCGGGCGACTGCAATTGTTTGCAAGCCCAAGAATCGGGCGCGCAGGCAAATCGCGACAATCCCCAGTTTGTTTCAATCCAAGACGTAATCGCCCACCTAAAAAAGCGCGCCGCCGTGCTTTCGGGCTTTGTGATTTCTGGCGGAGAGCCGCTGTGCCAGCCTGATATAGTCCGCGACTTGATTTTAGAGGCGCGCTCCTTGGGCTACAAGATAAAGCTTGACACAAACGGCGCTTTTCCAGACCGTCTGCAAGAGCTCTTGTCCGATCCCGCCTGCGCGCCCGACTACGTCGCGCTTGACGTAAAGACGGCTCCTGCGCGCTACAGCGAGTTGCTCGTCCAAGACGCGGCCGGCGTTAAGGCTTTTCAAGACCTTAACGCCGGCCGCCGAAATCTGGCGGCGCAAAAAATAATTGAGTCAATAAAAATTGTTTCGGCCATGCCTGCCGACGCGCGCGAATTCCGCACGGTCCTCTACCCGCCTTTGGTCAGCGAATCGGAAATAAACAAAATCGCAAGCCTTTTGCCAAAAGACGCGCGCTGGTACTTTGCCCATTTTCTTAACGGCCATTGCCTTAATCCTGAGGCTGAGAAAATTGTTCCTTACGACGAAAAGACAGAGGCAGGCCTTGTGGAGCTTGCCCGCGCGAAAATTCCTGGCGCGATTATCCGTTGAAAGAAAGATGTTCGGGTCAAGCCCGAACATGACAGCGCGCGCCAACCTGTCATTGCCGCGCTTGACGCGGCAATCTTTTAGGCAATAAAAAAGGCCTCCCGATTGGGAAGCCTTGAATAGCGACTAATGGGATTGAACCATTGACATCACGGATATGAGCCGTGTGCTCTACCAACTGAGCTAAGTCGCCGAATGTTTTACTAATATATCAAAACGAGCGCTTTGTGTCAAGTATAGCGGCAAACAAAATTGAACGAAAGCCCAAAAACTTTAGTTAGCCGCATAAACCGCAACATTCGCGCTCGCAAAAGGCTCGCGCGAACAGCGGCCTAATTGGATTTTTAAAACTTGCTGTCGGCGTAGCCAATCCAGCCTTCTTTTTCCACCAAGGCTTTCTCAAAGCCTTCAAGCGTAAAGGGATAGCTCTTTGAAAGGCTTCCGGCGATAAGCTTTACCTTTGCAGTTCCGTCGTCGTTGATTACAATCTTGCATTCCGTGTCCTTTTCGCTAAAGGTGCGGAACATGTCTTCGATGGACTTTTTGTCCATTTCAACGGCAAGCAAGCCGCAGTTGTACATGTTTTGGCGGAATATGCGCGCAAAGTTCACCGCGACAACAACGTAAATGCCGTTGACTTCCAAAGCCCAAGGAGCGTGCTCTCGGCTTGAGCCGCAGCCAAAATTTTCGCGAGTGATGATGACTTTTTTTCCGGGCACGTCTGTCTTGGAATCAAAGCCGTCCAACTTTAAGTCCTCCAAAAGGTAGGGCTTAAGGGCCTGCTTTGTGTTTTCCGTCAAATACTTGGCTGGAATTATCTCATCAGTGTTGATGTCAGGTCTGTCCAAAAAGAGAACCGGGCCTCCAAATTGTTTCATAGTCTACTCCTAGATTTTATGCTTTGTACAATGGTGAATTCGTTATCGTTCCCGCGATGGCGGTGGCCGCGGCGGACGCGGGGCTCATAAGGTGAACCATTCCGCCCTTTCCCATGCGGCCGTTAAAGTTGCGGTTTGTGGTCGAAGCGCAAACTTCGCCTTCAGCCAAAACGCCGTTGCTCATTCCCAAGCAGGCGCCGCATGTGGGGTTTGTGACGCAAAAGCCCGCGTCCATAAAAATCGACAAGAGGCCTTCGTCGAGCGCCATCTTGTAAATCTTGGGAGTGGCCGGGCTTACAATGCCGCGCACTCCGGCGGCCAAATGCTTTCCTTTAAGGACTTCGGCGGCCACGCGCAAGTCTGAGATGCGGCCGTTTGTGCAGCTTCCGATGTAAATCTGGTTGACTTTTGTTCCGGCCAAATCCGCCACAGGCTTCACTTGGTCGGGCTTGTAGCCTACTGTTGAAAGCGGCTGCAAATCGCTCAAATCATAGGTATAAACCTTTTCATACTGCGCGTCGTCGTCGCTCTTCCACTGTTGGTAATCGGCCAAGGCCGCTTCTTTTGTTTGGTATTCGTCCTTGATGAATTCCCAAAGGTAGTCGACTGTCTTTTGGTCGGGGAAGCAGATTCCGCTTGTGGCGCCGGCTTCCACCGCCATGTTGCATATTGTCATGCGCTCTTCCATGCCAAAATTGTCTACAATAGGTCCGGTAAACTCAACGACGCAGTTTGTGGCTCCGTTCACTCCGATTTTGGAAATGATGTAAAGAATGACGTCCTTGGCGTAAACGCCGGGCTTTAAAGTTCCGTTTAAAACAAACTTGATTGACTTGGGCTCCTTGAAGGAGCAAACGCCTTTTAGGATTCCTACCTCAAGGTCGGTCGTGCCGACGCCGGCGGCGAAGGCGCCAAAGGCTCCGTGCGTGCAAGTGTGGCTGTCGCCCATTATTACGGTGAAGCCGGGGCGGACAAAGCCTTTTTCGGGGAAAATCGCGTGACAAACGCCGTTTGAGCCGATGTCAAAGAAGTCCTTGATGTCGTTTCTGGCCGCCCAGTCGCGCAAGATTTTTTCTTGGGTGGCGGTCTTGGAATCTTTGGCCGGAGTCACGTGGTCGATTACAGCCTTGATTTTTGTCTTGTCAAAAACGCGGTCCTTTCCGCGCTCGCAAAGGTCGTTGATCGCGATGGGGGTGGTTATTTCATGGCAAAAAACCCTGTCAAGCTTTAGAATGTAAGTGTCCTTGAAGGGTTTTTCCAAAAGGTGCTTTTCAAAAATTTTTTGGGCGATTGTCTTTCCCATAGTATGTTCTCCTGAAATTTAATATTGTTAAAGATTTTAATTATATTTTAAGATTTTGTCAAGCCTTGCAATAGTCCTAAATAAAATTAAAATCCTACAGGAGGAATCAACCCAAAACCGTAACGCCGGCGCTTCCGATGGCCGCGTCAATAGCCGCCTCAATTCCGGCAACGCTTTCGTCAAAGTCAACTTTTACTTGCGACTTTGCGGGATCTGCCACGCACTCGGTAACGCCTGCCACGCCCTTAACCGCCGCTCCAACCTTTCCCGCAACAGCGTCGTCAAACATTCCGTCTACGAATATTTTCTTTTGCATAAAGCAAATCTCCTAAGCATAATTTATTGTTATTATATCCATTATAAATCAAGACAGAGGAAATTGCAAGCGATTTTTGCCTTAAAGGCATTTTTTTTGATGAATTGGCCGCAAAAAACTCGCGGACTATTGATTATTTTTTTGCAATTCGATAATATAGCCTAAAATCCACCACAAGACAGGGAAGGATGCAAGCGGCGAATTTTAACGCCGGCCATCAGGAGGTTTTATATGGGAATTCGCGGCGAACTATACACAACGCAAGTTACGCTGGCCAACCGGTCGTATTTTTTTAACGTCAAGGAAAACCGAACCGGCGACGTTTTTTTGCAAATTGTCGAAAGCAAGAACGGAAAAGAAGGAGTTGAGCGCGACCGCCACCAAATCGCGATTTTTGAGGAAGACATGCAAAAATTCTTTGGCGGCTTGGACGATTCCCTAAAATTCATCCAAAAGAACAAAAAGGAGCGCGACAAGCTTCGCGCTGAAAAAAAGGCCGCCAAGGACGCAAAATATTCAAGCGACGGAATTGCCGGAAAAAAGCGCTACAAGCTTAAGACCGAAGACCCGGACGCGCGTCCCATCGATCCAAATGCCCCCAAGCGCACCGGCCGAATCCACGTTGTTTCAAAAAGAACAAAGGAATAAGAACGGTCAAGGCGCGCTTCGCTCAAGGCCTTGACTCGTTCTTTTTGAGGCGCGATTAAGCATTATCGCGCCTCAATACGAAAACGAAAGCCTTTGTATTGCCAGTAGTCCGCGAAAGCGGACACGTAAATATTTCCACTAGCAAAACAGCGGCTAATAACTAAAACTAAGCCGCTGTATTGCCAGTAGTCCGCGAAAGCGGACACGTAAATATTTCCACTAGCAAAACAGCGGCTAATAACTAAAACTAAGCCGCTGTATTGGGCTTGGGCCAAGCGCGCGGCAGGCAGCCTTGTGCGCGGCCGTCGGATATCCCTTGTGCTTGGCGTAGCCATAGCCCGGATACTTTTTGTCCATTTCAATCATAAGGCGGTCGCGCGCCGTTTTTGCCAAAACGCTGGCCGCCATAACTTGCGCGTATTTCGCGTCGGCCTTGACCACGGCTTGACATTCAATCTGAACGTCGGGAACAAAGGTTCCGTCGGCGATGCCCGCCAAATTTTCAAAGGCTACGATGTCCGCCGGAAGGCCCGCGCGGTCAATCCAAGCGTCTTTTTTTTTCAACAAATCATCGAAAGCCTCTTTCATTGCAAGAAGGCTTGCCTGCAAAATGTTTATTTTGTCGATGGTCTTGTGGTCAACAAAAGAAAGCCCCCACAAGGCCTTTTCCTTTATGACGGCTTCCGCTGCGAGGCGTTTTTTTTCGGAAAGCTTTTTTGAGTCGTTTAAAATTTCAACAGGAAAATCCAGCGGAAGAATGACCGCGGCGGCGCAAACTGGACCGGCAAGCGGCCCTCTTCCAGCCTCGTCAAAGCCAACAATTGTCTTTGTCATTTAAAGACATTCCCCTTGTTTTCCAAGAAACGCGTTTTTCCGGCCGCGTAAATGCCGACGGCCCCTTCTGGATGTGAATGGACTTGCGTGGTGAATTTGTTTTCGGTCATCGAAAGAGTCGCGTCAATGAATTCAGCGGGCCGCCCCAGCCTTCCCGTTACCTGAACAATGTTGTTTGTCAATGTCCACGCGCCGCCGGTCGATGAAAAAGCCACCGCCGTGTCGCCCATGCTTAGGACGCGCGAATTTACAACGCCAGCCTTTGACGAGCCGGAAGCGTTTATGGCGCATGAATAGCCTTCGGCGCTGGAAGAAAGGCCGGTCGCGTCCAGCTTTAGCGCGGACGAAGAGCAGTTGAAAGCCTTTCCGTCGCCGGAAAAGCGCGCCACGATTTCGCAGTCTTTGAACGTGGCGGCCGAATGGTCCAAGATAAAGAAGCTTGTCAAAGCCTTTGCGGCGCCGCGCAGTTTTTTTGACGGAGACAAGGCCGGCGATTTTTCCCATACAATGTTTTGCGCGAAAAGGCCCGCGTTCTTTACAACCAAAACGCAATTGGCCGGAAGAGAAATCCGCGCGTCGTTGATTCCATTGAATTCCACATTGTTGGGAACGCTGATTTCTCCGGGCGGGAGCGCGACGCTTCCCCTTACATAAAAGCGGCTGAACTGCCTTGAGCGGACAATTTTTGCCAGCGCTGACAAATCTTTAAAAGGCGCGAACGGGCTTCCGTCCGGCTCTTGGCTTTGGGATTTTTCATCGACATAGTAATTGTACTTGTCAATCACGACGGAATATTCGGCGGTCGCGCTCTTGGCGCCCATTTCGTCTTCTGAATAAAAGGACACCTTGTAGGCCAAGATTTTTTCCGTGTCTCCAAAAAGCGCGATTTTTTGGCCGCCATACGCGTTGTATTCGCCCGGCTCAAATTTTAGGGCGCTCAAGTCAAGGCCGTCAAACGAAGGAGTCAGTTCCAACGGATTTGAAACGCTGAAAAAAATCTTGAGCCTGGGACCGCAAGAGGCGCTGACCAAAACGTCGTCGCGGGCGTAAGAGGAAGCCGCGCTTGACTTTATGACAGGAACGTTTGGCGTCAAGCGGTTGACGCTCACGTCCGCGTAAAGAGTTCCTTGATAAACCTTGTCGCAATAAACTTCAACAGGAAGCTGCTCCTCTATTTTTTCGCCAGGAAAAGCGTCTATGTTGAGTTCTGGATAAAGGCCCGGCGCTATCAGCCGCGTTTTTGAAAGCGGCGACGCGGCCAGCTCGTATTTTTGCCTTGAAGCGCCGCTTGACGCCGCGCTGATTTTTACGCTTCCGTCGCTTTCACGCTCGACGCGCAGCTCTGGCTTTGGCGGCAATGAAATTTTTGACACGGGATTTTCTGGCGAATATTCGGCGCTTTGAAAATAGACGTCGTTTGAAACGCTTCTGTCCACGACCGCCAATTGCGAGCCGCCGGTCCACCAAGAGCCGTCAAGGGAGTAAATCAACTTGGGGTCGGTAAAGACAAGGTTTGTCCAAGCCTCAATCTTAAATGGAACGTCAACGCGGCTCAAAAGGCCCGGCTCCGCGGGAACGACATGAAGGGCGAACCTCCAAACGCGAGTTCCGTCGGTAAAATTGACCGGGAGATATCGTTCCATCGTGGCTTTTTTTGAGATTGAAAGCTCGCGGGACTTTTCAAATTCACTTTGAGAAAAAAACGAGTATGACAAGGAAAGCGGCATTTGGATTTTTGCGCCGGCGGCAAAGTCGTGGCAAGGGCCTGTCTCAAAGGACTTTACAAAGGCGTTTATTTCTTCGCTTTCGCTTTGCGCCAAGTCAACCGTAAAAGAGACTTTTTGCTCGGACTTGTTTTGGCTTTCGTCTACCGAAACAACTCTTAGCTCAACGTTTCCCGTAACGTCAAGAACGACAGGCCCGTCGTAGGCAAAGCCTTGGGCCAAGGGGTCGCTGCCAGAAAAAGAATAGTAAACTTCCTCGCCGCCGTTGGCTTCAATCACAAGCGACTGCAAATTGGCGTAGCTTCCAGGCGCGGGATTCACGACGGTGACTTCTGCGAAAGCGCCCAAAGGAAAGAAAGCGAAAAGCGCGGCAAAAAGACGCTCCGAAAAACGATTCATTTTCATATACGCAACAACCGGCGCAAAAAGACGCCGCCCCCTATTTGTTGGCGAGGACGTCCAAAACCTCGCGCAGTTCCGGATCTTGCTTAAAATAATTCTCTTCCAAATCTTCCTTGCTAAGTCCAATAAGCTCATGGCTCATGTAGTGAATCCACAAGTCTTCTTCCGGCTTTGTAATCTCAAACTTGCGGCACCAGTAGTCAGGAATTATCGGCTGCTGCGCCTTGTAGGTAAAATGCTTGTAGTCGTGCACGACAACCTTTATGTCGTTTCTGGGAACGCCGCGGTCAAGAAGAATTTCCGTCAAGGCGTTTATTGTGTTGCCTGTGTCAAAGATGTCGTCAACAAGCATGATTTTGTCACCGGGACGCAAGCGCTCGGGCGGATATGTCCAGCCGTCAATCATAAGCTTTGTGTTGGCGCGAACGTCGGTGTAAGAGCGGGCGACGACGGCGGCGTACAAAACCGGATGCTGGTCTTTTCGGACAATCTTAAAATATTCGCTGATGACGTTGGCCATGTAGGCGCCGCCTCTGAGCGAGCAATAGAGAACGTCGGGCACAAAGCCTTCCTTGTAGATTTTGTGGGCCAGCTTTAGCGCGTTGTTGCGCACAACGTCGTATGGTAAAAATTCTTTGTTCATTCTTCTATTCTATCACACTTCGCGCTTTTTTGCTAGATTTAACTGTATTTTTTGTAAAGCTCCGCGATGATTTTTAGGCCGCCGAAAGTTTCCGCGTCGTCGCCGGCGTAATTCAAGCGCAGGCATTTTGAATAATGCGGGTGTTCCTCCACGGGCGGAAGGCTTTTGTCGGCGGTAGAGCCAAAGAAAAAGTATTCGCCGGGAACCACAATCACGCCGCGCTTTTTTAGTTCGGAATAAAATTTCATCGTGGAAATTTTTAGGTCGGGCATTAAAAGCCACTGGAATATCGAGCCTTCGCTTTTGTGGACGTAATAGTTTGTTCCGGCAAAAAGCTCGTGGATGGCCTTTTGCGTGGCGACCGACTTTTTTTGGTAGAAGGGGCGGACATATTTTTTGGCGCATTCGATCAACGTTCCGCTTTTGATAAGAGGCGCGGCGACGGCCTGCCCTACGCTTCCGCTGGCAAGCGCGGCGATGGCGTTTATGTTTCCGATGGCCTTGACGATTTTTTTGTCGGCGACGATGATTCCCGTTCTAAGGGAAGGAAGGCCGATTTTTGAAAGGCTCATCGAAAGAATGACGTTTGAATCCCAGTAAGGCGCCGCGTCGTCGGTAAAGATGATGTCAGGCCAAGGAAGTCCGTAAGCGTTGTCTATCATCAATGGAACGCCAAAGGCGCGGGCGATTTTTGAAAGGCGCTTGATTTCAGCGTCGGTCAAGACGTTTCCGGTGGGGTTTGTCGGACGGCTCACGCAAAGGGCGCCGACGTTGGAATGTTTTTTTAGGTAGGATTCCAGCGCGTCAAAGTCAACATGGTATTTAAATGTCCTGTCGCTTTCGTATTGGCAAGTCGAAGGAATGCCGACAAATTGGCCGCGCTCGATTCCTTGGTCCGCGTAGCCTATGTATTCAGGAACAAGGGGCAAAACGATTGTTTTTTTGACCGACTTTTTTCCGTCGGAAAATGTTCCGCTCAAAAGATTAAATATGTAAAAGAAAGCGCTTTGGCTTCCGTTTGTGACGGCGACGTTTTCAGGCCCGATTTTCCAGCCGTAAGTCTTTGACAAATACTCGGCGACACATTCAATGAACTCCACTCGCCCCTGCGGACTGTCGTAAAGGCCAATGAGTTTTTCAAAGTCGTCCTTATGGCCCAGTATTTTTTCCATGCGCTCTCGGTAAAGCTTTTCCACTTGCGGAATGCGCGCGGGGTTTCCGCCGCCCAAACGATAGGGCTTCACGCCGGCCGGCAGGGGCTTTCCGATGTCGTCCATCAGTTGAAGTATGCCGGACTCGCCGGTGAGTTTTTTTCCAAAGTCAGAGAATTCAATTTTTGACATTGCCTTTCCTCCCAAAAGGCGCCGGTCAAAGCGCCGGCGTCAAGTCTTTTTGTTTTTTTGCGGAATTTGAGCCGCGCGTTTTTTTGGCGTGGACAGACAAAGCGCCGCCGGCCAAATCAACGACCGCCTCGTCCTTGACTTTTCCTTCAAGCATCAAGAGAGAAAGCGGATCTTCAATTTCCTTTTGAATCAGGCGGCGCATCGGACGCGCTCCCATGCTGGGATCAAAGCCCTTGTCAATAAGGTAGTCACGCGCGCCGGCCTTTAGCGAAAGCTTGACGGAGCTTTCCGAAAGGCGCTCGTTAAGTTCCGCCAACTGCAAGTCCAAAATGCGGCTCACTTCGTCGCGGCCAAGAGCGTCAAAGACAAGAATGTCGTCAATGCGGTTCAAAAGTTCCGGCCGCATGAATTCCTTGATGGACTGCATGGCGTTGCTCTTTATCTCTTCGTAGGAAATCACGCCGCCCGCGGCGCTTGAAAATCCGACGCGGCCTTCTTGCGTTATTTCGCGCGCGCCCGCGTTGCTGGTCATGATGATGATTGTGTTCCTAAAGTTAATCTTGTGGCCAAGGGAATCGACAACCTCACCCTCCTCCAAAATTTGAAGGAGCAAGTTGAAAACGTCAGGATGAGCCTTTTCAATTTCGTCAAAAAGGACAACTGAATACGGGCGCGTCCTAACTTGCTCGGTGAGCTGGCCGCCCGACTCAAAGCCTACGTAGCCCGGAGGAGAACCGACCATTTTGCTGACGTTGTGCTTTTCCATGTAATCCGACATGTCAAGGCGGATAAGAGCGTCTTCGGTTCCAAAAAGAAATTTAGCCAAGCTTTTTGCAAGCTGCGTCTTTCCGACGCCGGTGGGCCCCAAGAAAATAAAGGAGCCCGTGGGCCTCTTTGGGCTTGAAATTCCTGAGCGGCTTCTTCGCACGGCGCTTGAGATGGCCTTGATTGCTTCGTCTTGGCCGATGACGCTTTTATGCAATTCCGCTTCCATCTTAAGGAGGCGGGATTTTTCGTCGTCGCTAAGCTGGTCGGCCGGAATGCCAGTCATTTGGCTTATGATCGCGCAAATGTCGTTTATTCCGATGTCTTTGACAAAGCCTCCGCTCTTGCTTTTCCATTCCTCTTTAAATGCCGCCAAGCGGTCTTTTAGCTCCACAACCTTGTCGCGGACCTCGGCGGCGCGCTCGTAGTTTTGGCTCTTTACAAGCTGGTTCTTTTCCTCGCCAAGCGCGTCTATTCGCTTTTCCAATTCGTCAAGCTCCGCCGGCCTGTTTCCTTCGGCGATCTTCTTTTGGGCGCCGGCTTCGTCCATTATGTCTATGGCCTTGTCAGGCAAAAAGCGGTCCGGCAAGTATCGGTGCGAAAATTTAATGATCGCGGGAAGCGTTTCGTCCAAGTAGCGCACGTTGTGGAAGTCCTCGTACTTTGGCTTTAGGCCCATGAGGATTTCCAAGGATTCCGCGTCGCTGGGCTCTTCCACCGAAACGGTTTGAAAGCGTCTTGCCAGGGCCGCGTCTTTTTCCATGTAGCGCCTGTACTCGCGGATTGTGGTCGCGCCGACGATTTGTATTTCGCCTCGGCTCAAGGCGGGCTTCAGGATGTTGGACGCGTCAAGCGAGCCTTCAGGTCCGCCGGCGCCAATCATCGTATGGATTTCGTCGATGAAAAGGATTATGCTTTTGTCTTCGCGAACTTCTTTCATAAGGCGCTTCATGCGCTCCTCAAATTCGCCCCGGTACTTTGTTCCGGCGATAAGCGCGGTCATGTCAAGCGCGAGGACCCGCTTTCTCATCAAGTTGTAGGGAACGTTTCCGCTGGCGATTCTTGCGGCCAGGCCTTCGACTATGGCGGTCTTTCCGACTCCAGGCTCTCCGATCAACAGAGGATTGTTTTTTGTCCTGCGCGAAAGGATTTGAACGACGCGGTCAATCTCATGTTTGCGGCCGACGACAGGATCCGCCAAGCCCTTTAGCGCCAATTCAGTGATGTCGCGCGAATAATTTTTGACGAAACTTCCGGACCGGCCCTTTTGTTCCGAGCCGCCGCCGGCCATTTGCCGGTCAAAGGAATTCTTTTCAGCGCCCATCATGCGCTTGAAGTCAGCGTCGCCAGCCTTGTAGGAAGAACCGGCGGAAGTCTGCATTTTTTCGCGAACGTCAAAAGCCGCCTCGCGGGCGCTTTCAAAGTCAATTCCGGCGCGCTCAAAAAAACGGTTTGTCACGCTGGCGTTTTCGCGTATGGCGGCCAGCAAAAGGTGCTCGGTGCCAATGTAATTGTTTCTCATCGAGCGCGCCTCGTATTCGGCCGACTCAAACAAAGTCAAAAGGCGGCGGCTCGGCGGCAATTCCGAAAAGTCTCCGGCGTGGACAGTTCCGCCAGAAATCGATTTTTCAAGCTCAAGCTGATAGGTCAAGACGTTCACTCTTAGGGCGCGCAAAATGGCGTAGCCCAAGCCGTCGGCGCTTTTTAGCAAGGCCAACATCAAGTGTTCCGGCAAAAGTTGCGACGAGCCGCTTTTGCGTCCTTCGTCTTGGGCAAGGGCAACAATCAATCTTTGCGCGCGCTGTGAAAACGATTTCATAGAAACAAAGTCCTCTTTAAATGACAAAAGAAATTTTCTTAAATGCGTCCTGCATGATGATCGCGCGCAAGCGCTTTTCCTTTAGCTCCTCGTTGTCGGCCACGTCGCTTTCAAAATGAAAGTTCCCGGTCTTCAACAAAAAGCCCAAGTGGCCGCTTTGAATTCGGTACAAAAGGGAAGAAAGCTCAAAGTCCTTGATTCCCTTCACCGACCCCAAATCCAAGCCCCACTTGACGGAGGAAATGACTTCAATCGCCTCGCGCAGTTCCATCAGCATGCAAAAGCGCGCGGTCGAAAAGACGCGCAAAATCATGTCGCGAACAGGAGTCGATTTATTATCGGCATAATTGGCCCTAAACTTGCGTTCACTTTCACAAATATTTTTGGCAAAAGCCGTCACGGAAGCCAATTGGTCGATTTCATTTCCGCTGACAGACTGGCTTGTTGAAATTTGGTAAATCGAGCCAAGCGAAGTTCCCGGCCTTGAGCCGCTTCCGTAAGGGGCCGAAAACAAAAAGCCCTTCTCTTGCGCCATGGCCGCGATTTCGTTGATTTTTCCGGCGTAGGAAATTGACGGAAGGTGGACGCGGACTGAACTTTTCATGCCGCTTCCAGAGTCAAGCGCGTTTGCCGTCAAGTAACCAAAATCGTAGCTTGCGGCGAATTGTATTTTTTCCTGCAGCTCTGCGTCCAGCTCGCGGGCGGACGCGTAAACGGCGTTGCAAGAAAGGCCCGGCGCGAAGCTTGAAAGCCTGACATGGTCCACGCAATTGACCAGGCAGCTTGAAATTCCGTCCAAGCGCATGACAAGGCCTGTTCCAAAATTGTTCTCAAACAAGCCCCGCTCGCTCAATATTTTTGCGCCAAGCGGCTCAACGGCCGCCAGCGGAACGCTTTGGTAGGCTTCGGCGTTTTCTAGATGATTGAAAGCGTCAAAGACGATGTTTTGGACGCGGACGGCCTCGTCGTCGTCGCAGCTTTCGGGAAAGGGAAAATTCGCGAGATTTCTTGCAAGGCGGACGCGGCTGGAAAGAACCACGTCGTCGTCATCGCCTTTGGCGGCGTACCAAGCGTCGCCGACCGTCCTTTTTTCGCCGCCCATCAGTCCTCTCCGTCGGCGGCCGCCACGGACTTCTTTTCTATGGCGCGCAAGTAATCGCGGTAAAAGGCCGCCTTTTCGTAGTCCTCGCGGCGAACCGCCTCGTCAAGCTTTTCGCGGACGACGGCGCGGTCGGTCAAAAGCGAGCGGAAATTGGCGAGGCGGCGGGGCATGGAGCCGGTATAGGGGGCCAAAACCTTGCGTTCCTTTAGGTATTCGTTCACTTCGGTCTTGAAGATAGCGTAACATTCAGGACAGCCAAGTTTTCCCGTCAAGACAATCTCTGAGCGCAGGCGGCCGCAAACCGGGCAAGCTCGGTCGTTCTTTACAAGCTGCTCGCGCCTGTCGCGCAATATTTGCTTGAACAAAGAGCCAATTTGCCTGTCAATCTCCTGGCTTTCGGGCGAAATTCCGCAAGCGACGGCGCAATCGCGGCACAAATTGACTTTTTTAATGCCCAGCCGGTTTGTTTGCTCAACATAAATTATGGCCTCGTTTTTATGGCACATGTCACAAAGCATCGTCACCTCGAATCGCGCAAAGTGTCCAGCGGCTTGTTCCTTCCCGCCTTAATCGCAGGAAAGACGCTCACAAAAAGCGAAAGCAAAAGCGTCGCCGCCCCAATCAAAAACAAATCGCCGAAAGGAATGTTGACAGGGATTTCCGTCAAGTAATATTCCTCGTTCAACAGGCTGATTTGACTGAATTCCATTATATCATTCTTGAACAAAAAATACAAACCCCTTAGCGCAAAATTGACGGCTTTTTCAGCCGCGCGAATGACGGCGTTGACATTGACGCTCACAAGAAGCCCGGCGGGAATGCCGATGACAAGTCCGGCGGCGCCGCAAGCGAAGCCTGTCAACAAGAAGGCAAAAGAAACGCCGCTGGGAGAGGCCCCCAAAGACTTCAATATCGCTATCTCGCGCCGGCGCTCCAAGGCCAACATTCCAAGCGCGCTTGAAATGTTCACGCTTGCGACCAGCACAATCAAAAGCTGTATGAAAAGCAGAAGGATTTTTGTCGAGGAAAAATTTTCATACTGGGCCTTGTTCAACTGGTCCCAACGGTAAACGCGGTAATCTTTTCCCAACGCTTGCGAAAGTTTTTTTTGAACGCCGGCGATTTGCGGAGAAAAGGGATTGGGAAGCTCGCACATGACCGACAGCGAAGCGTCGGAAGAGCGCGAAACGCGCCGTCCTTCGTCAAAGGGCATGAAAAGCCAAAGCGCGTCAAGCTCCCGGTAGCCGCAAGAGACGACGGCGGCCACAGTGTAAAAATGAATGCCAGGCGTGATTTTTCCGGCCGAGCTTTTTTTTATCGTCACGACGCGGATTTTGTCGCCCGCGCCAAGCCCTAGCTTTTCGGCCACGCCCTTTCCTATCATGACGGCCTTCTTTGAGCTGACAAAATCCTTTATGTCGCCGTCGGAAGACTGGAACATCTCATGGTAGCTTGGAAGCCGTTCAAAAATTTCCTGCGGAAGGGCGCGGACTGAAATTCCGCAGCGTTTGTTCTTTGAAACGGCGAGCGCGGAAAATTCTATCATCGGATAGGCCGCGTCAATTTCGTCAAGGCTTTGGGCAAGCCGCGCGGAATCCTGCAGCTTGTCGGAATCTTTTGACAAAGACACGGCTTCCAAATGCGACGACGAAAAAGAAATCATGCGCCGCGTTATTCCGTCAATCATTCCGTTGGAAACGGCAAGAACCACGACAAGCGGCGTGAGGGAAATGCCTATGCACAAAATGGCGCCCGTCAAGCTTTTTCTGGCTATGGTCAAGCGGCCGCTTTTGGGAAAAAGAATTCTTTTTGCGAACAGAAACGAAGCCTTTGCGTTCATCTTTGGACCAACACTCCGTCTTTCATTTCGCAAAGCCTTGAGCCCTTTTTTGCCAAGGCCATGTCATGGGTCACAAGAAGCAAGGTTTTTTGATATCGTTCCGCCATCTCAAAAAGCAAGTCGCCTATCATCGCGGAATTCGCGGGGTCAAGATTGCCAGTAGGCTCGTCCGCCAAAATCAATTCTGGGTCGTTGGCCAAAGCCCTGGCCACGGCAACTCTCTGGCGCTCGCCTCCAGAAAGCTCGGACGGCAAATGGTTTGCCCTGGCCTCAAGGCCAACGTCCGCCAAAAGTTTCTTTGCCTTTTCCATCGCAAGCGCTTTTGGAACTCCGGCCATGTAGGCCGGCAAGAAAATGTTTTCAAGCGCGGTGAAATCCTTAAGCAAATAGTGGAACTGGAATATAAGCCCCACAAAGCGCGAGCGGTATTCGGTCAGCTCGTCCTCGCCCATTTTTGTAAGCTCGTAGCCGCCGGCCAAAACGCGGCCGCCGCTCGCGGAGTCTATTCCTCCCAAAATGTTGAGCAAAGTGCTTTTGCCGTTTCCGCTTTCGCCTATCACGCAAACGCGCTCGCCCCTTTGCGCGCGAAAATTAACGCCTTTCAACACGCTTAGCGTTTCGCTTTCGGACACATAGTTTTTGACAAGATTTTCGATTACTAGAATGTCATTCGTCATGCAAGACCTCCGATATGGCTGTCGCCAAAACTTCGCGGCTGGCCGCCCATGAAGAAAGGACGGCGGAAAGAATTCCGAACAAGGTTATGAACGCCACTTCTCCGGCGTTCATTTTGGCGGGAATGTTTCCGTATACGGAGAACATTGGGTTTTCCGCCAAGGATCCGGCGAGCGCCGGCTGGAAGAAAAGCGCGAAGGCGAACTGAAAGAAATAAACGGCCGCGGACAAGACGGCGAAAACCGTCCTTATATTCACGCAAAAAAACATTCCAAGGACAAGCCCCGGAAGCGCGCCGCGAACGCCGGTCAAAAATCCGCGCATTATGAAAATGTTCTTTATCGAAGAAATTTTTCCGCCCAACGCGCTTAAAATTGAAATTTCAAAGCGGCGCTCGTAAACGATGCGGCGCATTGAGTTGAAAATGTTTATCGCCACGACCAAAAATATCAAGACCACCAAAAGAAGCAGCATGTTTTTTTCAACTTTGAGAGCGCCGAAAAAGCTGCGGTTGTATTCCCGCCAAGACTGAAACGACGCGTCCGGAAAGGCGCGCTCCACTTCTTTTTTTAGAGCGTCCACAGCCGCCGAATTTTTCATCTTTACGCCGACGACAAGGGGGCTGTTGTCAAAAAACTCCCTCGCCGCGCCCTTTTCCAAAAACGCGTAGCTTGAGTTTATGTCAGCGTAGCCTGTCTTAAAAATAGCGGACACGACAAAAGGCTTGGGGCTTGAAAAAGATTCCAAAAGCGGGCGGCTTGAAGCGATGGAATAAAGGCTCACCGTGTCGCCGACGCGAAGGCCAAGAGAGCGCGCCAAGGAGGAACCGATGACAAGCGGAAGAAGACTCTCGCCGTCCTTTCCGACATATTCTTTTTTCAGGTTGAATTTTCCGCGCGTTATTTTCAGCTCCTTGGCAAAGCCCGCGTCCTTTTCCATTATGTCAGCGTCAACGCCGCGCGCCAAAATCGCGGACTGCCTTCCGTCTTTTGTGGAGGCAAGCGACTCGCTTTCGACAAACTCGGAGGCTTGCGAAACGCGGGCGTTGGCGCTTAAAAAGTCCAACAAGTCCTTGTTGTCCTCCCCGTTTTGGACGCGGGCGTGGTAAGACGACACTTCCATTATCGCGTCTATGAATTCGCCCTGAAAGCCGTTCATGACGCTGACGACTATTATCAAAGTCATCACGCCAAAGCATATTCCCAAAGTCGAAAGGCGGGACGTAAAGGCGCCCGCTCCCTTTTGGCCGGCCAACGAAAAGCGCTTGGCCACATAGTAAATCCACCCCAAGCCGCTTTTAATTCCCATTGAAGTCTCCATTGTCAACCGTAGAAGAAATCTTAATGTTTCCGCGATAAAAGTCGCGCACGATAATTCCTCCGTCAAAATATGTAGCCCGCGCGTATTCGTCGCTTTTTCCGTCTATGTAAAAAGTTCGGACGCGCAAAACAGAATTCTTGTAGTATGACGTTTCCAAAATGTTTTTGCCGGAATACTTTGTCACATGCGTTTCGTCGCTGGATAGAGAAACGTCCTTTCCGTCAACAGCGAATTTTTGCAGGCGGTCTTGGACAGGCCTCCAAGACGAATCATAAGAGTATGTGTAAATTTCAAACGAGACAAGCCTTCCGTCCTTGTCAAAAAAATTTTTTCTGCGCGACTTGACGCTTCCATTTTTGTGATAGAACGTTCGCGTTTCGGTCGAGTCCGCGTAGTTCTTTTCAAAAATCGATGACAAGCCGTCAGTTCCCGAAGGCTTGTTGTAAGTCACGACGCGATCCAAGGAGCCGTTGGCGCTTGAGCCGGAGACCGACCAATACTCGATTTTGTCAAGGCGCAAGTCTTGGTCGTAAAAACGCCTTTGGGCCTTTCCGTTGGCGGAACTTGTCAAAACGCGCTTTCCGGAATCCTTTTGGACGGCGGAAAAAAGATTTTCGTCATCGCGCGACATCCTAATTTTATTGATCGAGTCAAGAAAATTCTTGTAGCGCTCCAACGGCTCCGCTTCCGCCTCGTCAACCAAGCTTTCCTGAATGTTTTCAAGCTCAACGACATCTTTTGCGCCCGAAAGCTCTTCTGGAATTTCTATCGTCGAATTTTCCTCAAGCGCGAAGACGGGGCTTGCAAAAAAAACGCAAAGAGAAAAAAACGCCTTTAATAAAATTCCAGCCTTAACGCAAGTCATTTAAAGTCCCAAAAACAAGTCTATGTATTTTTGCGGATCAAAAAGCTCTATGTCGCCGCTAGATTCGCCAAAGCAAACAAAGGCGGCCGGAAGGGACAATTCCTTTCCGATGGAAAAGACAACGCCGCCTTTGGCGCTTGAATCGCATTTTGTAAGGACAAGCGCGTCAACGCCGACCGCCTCGTTGAAGACCTCAGCCTGCCGCAAGGCGTTCTGGCCCGTGGTGGCGTCAAGGACAAGAAGCTTTTTGTAGCAACCCTCGTCCGCCTTGGAAGCGCAAACCCTGTCGATTTTTTCAAGCTCGCGGACCAAATTTTCCTTGTTGTGAAGGCGGCCGGCTGTATCGGCGATGACAAGTCCGCCGCCGCGGGACTTTACGGATTCAGCCGCGTCGTACACTACGGCGGCGGGGTCGCTTCCCATCTGGTGAGCCACCACGCGTATGTCCAACTTTTGTCCGTGCGCCATAAGCTGGTCCACGGCCGCCGCGCGGAAAGTGTCGCTTGCGGCAAGGACGACGTTTTGAACGCCTGAGTTTTTTTGCATCAAGGCAATTTTCGCGGCGCTGGTGGTCTTCCCCACTCCGTTCACGCCCAAAAGCATCCACACGTTGGTCTTCCCAGGCTGGACTTCAAGGCGCTGGGCCTTGGCGCAAGGCAAAAGCGCCTCCTTAAGCTTCAAGGAAATTTCTTTTTGACCAAAAACTTTTTCCTTGCGGCAGGAAGCCTCCAATTGGTCAATCAATTCCATCGCAAGCTTGGCTCCAACGTCGCCTTCTATGAGCGCGTCGGCCAAGTCGTCAAAAAGCCCTTCGCTTTCAGCCGAGCGGCCGCTAAAAAGCCCCTTTATTTTTTCCGCGAACGAAAGTTTCATAATCACTTCTCCTCCGGTCCAATCATTTTTTCTTCCGAGCCGCCGGCATCCTTTGGCTCATCAGGCAACATTGGAGAAATCGCCTTTGCCTCGCCTTCCATCATGGCTTGGAAAGCCTCAAGGTTTCGCGCGTTTTCCATTTTGCGAACGGTCCGTGAGCGGACTTTTCTTGCCTTGGGCGGAAGCGTTTTGTCAACGGCGATCAAGTACGCCACCAATTCCGCCACAAACCAAACGCCGCAAGCCGCGCTTATTCCAGTGGCCCACAAGGACAATTGCCTGTACCTGTTGTATTCGGAATAGTCAACGCTTCCATATTCGGCGCTCCATGCCCGTTGGTAAGTGACAAAGCGGCCGTAAGTGTAGAACAAGAAAGGCAGCGACAGCACAAGCGCGCTGTAGGAAATATACATCATTTTGCGCCGTTTGTCGATGTTCTTGCTTATGTCAAAAACCTTGACGTTGGTTTCAAGCAGGTTTCCGTCCTTCATCAGGCGCGAAGGAATTTGCAGGAACATCATCTCGGACTTGTCGTTTTCAGGATGCCGCTTGTCTTTTAAAGTTCCTTCAAAATATCCAAAGACAGTGTCGCCGTTCACTTTGAGCGGAACGTCAACATAATCGGTCTTGCTTGAAGGGCCGGCGAATTTTCCGTCAAAAAACAAGTTTCCCGGAGTGAACCTGCTTAGGACAAGCTTTACCGCGCCCTGCGACTCTTCCTTAAAGTTGACCTCAACAAAAAAGCGGCGGCGGCCCGTAAAGTTGTAGACAAAAGTTTCGCGGGCGTAGCCTTTGGCCTCAAACGAAATCGAATGGACTCCGGAACTCACCACAGCCTTGTCCGGAACCCGCTCGTAAACAACGTTGTCAATCGTAAGGACCGCGTCTTTTAGAACGTCTTCCGGCGTGGCGTCAAAGCTAAGTTCCACCGGCAAGCCGTTCACAATTTTTGGCAAAAGCGCGAACGCAAGGTTTTCGGCCATGCGGCTTATTTGGCTAAGAGAGCCGACTTCCATCGCGCCGGCGATTTTTTTCGCCTCTGGATATGAGACAAGCTCGACTGAGGCTGAAACATAGTCTCCGTAAAAGACAAGCTTTCCTGAAATCAGCGAATTAATTTTTTCAGAGTTGGCGGCCTTTTCATAGCTTCTAGAATACACGCCCGCTCTTTCGGCCTCCTCGCCGCACTGAAAAAGGCTTTCGGGGTCGTTCTTGTACAAAGTTATTATTTCGTCTCCAGGCGCGAATTCTTTTTGCATTTCCTTGGCGACGCGCCTCTTGGCCTTTTCGGGATGGAAGATCAATTCCTGCTTTTTTAGGTTCTCGTCGATTTTGTCTTGAATTTCCTTGATTTTTTTTTGCTCGTCGTTCAGGGCCAATTGAAATTCAAGTTGAAAAGAATTTTTAAGGACCAAGGCGTCGCGCGCCTGCAATTCCTTGCTAAGCTGCAAAAAAAGCGAAAGGCGCTCTGTCAGCAAAGCGTCCGTCTTTCGGGCGATTTTTTCGTCAGGCCTAACGTCGCGCTTGGCGTCGACGGAAATGCGCTCCAATATAAGTTTTGGAAGGACGGACGCGGCGGCCTCGGCGCTTTTTGAGACGGCGGAATCCACCTCAAATTTTCGCGCCGCCAAAACCCAAGCGGTTTCTTGGGCGATGTCCGACGACGCCGAAAAAAATTCAGCGATTCCAACGCAAAGGACAAAAAGAGAAAGAAGATATTTTTTCGCGCAAAAGCTACTCTTCGCCTTCTCCGTCATCTTCCGCGTCCAATGGCAGGCCTTTCCACATGGCGTTTAGATACGCCTCGATAAACTGGTCGATGTCGCCGTCCATCACAGCCTGAATGTTTCCGGTCTCGGCGCGGGTTCGCAAGTCCTTGACCATCGTGTACGGCTGGAAAACATACGAGCGGATTTGGTTTCCCCACGAAATGTCTTTTTTTTCGGCGGAATACTTGGCGTTTTCCTTTTCCTTTTCCTGCTTGTAATACTCGTAAAGGCGGCTTCGCAAGATTGACATGGCCGTGGCGCGGTTCATCAATTGGCTGCGCTCGCTGTCGCAGGCCACGACAATTCCCGTGGGCAAGTGGGTGAAGCGCACCGCCGAGTCTGTCTTGTTCACGTGCTGGCCGCCCTTTCCGCCGGAACGGTAGGTGTCAACGCGCAAGTCCTTGGGATCGATTTTGACTTCAATCGTGTCGTCCAAGACAGGAAAAACGTAAACGCTGGCAAATGACGTGTGGCGGCGCGCGTTGGCGTCAAAGGGGCTTATGCGCACCAAGCGGTGGATGCCGGCCTCGCCCTTTAAAAAGCCGTAAACGTATTCGCCGTCAATCTGGAAGGTAACGGACTTTATTCCGCCTTCCGCCTCCAAAAGGTCCACGGTCTCAAGCTTGAAGCCGCGCCGCTCCGCCCACCTTGTGTACATTCGGCTAAGCATGAAGGCCCAGTCTTCGGCCTCCGTTCCGCCCGCGCCCGAGTGAATCGAAAGGAAGGCGCTGGACGCGTCAACCTCGCCGCTCAAAAGGCTCATGCGGCTTTCCCGCTCGTAGGCCTTTTGAGCCTCCTCCAACTGGGCGCGGATTTCGCCTTCCTCGCTTTGGTCGTTGGACTCCACCGACAAGTCGTAAAGGGCCTGCACGTCGTCAATTTGAGCCATCAAGGCCTTGTTTTCTTTTAGTTCAGCGATCGGCTGTTTTAATTCTTCAAGCATATTTTCCCCTAATTTTAATTGAAATTTAAGTATAATGAATTTTTAGACGCGTGTAAATACTATTGAAGAAAACACAAACTGCCGACAATTGTAATGTGAAGAAATTTCTAAAAGCATCGTTGTTTTCATGCGCGCTGCTGCTTTTTGGCGTCGCCAATGCGCAAGTAGCGGACGGAGAATTCTCAATGGGAGCGCCGGAAGCCTTCGCGGGCGTTTGGGAGCGCGACGACCGTTACGTTTTGTTCTCCACTTCCGTCCAAAAGCCCCAGGGCCAAAACGAAAGCCGCAGGGAAGGCGCCGCGATTTTGCTAAAAACTTTTTACGGCTGGCACTTGGACAGGAGCGCCGAGCCGGAAGAATACAAAAGCCCGCGGACAGTGAACGACTCCACTTGCCCCGAGGCGGAACGAATCTTCATCGAATACAGGCCGCTTGTGACCAGCAAAAAATCGGCGCAAGACGCGTCTGTTTGGGAAATCTTTGTCTGGCATCCAAAGCTAAAGGAAGCGAGCGTCATTCCTGTGGCGATAATCGGCTCAAACCTCTACTTGAATTTCGCGGTAAAGCTGAACTCTGACCCAGAGGAAAGCGCGGACGACGGACTTGACGCGCGGGAAGAAAAAGACCCGATGGAAGGCTTTTGGTGCAAAATGGCCGGAGCGGACGGCGTCAAGCTTTGCCCCAGCGTCTTTGACCAAGACATTTATTCCAGCTACATAACAAGCGACGCCGTCTACACAATCCGCTACTGGCGGACCGACATGGAATACACAAACGCGTGGTCAAGCACATCCAGTCCGCCGGAAAAATCTACACTTGCGCAAACGGCCGCAGCGTCACGATAAGGAACGTGCAAAAGACCAACGACAGGCCGCAAGTTTACGAGCTTGACGGCGCGGCGGAGATTTGCGGCCTTGGCGAGCCGTACCTAAAGCGCGTCCAAGACAAGGGAACGGAAGAAGCCGTCGTCGCGCTTGAAAAGGGCTCCGCGTCCAAGCGCGCGCCCAACCCCGACCCGCCCTTCGCGCCTTCAAATTTGGACTGGCACATGGACGACATAAACAGGCTTGAAGCCGGAAACAAAATCATAGAGGCCGTCCGCCGCCGTCAAAGGGAATTCGCGCAAAAATATCCAGGCCGAGAAATTTTCTAGCAAGACTCTCGCGCGGCAAGAAGCGTCAGCTGCATTTCCTCGTGGCCGTTGAAAAAGTTTCGCTGAAAGTTAAAGGCGATGTCAATCAAGTCGCCCTCGTTGAATTGAGTCTTCCAAAGAGCGCCCTGGTCCCACCACAAGGCCGGCCACTTTAGCTTTCCTATTTCCAAATAAAGCTTAAGATGCTGGCGCTCTCCCCTGCCCAAAATCTGGCCGCCCGCGATCTTGGCGCCGCGCGTCATGAAAACAAGTTCGGGGTTTTCATTGCCGTATGGCTCAAAGCGGTCAACGACTTTCAAAAGGCCGTCGTTGACATACTGGGGCGTAAGCTCCGCGTCAATGTCAACCGCTTCCTTTTCGTCGTCGTTCAACGAAAGGCCTTGGACGACGGCCGGAAGCTTTTGCTGGAAAACCTCAAAGTTTTGGGCCGTAAGAGAAAAGCCCGCGGCTCCCGAATGGCCGCCGTGGTTTATGTAAATGTCGCCGAAAGAGTCCAAAAAGTCGGTGCAATTTACGCCGCGGGCCGTGCGCATTGAGCCCACGTAAACCCCGTCAATTTTTGTCATCGCTATTGCCGGAACGTTGACGCGCTGGACCAACTTTGCGGCGATGCGGCCGACAACTCCCCTGTTTATTTTTTCCTCCACGACAAGGCAGAATTTCCCTCCGAATTTTTCAAGCGAGCGCTCGGGACGGCCGCCCAGCAATTCCCAAGAGGAATTCTCAAGCTTTTTCCGTTCTTCGTTTTGGGAAAGAATTTTTTCAGCGTAAGACTCGCGGGCGGCCGGATCCTCTTCCAAGAAAAGGCGCAAGGAATCCTCGGGGGTCCCAAGGCGGCCGGCGGCGTTGAGGGCGGGAATGACGTTCCAGCCAAGGTCGCGGCCGCAAACGCGCTTTCCCAAAAGGCCCTGGCGCGAGAACAGTTCCACCAAACCCGGGCGGACGCGCGCCTTGTTTATCGCGTCAAGGGCGCGGCGGGCGAAAATTCTGTTTTCGTCCTTTAAAGGCATTATGTCGCTGAATACCGAAAGCGCCACAAGCTGCAAGTCGCGCTCGTTGGCCAATGAACGCGCGGCGGAAGACTTCTCCATCTTTTTTTCCAAGTAAGTGACGAACACATTGAAAAAGGCGCTCATCTCCGTTCCCTCTTGGGCGCAATACTTGGCGAATTTTGAAACGGATGAAAGCTTTTCCAGCGACGCCCTTGAAAGAGACGGAATGATTTTTGCGGCTTCCGGCCTGACGTCAAAAAGATTGAACTCGACCGAAGTTCCAAAAAGATCCTTAAGCGCCTGCGAAACTTTGGGAGCGTCCCAAACAAAGATTTGCTCGCCTCTTAAAAAATCCAAGAGGCCGCTTGAAGACAGGCTCAAAGTTCCGCTTGAAAAATCCTTTTCAAAAGACTTTCCCCGCGACAAGTTCCTAAGCTTTAAACATTCGACGACGCTTTCGTCGCGGACGTTCAAAAGGCAAAGGTCCTCCTTGTAAAGCTCGGTCTGCGAAAAGCGAAGGGCCTGGGCAAGCTTGAAGGCCACGGCGCAGCCCGAAATGTCGGAAAAGGGATACCCTGAGTCTTTGCACTTGGGATTTATGATTACGTCGGCCGGCGGAATTGTTTCAGGCGGATTATGGTGGTCGGTCACAATCACGCTGATTCCAAGTTCCTGCGCGCGCTGGATTTCAACGTTGTTGGAAATTCCGCAGTCAACGGTTATCAAAAGCGTTCCGTAATTTTTGGCGAATTCCTCAACCGCGTCCAAGGAAACGCCGTAAGCGTCGTCTCCGCGCGGAAGCCTGTAAGAAACGTCGGCTCCCATCCGCTTAAGCTGCTCGTAAAGGACAACGGTGGCGGTGATTCCGTCAACGTCGCGGTCGCCGAAAATCAAAATTTTTTCGCCTTCTTCCAGCGCCGACAAAATGCGGTCAACGGCGTCTTCCATTTGCGAAAAGCAAAAGGGATTGCGCATGAAGCGCTCGTTGTCTTCCAAATAGTAAAGAAGCTCGCCGCCGTCCGTTATTCCCCTGCGCGCGAAAATCGACGCCTCCAAAAGGTCAAGGCCAAACTTGTCGCGCAAAGCGAACGCCGTTTCTTTTTGAATTTCTTTTTTATTCCAACTTTTCAAATCGCCACCATATCGGGTCACAAGACCCCTTTCCCAGATTCCAATGCTTTTAGTTTTATCCCCAAGGCGCTTTCTACAAGCTCATGCAAAAACGCCTTCAAGTCCATCACATCGCGGCCGCTTATCACGGCCTTGCGCGCGGCGGCCATGCCGGCCAATTGCTTTTGGGTGGAAACGTTCAAATAATAAAGAGCCGCTTCCGAAAGCCTGTGTCCCTTTTCGTTTGGCGAAAAGCAGTCCGGACAGACAAAGGCGTTTTCGGCTTGCGAATACAAAAAATATTTTTTCCCGCCCAAGTTGGATTCTAGCGCGCTTTGCACAAAGTTTAAAGCGCCGTCGCCGTCAACAAGGCCTTCGGAAAAAAAATCCTTTTGGCAGCGCGGACAAGAGTCGGCTTGCGGCCGCACGCCCAAAAGGTCCACGTAGCGCCACAAAAAGCGCAAAAGGCCCAGCCTTGCCGCGCCTTCGTCGCACAAGTCCATTCCGTCCAAAAAGCCGTTGAGCAAAACATAGCACTGGCCGGGGCTTCCGGCCGCGCTTGACTTTTGGACAATCTCTCCTGCCAAAGCCGCCGCGAATGACTTGAACAGGTTTTCCCTGAACGACGGATGGTATTTTTTCACGTCAAAATCCGTGATTTTTGCCGAGCCTTTTTCTTCGTTCTTGTAAAGGTAGGCCACGCCGCTGTTCCACGGGCTTACGGCTCCGCGCAGCTTGCTCTTTGGGCCGCCAAAAAGGGTCGCCCATTCGATTCCGTCCTTTGTCAAAAGGCAGACGGAACGGTTGTCAAGCGAGGTGGGCTTTACGGCAAGAACCAGCGCGTCAATTCTTGAATTGCG
>ONET01000016.1 GCA_900316905.1 uncultured Treponema sp.
ATACTATAAAAATGCGGAAAAGGCAACAGAGAACAAGCGCGAGGCAGCGCGACGCGCCCCTATTCATTCCGCAATTTTTTTGCTATATTTATTTATATGAGCGAACAAAAAGACAACAAAAAAAGAAATAAAAAAAACGAAGACGACCAGTTTGACTTTTTCAAGCTTTCGGCGGACGACGACGGAAAAAAAGGCTCCAGCGGCGGAAAGGGCGGCTTTCCCTTTTGGCTTATAATCGTGACGGCAGTTTTGGTCTTGGGTTTCATGAACGTGTTCTCAAGCTCGGCCAACGAGCGCATGATTGACTTTTCTGAGTTCCGCAAGCTTGTGATGAACGGAACGATCAAGGAAGTCGAGCTGAGCGACAGCTATTTTTACGGCTACGTTTCCCCGCGCGACGAGCAAAAGGAAGACAGCCGCCCGGCCATTCCCTTTTTCATGCAAAGCGGAAGAAGCCCCGACTACAAGACGGTCGGCGTTTTGACGGAACCTTTCATAAAGCTTTTGGACGAATTGGACACGCGCTACAAATTCATCCGCCAGCAAAACAACTACCTCATTCAAATATTGCTGAACATTCTCCTGCCCATCGGCCTTTTGATGCTGATGTACTTTTTCATTTTCCGCAAGATGGGCGGAGGCGGCGGAATGGGAAGCCTCTTTGGCGTAGGCGGCGGAAGGGCAAAAGCCGTTGACGAAGGCAAGGTAAAGACAAGATTCGCCGATGTTGCCGGCGTGGACGAGGCCAAAGAAGAATTGGTCGAGGTCGTGGACTTCCTAAAGACGCCCAAAAAATACACCGACATCGGCGGAAAAATTCCCAAGGGCGTTTTGCTCGTCGGCCCGCCCGGCACCGGAAAAACATTGCTGGCCCGCGCGGTCGCGGGAGAAGCAGGCGTTCCCTTCTTTAGAATTTCAGGCTCAGACTTTGTCGAAATGTTTGTCGGCGTTGGCGCCAGCCGCGTCCGCGACTTGTTCCGCAGCGCCCGCGAAAAGGCGCCCTGCATCATCTTCATCGACGAGCTTGACGCGATTGGAAAAAGCCGCGTCAACAATCTTGGCGGAAACGACGAGCGCGAGCAGACGCTCAACCAGCTGCTCGTCGAAATGGACGGCTTTGACAACGAAAAGGGTTTGATTGTTTTGGGCGCCACAAACCGCCCCGACATCTTGGACCCCGCCCTCTTGCGCCCGGGCCGCTTTGACAGGCAAGTCACGGTGGACAAGCCCGACGTAAAGGGCCGCGAGGCCATTTTGCGCATCCATTCAAAGAACGTAAAAATCGATCCATCTGTTGACTACACGGCGCTGGCCCACGCGTCAAGCGGCTTTAGCGGCGCGGACTTGGCCAACATCGTAAACGAAGCGGCCCTCCTTGCCGTGCGCAACGGAAGAAAGCAAGTGATTATGGCCGACTTTGACGAGGCGATTGAAAAAGTCATCATAGGCCTTAAGAAAAAGAGCCGCGTGGAAAAGGAAAAGGAGCGCGTTTGCGTAGCCTACCACGAAACCGGCCACGCGCTTGTGAGCGCCTTCACTCCCGGAAGCGACCCGATACACAAAATAACGATTTTGCCCAGAGGCGCCGGCGCCTTGGGCTACACGATGTACCGCAGCGAGGACGAGCAGCTTTTGTACACAAAGAAGGAACTCTTGGGCAAAGTTGACGGCTTGCTTGGCGGCCGCGCGGCCGAAGAAGTGATTTTCGGCAAGGACGAAATCACCACCGGCGCGTCAAACGACATAAGCCGCGCCACCGACATCATAAAGAGAATGATCACCGACTACGGCATGAGCGACAAGTTCAAGAACATGACGCTGGGAAAAAGCGGCCGCGGCTACGGCGGAGTTTCGGAGCCGGAGCTTGTGCGCGAATTCAGCGAGGAAACGCAAAAATACATTGACAACGAAATCGCCCGCATAATGGAAGAGCGCTACACGGCGGCGGTCAAGCTTTTAAAGAGCAAAAAAGATTTGCTTGAAACGATAGCAAGGCGCCTTTTGGAAATCGAAACGATGGAAGGAAAGGAATTTCTTGAAATCATCGAATCCCAAAAAGCAAGCGAAGCGGCGCCAAAAGAAGCCAAGAAAACTACTCGTCGCTCTCAGCGGCAAGAGTAAGCGCCCGGCCTGAAATCTCATAGGCCGCGTTTGACATAATCTGCGCCGGTTGCAAGACCAGCGCGTTTTTGTCAACTTGGGCCGCGGCCTTCTTTCCGCGCTTTTTTTCCTTTTCGGTCGGCTCCACAATCTTTGTTCCATAACGAATCAAATAAACGCTTCCAATGTAGCGCTCGTCCGAGCGCGAATTGAATTGGATCACGTAATTGTCCGCCACTTGCGAAACATAGTAAACGCCGTTTTCCACAGAGTTTTCGCTTTGAATCATGTAAAGGCCGTTCTTAAAGCCAATCAAGGCGCCGTCCGGAGCCGACCACTGATGGACTTCCTCCAGGCGCTCGCGCAAGTCTTCAAGGCCGGTCGTGTCGATTTCATTGGAAGGAAAATCGTTGGCGTTTTTCATTTTCTTGTAATTTCCGTTCCAAAGCGCGTCGGCGCCGATTCTCATTCGCACGTCGTCGTAAACATGGACGCGCATTTCGTCAAGGCCGGTAAGGCTTATGTCAAAGCGGCGGCGGAGGTTTTCGATGGAAGCGTTGACGGTGCTCAAATAAATTCCGTTCCTGTAAAGGTTGGAATTTTGCCAGTTGTAAACTTCCTGGGAATCCCCTTCCAAGAAAATAACCTCGGAATTTTTGTAGTCCAAAAAAATGTAGCGAATCTCGTCGCCCTCGTTGTCAATCTTATACCAAAGTCCGTTCAAGTAATTCGCGAAGGTTTCAACAGTTCCGTCTTGAATTTTAGCAAGTTCCGCCGCCGCGATATTTTTTCCGGCCACAAAAATTTGGCGTGACTGGACATAGCGCTGGCTTGCGGGGTCCCATTCGTATTCAGTCTGAACTTGGCTAAGGCTGCCCGCGCCTTCCCGCGTGTCGCTCGAATACGTCCAAACAGGAAAGCTTCTTCCAGACGACTGCGAAAGCTCGTAGGTTTCAGTTCTGTTGTATTGCTGAATGAAAATAGTTCCGTCGCTTTTAAAGTCGCCGATTTTTGAAAGCCCCCGGCGGGAACAAAAGTACATTTGCAAGACGGCAAGGCCTTCGTCGGTAAAGCCTTGGTAAACCAAAGCGGTCCGGTGGTCGCCGGTCACGTCCATTCCGTTGTAAGAGAAAGACTTGAATTGCGTGACTTCAGTCTTTAATTCCGTGACGCGGTCGTACAAGGTTGTCTGCGGATTGTACAAGCCGATGATCAAATACAAGAAGGGATTTCCCGCCTTGCGGACGACCAAGATTTCGTCGTCCAAATTGTCGCCGTCCAAATCTATTCCCATAGAGCTTAGCAAGCTTTCGTCCGGCTTTAGCGGCATGAAAGAAACCACGCCGGAATCTTCAAGGCCAAGCGCGTTGTCTTGGTCGGAAGAGCCTTGAGCGCGAGCGTCTTGCGTTTGCGCCACGTCTTCCGAGGGTCCGCCGCCGGAAGAGTCGGCAGTTTTTCTGGTCAGGAACACAACAAGAAGCAAGGCCGCTATGACGACAAAAAAGGCTGCTAAAAACCGTCTCATCTATCTCTCCAAGTAAACGCGAATTCTTTGGGCCAAAGCGCGGAGGCGCTCTCGCGAAACGTCGCACTCATCTTCGATTCCGCCCAAGGCGCCGGCGGATGAAGACGCGGCCCAAAAGCGGACGTCGTCGGCCTGCCTGTCAACAGCCTCCGCGCGCGCGGCGGTCGGAGCCAGCAAGCTTATGTTTGTAAGGTTTTCCTGCGCCGAAGATGAAGACAGCTGTCCCAAAATTAGCGGCGCGTTGTTTTTGCTCGCCAGCAAGACCGCGACAATTTGAGGCGCGATGATTCCGTGCTCGGCTTGATTGTCGTAGCGCGGAAAAAACGAATCGTTGTAATACTTTATCAAGTTAAATTCAATTTTGCGGCGGTCGCTCAAAAACATCGCGGCGGCGGCGACTTTTCCTTCCCGCATAAAATAGCGGATGTCGTTCAAGCTTGTCTTTGTCCATTTTGGAAAAAGCAGGCCCTTTTCCTGCATGGCCCTTATTTCGTCAAGAACGCGCGTCAAGCCTTCCGGCAAAGTGTTCTTGTTCATGGCCGAAGACTCTCTTACAAGCTCAAGCATTTTTTTGTACTCGTCGGCGCCGTAAAGAATTTCGGACATGGCGCTGGCAAAGCCCAAAAGGTCCTTGTCGTTTCCGCCGGCGCACAAGAGCGGGATTTCATATTCCTTCTTGGCGGCTTCCAAATAACGAAGCAAGGCTCCGTAATTATTGGGAATTTCAAGGCCAAGAGTTTTTCGTCCCGGCTCAAAGTATGAAATTTCAAAATGGTCAAGCAAAATCGGAAGCGCGTAGTTGGCGCCGTCGGCAAGCGTGGACTTCCTGACTGAAATCGGAAGCGCCTCCATGACGCCCTGCCCCACCGGAACAAAGTTTTTTGCCCTTTGCTTCAAAGCCAAAGAATTTTTGGCGACCAAAAGCGAGTATTTTTTTTCAACGCCCAAAGGAAGGGCGGCGCTGTCGTCCAGCTCAAAATAGCGGACCCGCCCCAAATTCATATTGCCGATTTCAGACTTGACGCCGTCTTGAATTTCTTTTTCAACGCCGTAAAAGGCGACTCGGACGGTCTTGGATTTTATTACGGCTGCGGAAAGCAAGGCTCCCAGCGCGCAAAGCGCCGCCCCGGCCGCGATTACAATCAGGATTCGTTTTTTTTGCATTTCTATATATTATAACAGAAACAAAATGCTTGCAATAGCGGCTTGCCGCCGCTTTAAGGCCTAAAAAAGGAGCCGTCATTCGCCATGAACTTCGTCGATGAGCGCCTCGTACAAAAGCATCAAATCCTTGTTGGAACGGCGAAGGGCGCCGGCGATTCTTCGCGAGATGCGATACATGACATGGTAGCCCAAGAGCGGCTCCTTGTCGCAAAGTTCCTTGAATTCCTTTCCGTCAAGCTTGAGCGCCTCGCAGTCCGTCAGCGCGTAGACAGACGCGGATCTTGTGTCCTTGTCAACAAGCGCCACTTCGCCAAAGAAAACGTTCTGTTCCGTCGTAAGGTTGGCCACGGCAAATTGGTCGTTGTTGGGAGTCTTTCTTCGCACTTGGACAGTTCCCTCATGCAAGATGTAGAGCGCGTCGCCCACGTCGCCTTCTTTTATTATGACGGAACCTGCGTCAAATTTTATCGGCTCAAGGATTCCGCAAACCGCTTTTAAAAGCCGGACATGCTCTTGGTCTTCAATGTTCAAGTCTGAAAATATTTCCAATTTGGAAAGTTTGGCTATCAATTCATCGGCGCATTCCATTCAGCGTTTCCTCCTGCAAAAAATTATTCCGCCAGCTTTCCGCGAATGAAAATCGCTTTTGAGCTTTCGGCGATGACGTAAGAATCCGGCGGATTGAAAATCGGAATGTTGCTTTTTAGCGTCTTGACTTTTTTTAGGTTGGCTACGATTCTTTCCATGTCGGGGGTCTTTTGCGCTTCGGCAAGCGCTTCCTGTTTTCTTATGTAAAAGTTGCCTGTGTTTTCAAGAATGCCGATAAGGATGTCCTTTCCGTCCAAGGAATCTTTGTAGGCCCCGTATGAGCCGCCGACAAACTGCTGCGGTATGTCAAAAAGCATAAGGCCCTGCGCGCCGTTTTCCGAGGCAAGCTCGCGCAAAATGTGGCTCATTCCTTGCGCGCTTGAAGCCTGGACCAAAAGATTTTGCTCGTAATCGCTAGTCATTATTATTTCGTCGCAGCGCGCGAGCGACAAGTGCTTTTCAAATTTTGAGTCAATTATTTCGGCGACGCAGTAAACGCGCGGATTGAGGTTTTTTATGGTTATCACAGAAAGCACCGTCCGCGAATCAGTTTCAAGGCTTGAAAAATCCTCCGACTTATCGGCCAAAATCAAGGCGCGGGCCGCGCTTTTTATGTGGGCCTTCACAAGGTCGGATTCGTCGGTAAAGTCGCCGCGCAAAAAGTTCACGGCCTTGAGCTTTTCATTGGCCTGAATCGATTCAATTTGCGAATGGCTGGCGTTGTTCAAAATTACAATTTGCTCCACAGGAACTTCAGGATTCGCAATCAAGATTCCCTCAAGAATGCTTTCAAAGTTCGGCTTCCAGCCGCAAATCAAAAAGTGATTTTTCATATTGCTCATTTTTAAAAGCCCCCTGTCTTTCTTTTGCTGCTTGTCCAAAATAAAGGACGCGAATTTTCCGGAAAGCGCGCCGAATATCGCCACGCCGACCAGCAATAATGTCATCGCCGCAAGCCGCCCCCCAAAGGAAGCCGGAGCGATGTCTCCGTAGCCTACGGTCGTCACCGTCACTATCGTGTACCAAAGCGCGTCGAACAAAGTGTTTATGGCGGAATTTGTCTTTTGCTCCGAAGCGAATATCACAAGCATTATGACAAAGAGCAAAATAAAAACCGCCGACCAAACCTTTACGCTTGAATTGTTGAGAACCCTGGCGATTTTTTCAAAAAACTTCTTTCCTTTCATTTGTCAGTTGGTTCCTTCTATCTCGCGGAAAAGAGCCGCGTAAAGCGTGGCGATGTCCTTGTAGGAACGCTTTATCACTTGCTGCATCCGCTGGGTGATTTGCCTGTAAACATAAAAGCCCAAGCGCGGATGGGCCTTGCAAAATTCCACAAAGTCCGCTCCGTTCAATACCAGGACCTCGCACTTCCCCACCGCGCGCACGGTGGCAGACCTTGTCTCTTCGTCAACAAGCGCGGCCTCGCCAAAAAACACCGCGAAGCTGTCGTCCAAGTCGGCTATGGCAATCTCGTCGTTGAACTGCGTCTTTCTAAAAATTTGGATGGCGCCCGCGTAAAGGATGTAAAGGTCCTTTCCAAGCTCGCCTTCTTTTATGATAAGGTCGCCGTCGCTGTAAGATTCCGCAGAAAACTTTTCATAAAGCTCCTCGAACATTTTCTTGTCCTCTTCGTCGTTTTCCGAAAAGTCCCTGAAAATGCCGATGTTTATCATTCTTGGGAAGGCTTCTTCAAACGGAACTTTACTTATTTCCATCTTCATCTTTAGAGCCTCCCTTGACCTTTATAAATATCGCCTTCATTCCATAGCGCAACGCAAAGTCGTCGTCAGGCAAAAGGACAGGCTCGTTGCTTTTTAATGTTTTCACTTTCATCAAATTGTCGATGACTTTTTCGACGTTGGGATTTTTATGGGCCTCCCGGATAGCGTCGCGGCGGCGGCGCTGGAAGTTTCCGGTGTTCAAGAGCAAGCCCACCAGCATTGACTTTTTGTCGCCCGACTCGCTCATCTCCTTGGCGAAGTCGCCGTAAGTCTTTCCGTAAAACTTGTAAGGAATCTGCTCAATCGTGACTCCGGCCTTGGAGTCGGTTCCGATCATCGCGCGGATTACGTTTGAAAAGCCCTTTCCGCTGGAAGCCGTGGCAAGCAAGTTGTGCTCGTATTCCGTGGTAAGGATTATTTCGTCGCAGTGCGCCAAGTTAAGGTGGTTCTCAAACTTGGAGTCGTAAATTTCCGCCGCGACATAAATGGAAGGGTTCAAGTTTTTTATCGCCAATACGGCCAAGACGGTGCGGCTGTCTATCTCCAATTGGGTTGAATTCTTTGACTCGTCTGAAATTATCAAAACCCTTTCGGCGCTTTTTATCAGCGCCTTTTTCAAAACCTCTTCGTTTGTAAAATCGCCGGCTACGTAGTTGAGCTCCTTAAAGTCAGGCTGGCTTCTGATTTGCGCGATTTGTTCCGGCGGCGCTTCGTTCACCAGGACAATTTGGTCGGGCGTCAAGTCCGGGGAGGCGCTTAAAACGGCTTGGAGAATTTTGTCCATGTCGGACTTCCAGCCGCACAACAAAAAATGCTTAGTAAGGTTGTTCAATTTTGCAAGCCCCCTTTCCTTTTGATTTTGGCTATTGATAAAAACCGATGAAACTTTCGCTAGAACTGTTCCATAAAGACAAATGCGCACGACGCTTGAAAGAAGCGTTATCGCGCGGCCCACGAACGTTGTCGGCGAAAACCGCACCACGCCGGTGACAAAGGCGAACAAAAAATACCAATAGCTGTCGCCGATGGAATAAATTGACTTTCCGCGCTCGTAATAATACGCCGTGTACACAGTGAACAGAAAAAAAAGCGGCAAAAGAATTCCAAAACGCACGGCGTTTGAATGCCACAGTTCCGAGACTCTCTTTTTGAATTTTTTACGCCGCGCGCCTTTTTTATGTGCCATGACTTTTTTCTAGGCTTTCAATTATATAAAATCCCGTCGTTTTTTTCAATAATACGTGCCCATTGCTCGCTTATTGACAGCTCCGCTCGTGTTTTTGCCCGCTCATTGACAGCTCCGCTCGTGTTTTTGCTCGCAAAACAATAATCGTTAGTTCGAGCGGATTTCGCGCGAGCGCGGCGCGATAATTGACAGCTCCGCTCGTTTTTTTTGCTTGCAAAACCACAATCGTTGATTCGAGCGGATTTCGCGCGAGCGCGGCGCGATTGACAGCTCCGCTCGTGTTTTTTGCTCGCAAAACAATAATCGTTAGTTCGAGCGGATTTCGCGCGAGCGCGGCGCGATAATTGACACGAAAAACCCAATTCAATATAATTGAAAGACTATGACCGCTAACGAATTACGCTCTAAGTACATTGAATTTTTTAAGAGCAAAAACCATGTTGAAATTTCAGGCCAATCCCTGATTCCAGAAAACGACCCTTCAGTCTTGTTTACGACAGCCGGAATGCACCCGCTTGTCCCCTACCTTTTGGGAGAAAAGCACCCGGCCGGAACGCGCTTGACCGACTACCAAAAGTGCATCCGCACAGGCGACATCGACGAAGTGGGCGACCCCAGCCACCTTACTTGCTTTGAAATGCTCGGAAACTGGTCTTTGGGAGACTATTTCAAAAAGGAATCAATCGCCTTCTCCTACGAATTTTTGACAAGCCCCAAATGGCTTGGCCTTGACCCCAAAAAGATTTCGGTCACAGTCTTTGCCGGAGACGAAAACGCTCCCCGCGACGAGGACGCGGCCAACATCTGGAAAGAAAACGGAATGCCCGAAGACAAAATAGCCTACCTTCCGGCAAGCGACAACTGGTGGGCGGCCGGCCCGACGGGTCCCTGCGGCCCCGACACAGAGATTTTCTACTGGGTTGGCGAAGGCCTTCCGCCCCAGGGCAGCAACAAGGGCACCGACCCCGAAAACTGGATGGAAATCTGGAACAACGTTTTCATGCAGTTCAACCGCAAGGACGAAAAGACCTTGGAGCCCCTTCCCAAGCAGAACGTGGACACGGGCATGGGCTTGGAGCGAACAAACTGCATTTTGCAGGGAAAGACTTCGGTTTACCTTACGGAAGTCTTCCAGCCCATCATCAATAAAATAGAAGAACTTTCTTCCTACAAATACGGAAGCGACGGCGAAAAGGACAAGAGCGTCCGCATAATCGCCGACCACAGCCGCGCGGCAACCTTCATTTTGGGCGACCAGCGGGGCGTGACTCCCTCAAACCTTGGAGCCGGCTACGTTTTGCGCCGCCTTATCCGCCGCGCCGTCCGCCACGGAATGAAGCTGGGAATCGACAAGTCTTTCTTGCCGCAAATCGCGGACGCTGTCGTGGCCAACTTCAAGAACGCCTACCCCGAGCTTGAGCAAAACAAGGACAAAATTTTCAAGGAGCTTGCCGCCGAGGAAGACCGCTTCCGCCTTACGCTTAAAAACGGCGAGGCCGAGTTCCAAAAAATGCTTCCAAACCTTATGAAAAACCCCAAAAAGGAAATTTCAGGCAAGGTGGCCTTCCGCTTGTACGACACCTTTGGCTATCCGCTTGAGCTTACCCAGGAATTGGGAGCCGAGCACGGCTTTACTGTTGACGTGGAAGGCTTTAAGGAAGCGGAGCGAAAGCACCAGGAGGCCTCAAAGAGCCTTGACGCCGGAAAGGCCAAGGGAGGCTTGGCCGAGCAGTCGGAAATCACGACAAAGTACCACACGGCCACCCACCTTTTGCAGCAGGCGCTTGTGGACGTGCTCGGCGACCAGGTCGCGCAAAAAGGCAGCAACATAAACAACGAGCGCATGCGCTTTGACTTTACCTTTGAGCGGCCGATGACTCCCGAGGAAATCAAGAAGGTTGAGGACATCGTTAACCAAAAGATTAAGGAAGACCTTCCGGTCACGATGGAAATTCTTCCGCTCGAAAAGGCCAAGGAAGAAGGAGCCAGGGCCCTCTTTACAAATAAATACGGCGAGGACGTAAAGGTTTACACAATCGGCCGCGACCCCAAGACTGACTGGTTCAGCAAGGAAGTTTGCGGCGGCCCCCACGTTCAGCATACGGCCCAAATCGGAGACTTTAAGATTACAAAGGAACAGTCGTCAAGCGCCGGAGTGCGCAGAATCCGCGCCGTTATTAGCGGTGGCCTTCCTTTGGACAAGTAACGCGAATTCACCGCAGGAAAATGTGTAACCAAATATAAACTTAAGTGGTTTATACCACATAAAGGAATATTGTATGAAAAAACTTGCTATCGGAACAATTTTCGCCTTGGCAGGCATTTTCGCCGCAAGCGCCCAGGCTTCGCTTTTGCAAACACTCGCTGTCGTAAAATACACCGACACGGAGGCGGTCACTGTAAAAGAAGTCAAGGACATAGTTGAAACGCAGGAAAAAGAGGCAAAAAGAAAGCTCACGCCTCAGGAACGCGAGCAAACTTATGAAACAATCATCAACCAAAAGTTGATTCTTCAAGCGGCAAAAAAGGCCGGAATCACCGCCACATCGACGGAAATCGACCAAGCCTTTTTGTCCAACATTTCCCAGCAGCTCAACTTGAGCCGCGTTTATTCTGAAAAAGAATTGAACGACTTGGTCATGTCAAACCAAAAGAAGTCGTTCGCCGAGTTCGTCAAAGAACAGACGGGAATGTCCATCGACGAGGTGAAGAACCAAATCATCCGCCCCGACCTAATTTGGAGGCGCTACCTTATTTCGCAAAACCAAAACGACTTGCAGTCCATCGCGGCCACCGACAAGGAAATCCGCGACTACTACGAGCTTAACAAAACCCAGTTCATCCGCCCGGACAGCCTAAAAATGTTCTTGGTGGCCGTTCCAAAGGAAAGCGATCCCGCGGCGGCGCGCGTAAAGATTGAAGGCATTTTGCGCGACTACAAGAACGGAAAAAAGTCCATCGAGCAGTTGCGCCGAGACGGTCAGGATCCAAAAGCTTCAGGCTTTGGCGCCGCCGACTTGTTCCTTATGAAGGTGGAACAGCACGCCGCCCAGCTTGGCGTTTCTTACGAGCGCCTCTTGGCGATTTTCAACGAAGACTTGAACAAGCCGTCCGAAATTTTGGAAACAGGAAACGCCTGGGAATTCTACGTTCTTCTTGACAAATATCCTTTCAAGGCTTTGGAAATCAGCGACGTGATCCGTCCTGAGTCCACGCAGACTGTCTACGAAACAATCCGCGCGCTTGTAACCCAGTCAAAGCAGTTGCAGTTCTTGGAGCAAAAGCGCCAGGAGACAATCAAATCCTTGAACACGCCGGAATATGTCACCCGCAAAAAGACAGGCGATGATTTGATCAAGCTTCTTTCTTGGTAACTTGAATGAACAGACACGATTCACGCGTTGCGGCCATCCAAGGCCTTTACTCTTGGGACTTGAACGAAAACAAAGAAGCCGCCGACGTCACAAGCTTCAATTGGATTGAAAACAAAAAAGAAGACGACGACTTGACGTTCGCGCGGCTGATGCTTTGCGGCGCGATTGAAAACATAAACGAAATTGACGCGGAAATAAAATCCCGCCTTTCTCCCAAGTGGGAATTTTCGCGCGTGAACAAAGTGGCGCTCGCGATTTTAAGGGCAAGCGCCTATTCCCTTCTTTACCAAAAAGACTTGGAAAGCGCCATCATCATAAACGAGGCGGTTGAGATAGCCAAATCCTTTGGCATTGACGACCAAACCGCCTTTATCAACGGCATTCTTGACCGCTTGGCCAAAGAGAAGCGCTGATGAGGCGATTTTTGCGCGCGCTTGCCATAGGCGCGATTGGAGCGGCATTCATTTCCTGCTCTTCAAAAAGCAGGGCCATGTCGATGACAAGCGCCCTGGACGAAGCCGACCGATACATCGAGCAAGGCTACCCCAAGGACGCGCTTAAAGTTCTTTCCGACTGCGAAAAAAAAATCCTTAATCCAATGGAAGCCGTCGGCGTTTACAAACGCTACGCCGCGCTGGACAACAAAAAGGCCGCCGAAAGAGTTCTTAAAAAAAACTTAAAGAAAAATCCCGAAAGCCCAGAACTGAACGCTGTTTATGTTTGCTTTCTAAAAGATTCCGGCAGAACGGAGGAAGCCCTAAAGCTTTCAAAAATTTTGCGCGGCTCCAAGTACGGCGGCCTTTATTCCGAGCTGTATTTTCATTCCTTGCAAGCGCCGCAGGACCAAAGCCAGCGCGTCCAAGATTTTTTGACGGAAGACATGGCCGCGCTTTATGTGGACGCATACAACTCAAGCGGCGACAACGCCTGGCTTAGGAACGCGGCTCTATGCTCGCTTTTTAAAGGCGAATACGGCGACGCGGCCTCCCTTTCGCCTGACGGCTTTCAAAGCCCCAGCGACGCGTACTTTTGGGCGACAGTTCGCTACGACAACAAAAACTACGGCGAGGCCGCCGAATGTCTTTTGGCAGGAAAAGAGCTTTTGCAAAAAAACGAGAGCCGCTTTTTTGACGGAATCAAAGAGAGCCGCAAGGTCAGCGACATAGAATGCGCCTCGCTTTTGTCGGACTGCTACACAATCATGGGCGAAGAAAAAGAGGCGGAAAAAGTTCGCGGCGAGCTTATTGCCGCAATAACGAGCGGAAGCGAAAACGAGCCGGCCTCGCAGGCGGGAACAACAAAATCGCTTTTGGGAACGATGTACTTGAACAGCGCGCTCTACGCGCTGCAAAGGAACGACGAGCGCGCGGCCTACAACACGCTTGTATTTGTGACGCAAAAATGGCCTGACTTTGTTCCGGCCCTTATCGCATACGGAAACTTCGCCTACAACTCGTCGCGCCGCGTCATGGACGACCCGCTTACAAAATCCTTGCGCGACGCCGGCGTTGTTTCCACCGACATGAAGCGCTTTGACGAGCTTCCGCGGGTTTCGGTCAGCGACGCGCTTTTGAGAATGAAGGAGTCAATCGCGCGCTCCCACAACGACAGCCTTTACGTGGCCGCTTTGGAACTGGAAGACAAGATAGACGACTCAAGCGACGAAAGGGCGCGGCTTGGAAGAATGTACAGGGTGCTGGAACGGAACGCGATTGCAGCCGACTTGTACCCTGCGGAAATCGCGCAATACGCAGTCCACACGCTTTTGCGCCACGACCGATATTCAGAAGCGCTTGAAATGTTCAAAAAGTATTTAGTCGCCCGCTACAATCTTGGCAAGGAACGGGACTTTGAGGAAGACTTGGTCTTGGCCCTGCGAAAAATGGATTTGTGGGAAGTTGAATACGCGGCCTACTTTTCCGCCCGCGAGCGCGAGACCGACTTGACCAAGCGCCTTTATGAATACGCGGTTTATGAAAGCGGCTATTCGTCGGCTTACGGCGGAAGCGAAATAAGCCCGGCGGCCGCCACCCAAAGCGCCGTCAACCTGGCCATGATTTATTCCAGCACAGGAAACAAGGACAAGGCCTTGGAATTGTACGGCCGCGCCCAAAGCAGGGCAAACGACAACTATTTAAAATCAGAGATAATGTACAGGCTTGCTTGCGTCTACGACGCAAAAAAAGAAGAGGCGGCCGCCGTAAAATCGCTGGAATACAGTTTGTACTTGAATCCAGCAAACGGCAAGGCGCGCCTCTTGATGCAGAAATTTAGGAAGTGATTACTTTTCCAAAACGGCGATGATGTCGCTCATTTTGCAAATAAGATACTCTTCTCCGTCAATCTTGACTTGAGTTCCAGAATATTTATCGTACATTACGCGGTCGCCTTTTTTAACGGTGATCGGGTCTTTTTCTGTTCCGGGACCAACAGCCTCGACTGTCGCGGTCTGAGTTTTTTCTTGCGCCGCGTCGGGAATGATGATTCCAGAGGCGGTCTTGCTTTCGGCTTTTTCAGCCTTCAACAATACACGGTCAGCTAAAGGTTTAACTTTCATTTTGATGCTCCTTACATTTAAAGATAAGAAATTTTTGAACAAACGTCAAATTTTTTTTTGCAATTTTTTTCATTCAATGCGGCCGTAAATTACGGCGGATTTTGGCAAAAGCAGCAGTTTGTCCTTTGCCTGCCTTGGTTTTTTTTGGAAGAAAAGAATTTTAGCGCCGTCAAAATCCCAGGGCTTTTGAACGCCTTGCTCTTGGTCGGAAAGGTTGAAGAAACAGTAAATTTTTCCTTGTTCAGACTGAATTGACCAAGAAAGCGCGGCCGGATTTTCTGAGTCGTTGGGCAAAAAGGCGCCCTTAAAGAAGGCGGCGTTTTGGGTCCTGAAGGCGATTGCCTTGCGGTAGTAGTTCAAGATGGATTTTTTGTCGCCCGCCTGCTTGTCGGCCGGAAGGGTCTTTGCGTTGTACTTGGACTCTATCCATTTTGTTTGCGCCGCGTCGCCGCCGGACTTTTCGTATTCCGACCAAACAAAGGGCGTTCGGATTTGCTCGTCGGGCTTGGCTCCGTTCATTCCTATTTCTTCGCCGTAATAGACAAAGGGAACGCCCGGCAAAAACAAGTAAATCGAAGCGGCCAATTTTATGGAGTCCGTGTCGTTCTTGAACTGCAAGGCAAAGCGGTTTTGGTCATGGTTGGTCAAAAAGGGCGCGTCGATGAAAGCGGGATTTTTGGCCGCTGCCGCTTCGTAGTCGCCGGCCAAGGCTTTGGCGAGCGCGTTGTTGGAGGAATTTTTGGCCTTGACGGCGGCGATGATTTTTGTTCCCAAGTCAAAGTGGAAGGTTGAAGGAAGGCCGCGCATATAGTCGGCCCTTACGCCCGCCGTGTCCCAAACTTCGCCAACCATAAAAGCGTCGGGCTTGACGGCCAACACAAAGCCGGCCATTTCTTTCCAAAAGGCCACGGCGCGCTCTTGCCCGTCGCGGACGCTTGAAGGAAGTTTTTGCGCGTCATACAAATGGTTGGCCGCGTCAAAACGAAAGCCGCTCGCGCCCTTTGAAAGCCAAAATTCCAAGACCTTCTTGAATTCGGCGCGGACTTCCGGGTTGTCATGGTTAAAGTCGGGCATTCCGTGATAGTAAAGGCCGCTGTAATAAGAGCCTCCCAATTCGTTCCAAACCTTGTGGTTCCACGCGACAGCCTTTAAATTTATTTCCGGGTCCTTGCCGTCGGTCCAGCGGTACCATGAGCGCTTTGGGCTGTCCGGCGCGGTTGACTCTATGAACCATTCGTTGTGAACGGAGGAATGGTTTAGGGGCATGTCAATTATGACGGCGATTCCGCATTTTTTACATTCGGAACAAAGGCGCTCAAAATCTTGAAGGCTTCCGTATTCCGGGTTCACGTCATAGTAATTGTCAACGTCGTAGCCGTGGTATGAGCGCGACGGAAAAATCGGCAAAAGCCAAATGCCCGACACTCCCAAACTTTTCAAATAATCCAGCTTTGAAATTATTCCTTGAATGTCGCCGATGCCGTCTCCGTTTGAGTCGGCGAAGGACCTTGTGAACAAGCTGTAGTAAACGCCGCTTTTTGCGTCCATGACTTTTTGAGCTTTCATTTTTTCATTCCCAATTTTCGCGCACGAAAGAAACGCCAACGAAAGCGCCGCGCAAAAAAACATTGTGGATTTTCCCATAAAAAAAATTGTAAACCATCTTGCCGCAAAAAGCAATGATTTTTTGTCGCCAAAAGTTCCGCCAAAAACGCTGGCTTGCCCCCACCCAAAAAACGGCTAGCAAAAAAGGCCCAACTGCGCTAAACTGTGCCGGTGAGCCTTAACTGCAACGAAATAAATTTAATATTAAGCGAACTCAATCTTGACGGAAGCTTCATTCAAGAAATCACCCAACCCGGCTTTGACACCATAGCCTTTTTTCTTTACAAGGAAGGCCAGGCAAAGACAATCGTGGTTTGCGCGGCGAACAACGCCACCCGCATAAACGAAACGCGGAAAAAAATTCCCAAAAACGAAAAGCCTCTTCGCTTCATGGAATTCCTGCGCTCAAAAATTCGCGGCTCAAAAATTCTTTCATGCGGACAAATCGGCTTGGAAAGAATCGTCAAGATGGAACTTGGACACGGCGAAGAAAAGTTCAACATGTTCATCCGCTTGTGGAGCGGCGCCGCCAACATAATTTTGTGCGACCAAAACAATCGCATTTTGGACACCATGTTCCGGCGGCCGCAAAAGGGCGAAGTCACCGGCGGCGTTTTTGACGAAAACGCGCTCATAGAAAGCGCCCAAAAAAAGGCGGCCCAAAAAGTTTCCGCCGAAAGCGGCGAGCGGACGCAAGGCCAAAAGGCGGCGGCCGACAGCGATCCAAAAGAGCGCTTCCCTATCCGGGACTTTCTTGACGTTCAAGAAGAAGTCTCCCGCCTGCATCCAGACTGGCCGCCGCTTTCGTTCAACCAAAAGGTGGACTGGTTTTACAGCGAGCGGGCGTCCGCCCTTTCGCGCGACGCGCTTTTGGAAAAAGCCAAAAGCTGGTACACAAGCCGCAAGTCGCGCCAAGAGGCGGCGCTTGAACGCCTTATAAAGAAAAAGGCCGGCTTTGAAACGGCCGACAAAAAAAAGCATTGGGGCGACTTGATTTTGTCCAACGCGCATTTAATCGACGGCTCGTCAAATTTCCTAGAATGTCAGGACTACGAAAACGGCGCCACAGTTCAAATTAAAATAGACCCAAAGCTTTCTCCGCAAGAAAACGCCGCGAGCTACTACGAATTGTACAAAAAAGAACAAAGCGGCGCCGAGGAGCTAAAGGCGGAAATTGAACTCTCGCAAAAAAAACTCGCGGCCCTTGAAAAAGCCTACAAGGAAATTCTCAACGAAAAAAATCCGATCCGCATTGAGCAGCTTTTGCGAAAAGATTCCGCGCCCAAGCAAAAAATCAAGAAAGCGCATCCGGGCTTGGACTACACGGTGAACGGCTGGTATATTTTGGTGGGCCGCGACGCAAACGAAAACGACGAGCTTTTGCGCCGCCATGTAAAGGGAAGCGACATGTGGCTTCACACCCGCGACTGTCCGGGCGGCTATGTCTTCATAAAGTACCGGGCGGGAAAGACGATTCCGCTTGACATTTTGCTTGACGCGGGAAATTTGGCCGTCTACTTTTCCAAGGCGCGCAAAAACGAAAAGGCCGATTTGTACTACACTCAAGTCAAGCATTTGCGCCGCGCCAAGAACGGCCCAAAAGGCCTTGTCCTTCCGACGCAAGAAAAAAATTTGTCGGTGGTCTTGGATCCCGCGCGGCTAAAACGACTTGAGCTGGAGCGGCAAGGCGACGAATTGTAAAAGCGCTTCAAGTCGCAGACGCGTTCATACGGCCTCGACCAAACGCAGCCGCGCTTGTTGTTTTTTTTTATTTTTTTCATTATAATGCGTTTTATGCAAATAAAAGAAAAATTCGCGCAAAAAAAACTCACCCTTTCATTTGAAGTTTTTCCTCCAAAACAACAGGGCAGCCTTGAAGCGCTCCCGGAAAAAATAAAAACCTTGGCGCGGCTGGAGCCGGACTTTATAAGCGTGACTTGCGGAGCCGGCGGCAGCACAAAGGACCAAACGCTTGAAGTGTCGCGAATGGTGGCGCAAAACGGAGCGACTTCGCTGACCCACCTTACTTGCGTAAATTCCACAAAAGAAAAAATCGCGGCCGCGATGCAAGAAATGAAGGCCGCCGGCATAGAAAATGTTTTGGCCTTGCGCGGAGACATACCGCAAGGAATGTCCGAAGAAGATGCGACGCGCGGCGGATACAAGCACGCGGACGAATTGACGGCAGTTCTTAAACAGGAAGGCTTTTGCGTCGGCGGCGCCTGCTACCCGGAAGGGCATCCCGAATCGGCCAACCGCATTGAAGACATCGAGCTGCTGAAGAAAAAAGTTGACGCGGGCGCCGATTTTTTGACCACGCAAATGTTTTTTGACAACGACATGCTCTACAGCTTTTTGTACCGTCTGGAAGCGGCCGGCATCCACTTGCCGGTTCTTGCAGGAATCATGCCGATTACGGCCGTGACGCAAATTCCAAAAATGATAAAGCTTTCCAACGCCTTCATTCCGCGAAAGCTCTTGGCGATTTGCGACCGTTTTGGAGACTCGCCGGCCGCCTTGCGCCAAGCCGGAATCGCTTACGCCACCGACCAAATAATCGACTTGATTTCAAACGGAATTAGAGGCGTTCACATTTACACGATGAACAAGCCGGAAATTGCCCAAGCGATTTTGGAAAATGTCCGCGACATAATTGGAGCCTGCAACAAGTAGCATGAAAAAAACAAAGGCCGTAAAAGATTTCAACACACTCCCTACTTGGATCGTAAGCTTGACGCATCCAAAAGTCGCTTACAGGACCATTTCTTACTTGCGGACTGTCGCGCAGGATTTTTTCATCCTCCAGTTCTTGCGCAAATTCAAATTCACAAAAACGCCGATTGTCCATGTTGACAACCCGCTTGACAAGGCCATTCCCTTTAACCCGCGCCGCATAGCTGACTATCTTGGCTTTGTCAACTATTGGATCAGGCCGCTCGCGCTTTTGATAACCACGCTGGGAGTGAAAAGGGCGGCCCCCCATCTAAACAAATTTTACGCAAACATCAGAAACGCTTACAAAAGCGCGGCGAAAATATATCGATTCAGGCTTTCGACAACAAACAGGCCCAAGTACAAGCGGCGCATTTATTTTGCAGGCGTGCACATGCTGGACCCACATTATTTGTGCGTGCCGTCGCTGCACATTACGGTCGTCTGCCTTGCCTACTCTTTCATGCGGAATGTTTTTGAGGCGGAACATTTCCCGCAGCAAGAAAAGGAATTATGGAACAAGGAACTTTACGACGGCGCGGTCAACATCGCCGAAACAGTATTGTATGTAAAGCAGCACAGCGTGAACTGCATTTCGGCCGCGCTTTACATGAGCGTGAAAATTTTTCCGTCAATTTTCACCGCTGACGACGCGCTTGGATTTTTGGACTCGATGTTCGCAAACCAAAAGGACATTTCGGAATCGCAAAAGAAAGAAGTCACAGGCTACATGAAAAAGCTGTTTTTGCAATTGCTCGCCGAATCGGAGCAATGTTCCGACTGGACCGAACCCGTAAAAAAATGGCTCATAAAATACGAGAAACGCGCCGATAATAGTTAGTATGGCAGACTCGTTGGAATTTTCGCAAAAGGTCATAGAAGCGACTCAAACAAAAATCGATTGGTACAACGCCAATGTCATGCCGGAATTGGTCGACGACTACAGGCTTTTTCACACCTGCATAAAAAACCTCTACGACTTGATGATAAAAAAATCCCTCATCAAGCCCGATCCATACAAGTTGGACAGAAAAATTTCAGGAATAAAGCCGCTTGACAACACGCCTTTCATTGACGGCGAGCGGACGACAATCATCGGCGCGCGTTTTTCTGAATACGAAACGATGTTGGATTGGATTTGCACTTACTACAAATTTTCCATCGACACGTTGAAAATTCCCGAGATAAAAAAGCTGGTAGACTACAACAATTCATTTTTGTGGAATTCGCTTTCGCCAAACAACACAATGCCAAACACGCGCGGCTTGGGCCAATTGGTCTTTGAGATGAAGCACGGGGCCGACATGCTGACCACAAGCTCAATCAACGACATACTGGCAAAGATTCAAAAAGCCACCGGAAATTTGACAAAAGTTCTAAAGGAACTGACGGAATTCCAAAAGGAAGTCTACAAATACAAGATCCGCGCGCAAATAATATTCAACCCTAAGTTTGAAAAAGACAAGGCGTTTTCGTCGCAAGAAGACGAGCTTGCGGCCATAAAAAAATTGTTTCCTTCGACATTCGGACACGAGCCGTTTTACACGCAGCTTGTCGAAGAAATCACGCGCGAAGACCAAGCCAACAACCGCGAAGAATTGCAAGCCGCGCTCTTGGACAAGCTTGGAATAAAAGAAGACAAAAGCAAGCAAAAAACTCAAACAGTTGACACAAAGGAAATGCTTTTGGACGCGGTCCACACCCTTTGCTCCCAAATCACGCCCTTTGGCGAAGTGTACGCAAAGCTTGGCGAAAACAACGAGCTGCTTCAAAGCGCCTCAAATTCATTTTGGGCGCAGTTCATTGCGGCGCTAAAAAAGGCCTTTGGAATTCCAGACAAACCGATTGAATACGAGCTTGTCATCGTTGACCAAACCGCCAACACAAAGCGAAAGCAAAAGGTTGACTTCAACACATTCAGAACGGAAATTCAAAAGAAGATAAATTTTTACAATTCGTTCGCGATAAAGAACAGTTCCGGCTTTAGGAAATTTCAAGAAGCCGGCGAAGCCAAGGTGCTTGACTTTTTGAACAGGCAAATCACCGACATTCAAAAGACGTCAGTCCTATTAAAAGCTTTTGACGACTACTTTAAGAACAACGCGCCCGCCGACAAGCGCTCAAAGATAAAGGGCCTTTCAATGGAATTGATGGCCATAAAGAACAACAGCGTGAACACAAACCAACGGCGGGCGGAATACATTTCTTATATCGAAGAACAGGAGCAAATGAAAAAACTTGGAATCCAGAATTAACTTAATTGCAAGAAAAGCCAAAAAGCGCGCGGCAGCATTCTTTGCCTGCGCTTTTTTTATTGCCGCAAGCAACAGCCCTATTTGCGCGCATGACGAAAATCCTTTCAAGGGCGAGGAAATCGACAAAGCGCTTCAGCGGGAACTTGTCATAGTCCATCCAATGGCGAACATGAACTTGGACCCGCACACCAGCGCCTATGTGTCTGAAGCGCAAGTGCTGAACAGCGTTTACGAGGGCCTGTTTTCTTACAACGCCGCCACGCTGGAACCCGACAGCGCGCTTGCCAAAGACTTTAGGATTTCGCGCGACAAGCTGCGCTGGACTTTTACCATTCGCGAAAACGCAAAGACCTCTTCCGGCCAGGAAATAAACGCCCAAAGCGTAAAGGAGTCATGGCTTGACCTAATCGCGAACAAAAGCGCCTACTACTCTTCCCTTTTGGACGTTATAAAAGGCGCGCGCGAATACCGCTTGGGACAAGGCAAGCGCGAAGACGTTGCGATTTACGCGAGCGCCCTTAAGCTTAGCGTGGAACTTATAAAGCCCACAAGCCACTTTAATAAAATTTTGTGCCACCATGCCTTTGCGGTTGTCCCGCAAGACTCAAGCGCGAGCGGCGCCTATTGCATAGAAAGCGCGACGCCTTTTAAGATTGTCCTTAAAAAGAACGAAAACTATTGGAACGCCGAGCAAACAAACATTCCGTCCATTTCAATAAACTTCACGGACGACGCCGACGCGCAGTCGCACGCCTTCAACATAGGCGCCGCGGACTGGATTGACGGCTCGGGCGAAATCAAAAAAATCCTGGACAAAAAATCGCTTCAACTTACGGCGGAATTTGGAACTGAATATTTATTTTTTAAAAACGATTCGCCCGTATGGAACCGCGCGGACTTTAGGAACGCCGTCCTGACCGCGATTCCTTGGAAGCAACTGCGCGACGGCAACATGTTCCCCGCGGAAACATTGGTTTGTCCAATCGCCGGCTACACCAGCCCCGAAGGCCTCAACTACACAGACGCGGAAGAAGCCAAGATGATGCTTGACGCGGCCAAGCAAAAGGCCGGCATCAGCGACAAAACCGTCGCGCTTACATTCGCGATTCCCGACACCGAATATCTTTCAAACCGGGCTGAGCTTTTGCGCGGCTCCTTGGAAGAAATCGGCGTTGAACTAAAGACGGTGAAAATCCCTTTGCAGCTATACTTGTCTTCAATCGCCACGACAAAGGCCGATCTTTTTTTATACACTTGGGTCGGAGACTTTGCCGATCCCTTGGCGTTTTTGGAGCTCTTCCGAGGGAACTCATCGATGAACGACTCCCATTGGTCCAACGACGAATTTGACGCGCTTCTAGACCAAGCGTCATTCACAAACGACAGCAAAGAACACAATTCCCTTTTGGCAAAGGCTGAAGACATTTTGCTTTCCAGCGGAGAAGTGATTCCGATAAGCCATCCGGTCACATGCAACATAATCGACGTGAATCTTGTTGGCGGCTGGTTTTCAAACGCGATGGACATACACCCGTTCAAAGCCCTTTACTTTAAGAAAGGCGAACGCAAGCTAAAGAATATAGCAAGAAAATAAAAAAAGGTGTAAAGGCGGGTCCCAGCGACGGCAAAAAAAATTGGCGCCTCCCGCCGCCGCTTCGCGCTTGCTGCCTTCGGCCAAGCGCTTGCTGACGGGCCCCTCCAATTTCTTTTTGCCTGCGTCCCGCCTCTACAACTTATTTTTATTCCCCTGCATTTTTTCAAGACATAAAAAAACCGCTCCAAGAAGGAGCGGCTTTTTTATTTGCCATTCTTAGGCGGCGCGTTTAGCGCCGTGTCCTCTAGCGGAGCAAGCTAAGAACGTTCTGGCTCTGCTGGTTGGCCTGGGCAAGCATCGCTGTTCCAGCCTGGCTAAGAACCTGATCCTTAGTGAACTCAACCATCTCGGCGGCCATGTCTGTGTCGCGGATGCGGCTTTCAGAGGCCTGGAGGTTCTCGGCGCCGATGTCAAGGCCGACAACCGTCTTTTCCAAGCGGTTCTGGTAGGCGCCAAGGTCGGCGCGCTGCTTGTTGACCTTCTTCAAGGCTTCGTCGATTGTTCCAATGGCGCGGTTGGCGTCATCGGGAGCCTGCAAAGAAATCTTTGACTCGTCGCCGATGTTGCGAACGCCAAGAGCCATGGCTGACATAGTTCCGATATAAACCTGTGTGCGCTGGTCCATGTTGGCGCCGATGTGGAACCACATAGATCCTGTGACAACATTCTCGCCTGTGGGGCGGGCAAAGCGGCCAGTCAACATGTTCATTCCGTTGAACTGAGCGGCAGAAGCGATGCGGTCGATTTCGTCAACAAGTGAAGAAACCTCAACCTGAATCTGCATGCGGTCTTCGTCAGAATAGATTCCGTTTGAAGACTGAACGGCCAATTCGCGGATGCGCTGCAAGATGTCTTCTGTCTCCTGCAAGTAGCCTTCAGTTGTCTGGATGAAGCTAATGCCGTTCTCAGCGTTCTGAGAAGCTTGGTTCAAGCCGCGGATCTGAGCGCGCATCTTTTCAGAAACGGCCAAGCCCGAAGCGTCGTCGCCAGCGCGGTTGATGCGCATGCCAGACGAAAGTTTTTCCATGCTCTTCTGGTTTGCAAGATCAGTAAGGCCCTGTGAACGCTGAGCGAACATCGCGCTCATGTTGTGATTGATAACCATAGTGTATCTCCTATCAGTTTGTTCGAGCAGTTTTAGAAAAACCGGTTTTGCTCGGCCGGTTCTCACCACCCTATACTATGATTGTCGGATTTTGGCAAAATCACTTTAGCGTTTTTTTAAATATTTTTTTGGGGAATTTTTGGGCGGGGGAAGCCTCCCCCGCGCTCCAGCCGCCTCAGGCGTCTTTCGCTGCCCCCTCCGCGGGGAGCTCCCCGCGACGCCCCCGGAAACGACGGCGCAACAGAAAAGATTTACCGATCGCTTTTTGCATTGTTGCAAAGGCGGCAGAGCATTTGAAGGTTTTCCATTACGGTTTTTCCGCCCTTTGACCAAGGAATTATATGGTCTCCTTCCATCTCGGAGAATTCAAACCGCTTCTTGCAAAGCGGGCAAATTCCTCCTTGCTGTTCATAGGCCTTGCGTTTCATCTTTTCGTCAAATTCACGCAAACTTAGATGGCTTTCTTTTCTGTCAAAAAGATAATAGTATATGCCCTTATGATTTGTGACTTCCTCATTTTCAATCAGGGAACAAATTTCATCTTCCAACTGGGCGGGGTCGTAAGAGTTTTCGTGATATTGGTTGTAGAGGCTGCCCCAATCAATCCCTTTCATTTCTTTTCGGTAAACTATGAACATGGCTTTTACCCAAGCAATTACGAATTGAAAATACACCCAAAGTTCATTCGCGTTTGCGTCGTTTTGATGCTGTCCCATGTATTTGCAAATCAACTTGTCGTCTTTTCCGACAAACCAACTTAACGCGGTTTCCAACAGTTCCTGCCTAATAGGATTTGCGTTTACATATTTGTCAGAAAGCAATTTTCCCGCGCAGTTTGACTTTGAGAAAATCTTTTTTGCCTCGGCGGTCCAAGAGCCTGCAAAAACCGCGTTGCGTATTTCTTGGTTCGTGAGCCGCTCGCCAGCGATATTTATAGTTTTAAACCAGCTCATTTTTTCGCTTTCGGAACCTTCGCAAAAATATACTTGCAAGTCATAGTTTAAAATCTTTTCTTTTTCATCAGGCTGAAGGTTTGTAAAATACCGCATATTGTGGGAAAAGGAACCATTCACATAGCGGCAAATTGAAATCGTTCTCTGCTGGCCGTCCAAAACCTCGTATCGTCCGTCATCGCGAACCACCCAATACATCGTGTTTAGCGGAAATCCGTTTGTCACCGTGTCCATCACCGCTTGCTGCTGGTTGTCGTCATAGCAAAACTCGCGCTGGTATGGCGGACGAATGTCCAACCTGCCGCCATAGCCCACAACACCAGCTTCGTCATTGTCCTGGTATCCATCAACCAAATCGCGGATTTTTATTGTGTTGAGCGTAATTTTCATTATTTTCTCCTTTTGATTAGAATGCGAAAATACGGACACTTGCCATTTATAGACAAGTCCTTATCATCATTCCCTTTTCTAAATTTTATAATTTCAAACTGCTCTGGACTATATTTATCTAAGAATGTAATTGGAACACCGATAACGCCATCATAGTCAAGTGGAATGTCTGAGGTTTTGTCCACATTGATTGCATCATAATTATCATATTTTGGATATTCTTCATTCGTATATTTTTTATACAGAACAATCTCCTCGTGTCGTTCTTTATAATCAATATTCGTAAACCAGCGGACACCTTTTACTCGTATATATTTTTTTCCGTTTTCATCAATTCTTGAGCTAGCTGCTTTTAATGGATATGAATCAGGAACCCCAAACTCTCTATCACCGCTATGAATAGAATAACCTAACCAAATTTTATTCTCTTTAATTAAAGGGAAAATTTCTTTATATGTTATTGCATTTTGATTTCCGATGATAATGAATTTTTTTTCGTATTTATAAAGAATAGAAACATACTCCCGAAACAAACTGAACGGAGGATTCGTAATTACAATATCCGCTTGTTTTAAGAGTTCTATGCATTCTTCGCTTCTAAAATCCCCATCCCCTTTTAACTGCTTGACCTCTATTGTCGAGAAATCTGTAGAGGTCGGATCATTTGGATTTCCTGCATATTCAATGTAAACCGCTTTTTCACATTCATTTTGCGTGAACAAATCAACGTCTTGATTTTTATAGCAAGTTGTAATTATTTTCTTCAATCCAAATTCATTGAAATTCAAAGCAAAATATTTAAAGAAATTCGATATTCTAGGATCATCGCAATTGCACAATATTGTTTTCCCCCGAAAATAATCTTTATAATGCACCATTTCCTTTTCTATATCTGTAATCTGTGTATAAAATTCATCTGCTTTGTTTTTGTTAGCCGTATGTAAATCTTTATTCGCCATAATCAGTCCCAATGTTCAAAGTGTTGAATTATTCACTTTCTATGAATAATTCAGTAATTACTGATTATAGCGCAAAAAGTCAGAAAAAATTCATTTTTAAGAGAAAAATTCAGAAATTTTTTAGATTATTTTATCATGAGTGATTTTTGGCGCAGAGTAGATGAGGAATTAGAATACAAAGGCTTCAATAGGGCATATCTTGCAAAAAACTGCAACTTTAGCGTTACAAATATCGGCCAAGGCATAAAGCTTGGTTCCACCCCTTCCGCAGAAACTGCTGTAAAAATTGCCGCAGTTCTTGGCGTTAGCGTGGAATACTTGGTCAACGGAGCCAATGCGCAAAAATCAGAAAAAAGCCAAGAAGACGCTCAATTGCGCCTTTACAGAAAATACAAAAAAGTCATAGACATTTTGGAATCCCTGCCTGCGCAAAAACAAGATTCCTCCATAAAAATCATCGAGCAATTCAAAACGCTAGCAAAGTAAGCCCGCTCCCCTCAGCGTCCGCAGGACGCGGCGACCCCGCTCGAACATACGATTATTGTTTAGACTATGATAAAACGATTGCCCGCGCTCGAAAGAGCGCAAGTAAATAATTTCCATATGCAAAACGGCGGCATAGCCGACGTAGCTGACTACTCCTCTTCCCAGGAAACGTCGACCATACGCTTTTCCAGGTCGGGGATGCGCAAAAAGATTGAGCAGTTGGCGCGGTGGATTGTTACGCCGCGATTTCTTGACACGTAGCCTGAGATTGTGTCGGGGTACTTTGGGTTGCAGCATTTGGCGAATGTGACCACGTAATTTTTGTCGTTTTCAACGCGCACTTTGCCCGAATGGCGCGCGGCGGCTTCATGCGGCTTTGTGCCCTTCTTATGAGCCTGCCTGACTTTGTTTTGCTCGGCTTGGCGCTCGTTGGCTTCGGCGATTTTTGCCGCGCCCTTGTCCACAAAGCCTTGGTCGTTGGCGCTAAGCCAAGCGCGGATTTTTTGGCGGGCCTTTGATGTCTTGGTCCACTTTAGCCAGCCTTCAACCGGATGTGACTTGGGGTTTGTGAGGATTTCTATTATTTGCGTGTTCTGCAAGGGCGCGCTTAACGGAATGATTTTTCCGTCGGCCTTGGCGCCTACAATCTTTTCGCCCACGCCGGAGTGAATCTGGTAGGCAAAGTCAATCGCGCTCGCGCCGACAGGAAGCTGAATCACGTCTCCCTTGGGAGTGAAGACGACAATCTTGTCGGCCAAAAGCTCGCTCTTAAATTCGTTAAAATAGCCTTCGTCGTCGGCGCGGTTTTCCTTAAGTTCCCGCAACTGGTTAAAAATCGAAAGGCCCTTTAGGTCAACCATGTCGTGGTTGGTGCCTTTCTTGTAAAGCCAGTGGCTGGCCACGCCGTGCTGCGCAACGTTGTCCATCTCGCGCGTGCGGATTTGGATTTCAAGCGGCTTTCCTTCGCAGAGAACGGTTGTGTGCAAGGACTGGTAGCCGTTGGCCTTTGGCATGGCGACGTAATCCTTAAAGCGGCCGTCAAGCGGCTTCCACAAAGAGTGCGCCAGTCCCACGAGCGTGTAACATTCGGGAACGGTGTCGCACAAAATGCGCAGCGCAAAAAGGTCAAAAAGCTCGCTGGCTTCCTTGTTGCGCTTTCTCATCTTTTGGTAGATTGAATAAAAGTGCTTGGCGCGGCTTTTTACCGAAACCTTTATGCCGGCCTTGGCCGCCGCTCGCTCAATCTTTTGAACGGCGCTTTCCAAATAATTTTTTCGCTCGTCTTTTTTGGCGGAAACAATCGCCTTGATTTGCTGGAAAACGTCCGGGTTGGAATACTTTAGGCTAAGGTCCTCCAGCTCGTTTTTTTCGCCCTTCATTCCAAGGCGGTCGGCAAGCGGCGCCCAAATGTCTATGACTTCGGCGGCAACGGCGCGCTGGGTCTTTGCGTCGTAGCCCTTTAAGTTCCTTATTCTGTCCAAACGGTCGGCAAGCTTTACCATTATTACGCGCACGTCGTCAACCATCGCGAAAAGCATTTTGCGGATTGAGTCGGCCTGCTGCAAGGTCTTGCTTGAAATTTGCAAGTTGGTGATGCGCGCCGTTCCCTGAATTATCGTGGCAACCGCCGCGCCCCACCGTTCCTTTATTTCCTCAATGTCAACGCCAGGCACGTCCAAAATGTTGTGAAAAAAGCCGCCCACAATCGAGTCCGCGTCCAGCTTGTTCCTGGCCAAAATCGCGGCGACGCGCATCGGGTGCAAATAGTAAGGCTTTCCGCAAGAACGCTTTAGGCCCTCAGTCTTTTGAAGAAGATATTCCCACGCCAAAGAAATTTTTTCGCGGTCCTTTTCAAAGTCAGGAAAGAGCGTAAAAAATTCATTCAAGAGAAGGCTTGGGTCTGTTATTTCGTTGTTGGAAATAAATTCATCTTCCGTCATTGGGGAATATTGTAGCGAGAAAGGAAAGTAAAAGCAAGTCGGAGCGCAAGAAAGCAGCTTAAATCTTATATTCTTTGGACTTTGCTTCCAACAATTTAAAGTCATTGCAACGCAAACTTAATTTTGATTTTCCGTCGTTAGTGATTTTATGCTCGTAAACAAGCTTCGCATTGCGCGTTATTTGCACTGTCTTCTGACCTATTCTTGCGTTCCGGAATAAATGTTCCGAAAATTTTGAGAGAAAGTCTATATATTTTTCGTCAATTTCGTAAAAGAATAGTTTATCCATAAAAAAAACGAGGCCGCAAGAAAACTTACGGCCTCCGTATAACACTCGCGATTAAAGGCGCGATTTCCTTATGTTATAAATATACATTGAAAATTGGCAAAAGTCAAGAGAAAATTAATGAGTTTCCGATTATTATGTCTACAATATGTTGCGTGGACTAGCCTTCCAACTCCAAATCCACGAACTCGCCGGCGCATGCCTTGGCCAAGTCCTGCGGGGAAAGCGCGAGCTGGGTTCCGCGAACGCCCGCGCTAACGTGGATTTTGTCAAAGGCAAGCGCTGATTGGTCGATGAAAGTCTTGAACTGCTTTTTCATTCCCAAGGGGGAACAGCCGCCGCGGACGTAGCCGGTAAGAGCCAAAAGCTCCTCTTGCTTTACGGGAGCGATTTCCTTGGCGCCGCTTGCAGCGCGGGCTTTTTTTAGGTTGATTTCATGCAAGGCGTTTTGAAGGAAAACGAAAACTTCCTTTGAGTCGCTTCGCATTACGATTGTCTTAAAGACCGTGGCGGGGTCCACGCCGATTTTTTGGGCGGTAAGGCCCGCGGCGCCTTTTGCAAGCGCGTGCTCTCCGTCATCGTCGTAGGCCAAGGCCTCGTAGGAGATTCCAAGCTTTTCCAAAATGCGCATGGCGTTGGTCTTTGCCGCGCCGCCTTTTTTTGCCATGATTTTCCTCCCGCCCGCTTCTTAGGCTTACGAACGATTATAAATCCCGCCCGCTTCTTGGGCTTGCTACAACTCTGTCCTTCCTCTAAACGATCGCGCGAAAGTAAGCTTGTCGGCGTACTCCAAGTCGCCGCCAACCGGAAGGCCGCTCGCCAGGCGCGTTATCTTTGCCTTGGTCTGCGCGGCCAGCAAGCGCTGCAAGTAAAGCGCGGTAACGTCTCCGTCAACGGTTGGGTTTGTCGCGATTATTATTTCGGAAACCTCGCCTTCCTGGACGCGCTTTATCAAGGCGGCGACGTTAAGCTGGTCGGGCCCGATTCCGTCAACCGGGCTAATCACTCCGCCAAGCACGTGAAAAAGGCCGTTGAACTCGTGAAAGCCTTCTATCGTCATAACGTCCTGCGGCTGCTCCACCACGCAAATGACGCTCCTGTCGCGAAGGTTGTCCTGGCAAATCGGGCACGGGTCTTTTTCCGTCCAGTTTCCGCAAATCGAGCAAGGATGAATTTTTTGCTGAAGCGTCGCCATTTGCGAGGCGAACCGTTCCACATAAGCGGAGTCGGCCTTTAGCAAAAAGTTGGCTATGCGGCCAGCGGATTTTTTTCCGATTCCGGGAAGGCGCGAAAAGCTTTCCGTAAGTTCGTCAATCGCGTTCATACAAGGCCTTGCAAGCCGCCGAGCATGGGGCCGAATTTATTTTTTATTTCTTCCTGGATTTTCGACATCGCGTCGTGGTGCGCGGCGACAATCAAGTCTTCAAGCATTTTTATGTCGCGCGGGTCAACGCACACTGGGTCAAGGCGCAAGTTTGTGATTTCAAATTTTCCGTTAAGCGTCACGTTGACGATGTTTCCGCCGGAAGAGCCTGTCGCTGTAATTTGCGCAAGTTCCGCCTGAACGTTCCCCAAATTTTTTTTCATCGCGTCGATGTCTTTTAACAATTCAAATGGATTCATAAAATCTCCTTTCAGTACCGCTGTTCGCGCGAGCTTGGTCGCAAGCGCGAATGTAGCGGCTTATGCGGCGTCCTGCAATCCTAGGCTTGCAATCGATTAAGTCGCCGCTACCTTTCCTCCGACGATTTTGCCCTTGAAAATTTTTACCAGCGACTCAACTTCGCTCGGAATTTGGGCGGGGGCTTGAACTTCTTCTTGCTCAACTTGAACGCTGACTTCAAACGAAATTTCCTTGCCCCAAAGTCGCAAAGCGCAATTCTTTATAGCCTGAATTTTTGAATCGATCCGGCTTTTTTGAAAGGCGTCAGAAATATTGGCGCGAACCGCGCTTCCGTCAAAAACCCAGCCGCTTGTGTTTTTTAAAAGCGAAGCCAAAGATTCGTCGTCAAGCGACAGGCGCGCCACAAGGGCTTCTTGCATTTGCGCCGCGTCATCCGGAATTGGCTGAACCTCTTCCACGGCGCCTTCCTCAGCAGGATTATCCATTCGCGCAAAGGGGAATTCTTTAGGCGCGCCGCTTTGCTCATTTTCCGCGCCTTGGCTAAAATCCCGCGAAAGCCCTCCGCCGCCAGCGGAAGAAGGAGCCGTCGCCAAAAGCGAGCGCGCCTGTTCCACCGCAATCTTGACCTCCGACGGAGAGACATATTCCTTTAACCAAGAAAGGCGGCTAAAGGCCAAGTCAATCTCGTAACGGGGAGAAAGCGAATAACGGATGTCGCGATACAACTGCAAAAATATTGAAAGGCCGCGCTCAATCTGCGTGACGTTCCACGCGTCCAAAACAACTTTGCTAAAACGCTCTGGCGCTTGGCCAAGCAAAGACTCCTTGGCGATTCCGTTCTTTATCAAAAGAAGCGAGCGCAAGTAGTCGGCGGAATTTGTTATAAGCTGCTCGATTGAAATTCCGGCCTGCAAAAATTCGTTCAGCTTTTCCTGGGCGCCGGCGGGATTTGCGGAAGCGCATTCCTCAAACAAAAGGTTAAGACGCTCAGTTCCCACAAGGCCCAGCTTGTCGCGGATTTTTTCATAAGTCAAATGGCCTTCGCTAAAGGCGGCCACTTGGTCAAACAAAGTGTAGGAATCGCGCATTGAGCCGGTGGACTCACGCGCGATCCAATAAAGCGCCTCGTCATCGGCCTTAAGGTTTATTTCGGCGGCGGCAAGAGCCAGCTGCTCCTTTACCTTTTCTATCGGAACAAGCCTAAAGTTGAACTGTTGGCAGCGGCTCTTGATTGTTGCCGGAACCTTTTGCAATTCCGTGGTGGCAAAAATGAACACAACGTATTCCGGCGGCTCCTCGATTGTTTTTAGGAGCGCGTTGAAGGCGTTGTTGGTCAGCATGTGAACTTCGTCTATGATGTAAATTTTGTAGCGGCTGGAATTTGGAGGAAACTGAACTTCCTCGATGATTTGGCGCACGTCGTTCACGCTGGTGTTTGACGCGCCGTCTATTTCTATCACGTCAAGGCTTGAGCCTTTTGTGATTTCTTTGCAGGCGGAACACTCTCCGCATGGAGTCGGAGTGGGTCCCTTTTCGCAATTGAGGGCCTTGGCAAAAATGCGCGCGGTGGAAGTTTTTCCGCAACCGCGAGGGCCGGTAAAAAGATACGCGTGGGCAATTTTTCCTGTTTGAATAGAATTCTTTAATGTAGCCGCGACAAATTCCTGGCCAATCAAGTCCTCAAATTTCTGCGGCCTTCGGCGTGTCGCCGTAACCTCATAAGCCATAACAACACCCTAGCGCAAAATCGATAAAAATTCAATTGATATACTTATTTTCACATTCGCGGAACAAACCGCAAATGCTCCCTTAGCTCAGCTGGTAGAGCAACGGACTGTTAATCCGTGTGTCGCTGGTTCAAGCCCAGCAGGGGGCGAAGGAAGAAGTCTCTTGGAAAACCAAGGGACTTCTTTTATTTTAAACACTTAAAGTAAAACTATGGGCTTGAAAGGGAGACCGCGCCAAAAAATCGCGCAGGCGATTTTTGGAAAAGCGCGCAAGGACGCGCGCGACAGCGGTCGGAAGCGGCCCGTCGGGAGCCGAAGGAGTCGGCGACCAAAGGGCAAGCCCAGCAGGGGGCGTAAAAAAATCCTTCTCAAAACTGAGAAGGATTTTTTTTTATTTTGCGACCAGAGGGCAAGCCCAGCCGCAGCCCGCGCTAATTGCCAGAGCCGCCGTTAGAGCCGTTCGCCAGTTCCGTAAAAATGTAATAGGTGTTGCCGGCGGAATCCGTTCCCTTGTAAACTTCCTTTTCTTTTGCCGCGTCTTTTAATTGAACATCATCGCCGGACAAAGGCGTTATGGCCGTGATTTTTCCAACAGTGACATTTTGCATCCATTCCTTGGGGGCATCCGCCTGACCTGTCGAATCGGTGCGCGTTCCCCTGCCAAACTGGGGAGCAGGCGTAGTAGGCTGAGGCTCAGCAGGCGCAAAAGTCACGCTGGACACAGGAATCATGTAGCGCTCTATGCCGTCAAGATTAGTGTCACCGGGCAATTTGAATTTTTGCTCAAAGCAATCTAGTCCGCTTATGGAAGTTCGCATTGTCTCAAATTGTAATTCAAGGTTGCACACCATTCCCTCAAGAACGGGGTCTGTCATCTTGTAAGAGCCGCTTTGTTCCGCGCCGCTGGAAGCGTCAATGACATAAACTTTGTTTCCTGCCTTATATGCGTCAATGGCGGCCTTGAGCTTCTTTCCATACTTGGATTCATCGCCAAAGATTTTTATTTGCCATTCGTTTATCTTTGACTTGTCAACGCTGTCTTGGCTTTCGTCATAGGAAGACGGAGCGGCCGTGTCTTTTAGAAGCCATGAGACAGGAGAGCAAGCCCTAGAGTCGTATGTGTTTTTGTTCTCCTTGAATTTGGCCACGCTTTCAGAAAGGCGCCCTTCCTTTTGCAAGAGCGCGATGGCTACAGCGCCCAATGAATAGCTTTCGCCGTCGATTGTCGTAGCCAAAGCTTCGGTTGCCGGCCGTTCAAAGGGTTGCCAATTGGAGAATATTGAATGAATGACGGCTTTTCCAAAAAAGTTGGCTGTTCCCTCATTGATGTCATTAAGGCTTATGCGCTTGAACTCATCGCCAAATTCAGAATTGTATTTTTCAGTCCAATATTTTGCGCGGCCATAATACTCGTCGCGCAGGGCCTTGTTGTTGAAATTGTCAAAGGCCCTTATAAGCATAAGATTCGCAAGAACGCGGTATGTTCGCGGTCCAAAGTCAATTGGATAAACTTGATCGCGATCCTTGCTTTCAGGATTTCCCCAATCCTTTCCTTGAATGTAAAAATGGAAGGACTCGTGGTAAAAAGTGTCAATATGGTCCAGCGCGATTGCCTGTGGATCGTTGAGGTACCTTTTGTATTTCTCCCGCTCCTTTGGGCTTGGATCGCAGTAACTTACATATGTGACTTTTTTTCCGTCATATTCGCTCTTTTCATATCCCCTAGACACCATTTCTTCTATCGCCTTCTTTACGACAGGGTTTGTGGCCGCAACCTGGGGAGCGTTTGGAATTTCGTTTTTTGCTTGGGCGTTGACCAAAAACATGCGAATGTCGCTTAAGTCTTCTTTTGTAAACCTTACCATCATAAGGTTGAACTTGTCTTCGCTAAGGACGGAATCGTCGGGCCAAGCTTCCTTCATTTTTGGATGCATAAGCTTTACGCACTCAAAGGCAAATTCCGCCTGGGAGTCAAAGTCCTCGCCCGCCAGCTTTGGCAAATTGCCCCCCGGCGGAACAATTGGAACATAACCTCCAGACGATGAGTTGGAACACGCCGCAAAAAACAGCGCTATCACGACAACGGCAACGCAGCCGGCCAATGTAAATTTGTTTCTCTCTTTCATGGCAAGGATTATAACACGGAATCGCGAATTTCGCCAGTTTTTTTATTGGGCCGCGCCAGCGTTCCTATTTTTTCCGCAGCGCCCTTTTTAGCATGGCTAGGCCCAGCGCCACGGTGGAGACTCCAACTCCGGCGGCGATTTTGGGGCCGGCCTTTTTTAGCGCGTCGCCGCTGGCTTCCTCCACTTTTTTGATGGAACGGCGGGCAAGGCCTTTTGGCTCGATGTCGCTCTTAAAGCTTTGCAAGATTTGTTCCGTCCACATGGGAACGGTCAAGTTAAAGACATCTCCCAAAATCGCGAGCGTCCAGCCAAGCATGAACAAAACGGTAAAGATTATCTCAAAGGCAAAGACGCGCTCGCTTGTTCCGCTGTCCTTGCCAGCGGCAAAATACAAAAGGCCCTTGAACAAAAAGACTGCCATGCAAAGCGAGGCCAAGCGCCAAACGATTTTTAGCGCGACGCTCGCCGCCTTAGGAAAACGAACGCCAAGCAAATTTTCCAAAAAATAAAAAATCGCGAGCGCGAAGGCCGCCGCCGCGATGACAAGGTTCAGCCTAAAAAATTCCGCGTAAACAAAAACGCGGATCAAGGCCCACAGAAAATACAAGGCGTAAAGCGCCATTCTTGCCCAAACAAAAAAGGCTTGCGCGCCGCCGATTATTTTTTGAACCGTCGCTTCCGTTTGCGGAAGGATGAAGTTTTCGTTGTCGCCTTTCATTTTGAGCCTCCGTTTTCCGCGCCCTTCTCTTTTAGCCAAGCCTTGTAGTCGTCGATGTCTTGCGCGGCGAATTTTACGCAGAGCGCTATCAAGGCCGCGTCGTCAACAAGGCCCAGCGACGGAAGAAAGTCCGGCAAAAAGTCCAGCGGCGCCAAAAGGTAGGCCAACGCTCCGGCCACGACAATGCAAACGCGCAAGGGCAAGTAGGGATATTTTTTTGTGACAAAATCGCGCAGCATCGCAAAAAACAATTTTACGTCGGCCGCGCATTCCTTAAGCGCCGGCGCAAGCGTGATTTTGTCCAGCCGTTTTTCGCTTTGCAAAATCTTTTGCGCGTCGTCCTCTGACCATTCGCTTTTTTTGAGCCGCTCCAATTCCTTTTTTGCGTTTTTCTTTATGCCGAACATCAGAGGTTATTTTACAACAAACTCCGCGCGTTTTCAATCGTTCCGCCGGCTGCCTCCCCTCCCTTGCCCTTCCGCCAAAAAATCGCTATATTTAAAAGCGTAAAGTTTGCCGCGCGATGACCGTTCCGACCCCAACAATGACCTTTATTTTTTTAACGCGCGCGGCTAAAAAAAACGACATTTTTTTGACCTATTATTTTCTTTACCGCAATTCAGGCCTGTGTTGGACTGGCGCTGAAAATCAAACGTCTTGCGAGGAAGGTATGGAAAATTCTCAAAACAAACTCAAGCTTTTTGAAAACAGAAAGGTTCGCTACGCGTGGAACGCCGAAGAAGAGGAATGGTATTTTTCGGTTGTGGACATTGTGGAAGTTCTGACGGAAAGTCCACATCCAAGACGCTATTGGAGCGATTTAAAAACCAAATTGGAAAATGAAGGAAGTGAAGTGTACGATAAAATCGTACAGTTGAAACTGCCGGCGCCGGACGGAAAAATGCGCTTGAATAATTTTCCTATAGCAAAAACGCGCGAAGCGCGCTATAATCCAATCATTGGAGGCGCGAATATGACAGTTGTGGTTAATAACGCAAGCGAAATGTTTGTCCAAGCGTTAAAAGCAATGGCCAAAATCGACGGCGCGTCCGTCTATCTTGATGATTACGGATATTACTCAAAGAAAACCGTAAAATCTGTCTTAAAAGCCGACAAGCAAATGCAAAAAGAGCGCGCCAAAGGAAAATTAAAATTATATGACTCTGTAGACGAATTGTTCGGAGACTTGTAATGAAAGAAAAATTCAAATACAAGATTGCGAGATCCTCCGCGTTCAAGAAGGACATAAAATCGCTTTCTCCGGAAGAAATAGAAGACACAAAAAATGTCATAACAAAATTGGCAAAGGGAGAAACTCTTGAAGAAAAATATCACGACCACCAATTATTAGGAAAATTGAAAGACTTCCGCGACTGCCACATTCGCCCTGATCTGGTTCTGATTTATAGAATAAACGACGATGTCTTGGAATTATATCTATACCGCATCGGAAGCCATTCCAAATTATATAAAAAATAACCCGCCATGCCCGCGACGCCAGAATTGCAAAAATATCTTTCTCTCTTGAATCCTGAACAAAAGCAGGCCGTGGAGCACGAAGACTCGCCGCTTTTGATTTTGGCGGGAGCGGGTTCGGGAAAGACGCGCGTAATCACGACAAAAATCGCCTGGCTCATTTCAGAAAAAAACGTGGATCCCCGCTCCATCCTTGCCGTAACCTTCACCAAAAAAGCGGCCAACGAAATGCGCGAGCGGGCCCAAGCGATGGAGCCAAGCGCGGAAGAAAGCCAAATACGAACCTTCCATTCCTTTGGAGCGTATTTTTTGCGGCGATACGCGGAGGCCGCCGGCGTTGACAAAAACTTTACGGTTTACGACGACGACGACATGGTCACTCTTATCCAAAAATCAACGCCCGGCCTAAAAAAGTCCGAGGCCGCTTCCTACGCCCACAGCATAGCGCTGGCCAAAGACTATTGCCTTCCGCCCGACAGCCTGCGCCTTGGCGAAGTTTCAAGCGACCCGCTTTTTGCCGAAGTCTACGCGGCCTACCAAAAGCGCTTGCGTTCCACCGGCAACGTTGACTTTGGCGACCTCATCATGCTGCCCGTCCAAGTCCTGGCGGAGAACGCCAACATCGCGCGGCAAATGCATTACCGCTACCGCGTGATTATGGTTGACGAATACCAGGACTCAAACGTGGCGCAGTTCCTTTTTTTAAAGGCATTGAGCGGCGTTGACCAAGACAGCGGAACTTACGTTTGCGTCGTTGGCGACGACGACCAGTCGATTTATAAATTTCGCGGAGCTGAAGTCCAGAACATCCTTAACTTTCAAAAGGAATTTCCGGGAACGCAGCTGATACGCTTGGAGCGGAACTACCGTTCCACAAGCGCGATTTTGAACGCCGCCAACTGCGTCATAAAAAACAACAGCGACCGCCTAGGAAAAACCCTCAGCGCCGAGCGCGGCGACGGAAAAAAGCCCGACTTGATTTTTTTGCCCAACCAAGACGACGAGGCGGCCTTTTGCGCCGAGCTTATAAAAAAGCAAGTGAAGAAAGGCGGAACGTATTCAGACTGGGCCATTTTATATAGAACAAACGCGCAGTCGCTTGTCTTTGAAAGCGAGTTCCTCCACAAAAGAATTCCATACCAAGTCGTGGGAACACTGAAGTTCTACGAGCGCGAAGAAATAAAAGACCTCTTGGCCTTTCTCGCGCTCTTGGCAAATTCAAAGGACGAAATCGCCTTTCGCAGAATAGTGAACAAGCCCGCGCGAGGACTAGGCCCCACAAGCCAAGACAAAATCATCGACGCGGCAAAAGAAAAAAGCCAAGACTTGATCACGGCCTCAAAAGAGCTCGCGCCAAGCCTTTCCAAAAAAGCGCGGGAGGGACTTGAAAAATTTTCCACGCTCGTCGATTCGTTTAAGGAAAAACTCGGCGACTCCACGGCCGCGTCCGCCTCCGACGATTCCGCCGCCTCCAGCAATCCTGACGCATCAAACGATTCCGACGCGGATACCGTTCCCGCAAACTCAAAGCAAAACCTTGGAACGCTGGTCGAAGAGATCATGCAAAAAAGCGGCTTGGAAGAATACCACCAGGCCGACGACGAAATAAGCGGAACCCAGCGCGTGGCCAACATGCAGGAGCTGGCAAACAACGCAAGCCTCTACCCGCTTAGCATGGACGGCCTTTTGGAATTTTTGGATTCAATAGAATTGGACAGAACGCTCGCAAGCCAAGAAGACCAAAGCCTTGACCGCGTGACCTTGATCACCTTGCACAACACAAAGGGCTTGGAATTTAAGCGCGTCATCATCACCGGCTTGGAACAAGGAATCTTTCCGCGCGCGGACAAGTCGGGGCCTGAGCTGGAAGAAGAGCGCCGCCTTTTTTACGTAGGCATCACGCGCGCCCAGGACGAGCTTTACATAACCAGCTGCGCCGCGCGCCGCATGTACGGCCGAACCGAGTTCATGCAGCCCAGCGTTTTTTTGCAGGAAGCGGGCGCGGACACCTTCCGCCTTTTGGGGAACGTTCCGCCAAGCTTTGAGCGCGCGATTAACGGCGGCTTTTTAGGCGGCGCGGATTTTGGCGATGAAGGCGATTACGGCGACGGCGAATATTCCGACGGCGACTTTTACGACGACACGCCGCAGTATGGCCAGCAGGGCCGCCGCTCCAACGCTTACGGCGCCTCTAGCAATTTTGGCGCCTCTAGCAATTTTGGCGCCTCCAGCGCTTCCGCCGCGCCAAAAATCAAGCACCCGCTGGCCAAAAAATACGGGCTGGGCCAGGCGGTCTACCACGACGATTACGGCTACGGCCAAATTGCAAAGGCGGAAGTACGCGACGGCGAATACGTGATTCACGTTCAGTTCCAAAACGGCGGAACAAAAAAGTTTTTGCCGGCCTACCAAGCCGCGCAGCTTATGCGCGTGGAAGAATAACTCGCGCGGCCAGCCGAACTATTGGAGGTTAGACAATGAAGGGCGACTTGCTATTGATTATCGACATGCAAAATGTTTACGCAAAGGGCGGCGAATGGGAATGCATGGACACCGAGGGCGCGGCGGCCAACATCTTGCGCGTCGTTGACTCCGGCGCGGCTGACAGCGCCATCATAACAAAATTCATCGCGGACAAAAAAGCGCGCGGCGTATGGGCAGACTACAACCAAAAATACAAGGCCATAAACGACGACAAAAACGCCAACGAGCTTTTGCCGCAAATCGCCGCGCTGGCCGGCCGCTTTCCCGTTTACGAAAAGTCCAAGTACTCGTCGCTTAGCGTTCCACAAATCCGCGAGGCGGCGCTAAAGGCCAAGCGCGTTGTGGTCGCGGGCGTGGTTGACGACTGCTGCGTTTTGTCCACTGTCTTTGAATTGATTGACGCGGGCGTTTACACGGTTTATCTTACCGACGCCACGAGCGGCCTTACAAAAGAGAAAGCCGCCGCCACTTGCCTTACGCTAGAAGGCTTGTCGCCGCTCCACGTAAAATTGATGACAACGGAAGAATATATTATGGAAAGATGTCCAGATCAAGCCCAAAGATGACAAAAGCGGCGGATTTTTGGGCTTTACAGCATTTTACGCACGCGGCCAGACGTACCGTTCGACAAACTGGGTCAAAATGACCCAAATTTCATTCAAAATACAACAAATGCGTCAATCTGACGCAGAAAATTCCAACGTATACCTTAAAGTTAATAAAATTCCAGCGAATCGGCAAGAAAATTCGTAAAAAATCGTCAAAATCCGCGCTTTTTGGGCGCCTTTAGCCATATTTTTGGGCTTTTTTCCCCTATTTTAAAAGTTGGCGCGTTTTTTGCTACAGTTCTATCATAAAAAACAGCGCAAGGGGAAAAACATGGCTAACGAGGACATTCTTTCAACCTATCTTAAAGAAATCAACAAAATTCCGCTTTTGACGCGGGAGGAAGAAAACGACTTGGCGGCAAAGGCAAAAGCCGGAGACAAGGCCGCCCGTGAAAAAATCGTCAACTCCAACTTGCGCTTTGTCGTCAACATCGCAAAAAAATACCGCCACAGCGGGATGGACATGGCCGACCTCATCAGCGAAGGCAACGTAGGCCTTTTGACCGCCATCGACAAATTTGACGCGCAAAAAGGCTGCCACTTCATTTCATACGCCGTTTGGTGGATTCGCCAAAGCATCCTCAAGGCGATTTACGAAAAGAAAGACGCGATCCGCCTGCCCCTTAACCGCGTGAACGAACTTGTAAAAATCAAAAAGGCAAAAAAGTCCATTTCTTCCCGCTTGTCGGAAGAAGAGGAAATTCGCGAAATAGCTTCCAGCTTGAACATGGAAGGCGACACTGTCCGCGACCTTTTGAACATCAGCCGCGAAATGATTTCTTTGGACGCAGGCGTTCAAGGAAACGACAGCGACGACAGCGTTTTTGGCGACTATGTGGAAGACAACCGCTACGAAGGCCCCGAAGAGCGCAGCCTTAAAAAAGCGATGAAGCGCGAAGTGGCCGACGTTTTGGGAACCCTAAAGCCCAAGGAAGCCAGCGTGCTCAAAATGCGCTACGGCTTGGACGGAAAAAAGCCCATGTCGCTTAAGGAAGTTGGCGACGCGTGCAGCCTTACAAAAGAGCGCATCCGCCAAATAGAAAAGAACGCCATCGAGCGCGTCCGCGTTCCCGCCTCATTGCGAAGCCTTCAAGCCTACGTCGCGGCCTGAAAAGATTCCCGCGTCAAGCGCGGGAATGACATAGAGTGTCATTGTCGGGCGTGACCCGACAATCTTTTCTACAACCCAGCCAAAATTTTCGGCAGGTCATAAACGGAATCAATCTTGATTGTCCGCCCGGGATGCGGCGGAAGTTCCTTGTTGACGGCCGCGCTGTCTGGACGCAAATGCGAGCCGTTTTTGTTTCCCACCAATAGCGCGGTTCCGCCCAGCGCCACAAAGCCGTCGGTGTACTTGTATTGGTCGTCCAAAAAAATCGTGTCGTCAATGTTTCCGCCGCATTTTTCTAAAGCGGTTCTGTAACTGCCGGCGTATGGCTTTCCCAAAAGGCCGCAGGCTCGTATGTCCACCACGGCGCAAAACAAGTCCGCCACTTTTAGCTTTTTCAAAACCCGGTCGGCGTGCTCGCGCGGCGCGTTGGTCAAAACGATTTTGTTTTGCGCAAGCGACTGCAAAAAAGGCCGCAAGTTTGGGTCGGGCGTAAGCTCGTCGGCCTCGTTGTCGGGGTGAACTTTTGCAAAATACGCCTCAACGTCCTTAAGGCCTTCGCTTCTAAGCCATTCAAGGGTTGTGCTAAAGCGCGGAACGTTTTTCCTGCGCAGGGCGGCGGCGTCGTCCGCGCCAAGGCCAAAGAAGTCGGCCACGGCTTGCATCATGCGCCTTGTGATTCCGGCGTCCATGGCGCTGGTCGGAGAATAAAGGGTGTTGTCCAAGTCAAAAATTATGTTCTTTACAATCATCTTGTTTAGCCGCCGCCGCCCGATTTTTGGGCTTCCCACAATTTTTTGCTTGGCGCCAAAAATCTTAGGTCCTTTTTATTTTGTTCCAAAAACTTTTTGCTTTACCTTAATCGGGTGAAGCGCGTATTCGTAAAGCGTTATGCCTTTGTCGTTGACCGCCTTTACAAAAATCATGTAAGGCGTTCCAGGAATCGCCGCTTCGGCCAGCGCGATGTGCTTGTTGTACGAATCCATGTCCTTCTCTTCCAAAAACATTTGCGCGATGAAAATGTTGGCGAAATATTTTTCGTAAGCGTTGGACGCAATCGCCACCGCGCGCTCGTAAATGCGCTTGGCCTTGGGCTTGGCTCCGCTCAGGACTTCCGAAACATTGTAGTAAAACTGGCCGGCGTTAAGGTAAACGACGCAATTGTTTTGGTTGGTCTCAAGCAGCTTGTCGTAGACTTTTTTTTCCTGCAAGCCCAGCTTTATCATCTGGCCGCGCGTCATGTATTGCATAGTTGAATTTATCAAGTCAAACGAAGAAAGCTTTAGGTAGGCGTTTTGCTCGCCAAAGGCATGGGCTGCGTTCCAGTCCATTATTCTTTCGTACTGCGTCCAAATCATTTCCTTTAGGCCGTTCATCTTTGGATCGGTCTCCCACAAATATTGCCAGCGTTCCAACGTGAGCAGGTTGTCAAAGACAAGCTTGGCTTCGTCGCTTATTTTAGACTGAACGTCGTCGCTCAAAATTTTATTGTGGTAAGCCTCCAAGAATTTTTGGGAAGCCAAATAATCAGGTTCCTGCCTAGAGCGCGCCCGCATGTCGTAGATTTCGGCGAGCAAAGTTTTTTCATACTCGCTAAAGTCGCCGGAAAATGCCGGCGCGCAAAGAGCCAAAAGCGCCGCCGCGAAAATAATTTTTAGTCGTTGCCCAAGCCGGGCGTTTTTTGTAGCCATCATTTTTTTCCGTATTGTTTTTCCAATTTTTTCAAGACCTTGTCCTTGTCGTCCGCGTATTCAAAAATGTCGGCGCCGGCCTTGTTTACGCGGCGGACAAAATTTGTGTAAACATTTTGCGGAAGCAAGGCGTCGGCGGCCCGCAAGTTTTTTTCCCAAGCGGCGGCGTCGCCTTTTTTCCAGTCAATTTGCGAAAGATATACAAAACCAAAAAATTTTTCGTAATCCGTCGGGCCGATTTTGGCCGCCTTCGCAAAACACTCCGCCGCTTTTGCGTCGCTTCCTCCGCCAAAAGAGGGCGCGAAGGCGTACCACAAGCCCGCGTTAAGATTCAAAAAGCCGCTTTGAAAGTTCCGTCTTATCATCGCGTCGTAAAATTTCTTTTCTTCCAATCCGATTGAAATTTTTTGCGAATACTTCATCAGCGGCATGGCGGCGTTGGCCAGCTCATAGGCGCTCAAAGAGTAAAGGGGGTTGCGCTCGCTTTCGGGATGCGCGGCGTTCCACGCTACAACTTTTTTGTATTGGCTCAAAACGCAGTCGTTTGTTTCCTTTGACTTGTCGTCGATTTCCCACAAAAAATGATATCGCTCAACGGCAAAGTTATTTTCCAAGGCCAAAAGCGCTTCTTGGCTTACGCTTCCGTCATTAGATATAGAAGAAAAAAATTCTTCCTGTTTTATTTCAATCCAATCAAGCGCCGCCTTGTGGCCGTCAATTTTGCGCGACTCAAGGCGAATTTGCAGGCTTTCGTCAAAGAGCGATTTTTCATGTTCAGTCCATTCGCCGCAAAAGCAAGGCGCCGCAAAAACGCAAGCGAGCGCCAAAAGCGCGGCCCGCGCGATCATCTTCTTCATACTATTATAATAAATGAAAAGGCCAATAGTTTCAACGCTTGTAATATTTGTTGAGCTTCGCCTCAACGTCGTCCCTGTCGGTGGCGTAGTCAAGCGAATCGCAGCCGGCCTTGTTCAAATAGCGGACAAAGTTCGTGTATTCGTTGGCTGGAGAAATCTTGTCGGCCGCAGCCAAATGCTCTTGGCAGGCGGCTTTGTCGCCCATGCTAAACTCAATTTGGGAAAGAAAGACATAGCCCAAAAATTTTTCGTAATCGCTCGGCCCGATGTGGGGCGCAACGGCAAAATACTGCTTTGCCTTGGCGTCGCTTCCGCCGGCAATCGAAGGAGCGAAGGCGTACCAAAGGCCGGTGTGCAAGTACAAAAGGCCCTTCTTGCAGCCAGACGAGAGCATGGCCTCGTAGACTTTTTTGTTTTCCATCCCCAAGGAAATTCTTTTGGAATACTTGAACCAAGGCATCGAGTTGTTTATAACTTCGCAGGCCGTCAGCGTGTACCATTCGCCGCGCTTTTCCAGCGGGTGGCTTTGGTTCCACGCCATGACTTTGTTGAATTGCGACAAAATCAAGTCGCCGGTCGCCTTTGCCTTGGAGTCAAGCTCCCAAACGTAATGGTATTGCTCGCAAACAAAAACGTTTTCAACAGCCAGCATAGCCTCTTCGCCGGCCTCGCCTTTTTTTATCGAAGAAAAAAATTCGGCGCGCTTTTTTTCCAACCATTCCAACGCCGTCTTTTGGTCCTTTTGGGAACGCGACTCAAGGCGAATTTGCATGGCTCCCAACACAAGGGAATTTTCGTATTCCGTAAAGTCGGAACAAAAAACGTCCGCGGCTCCAAGCACTAAAAACGCGCCGACCATGATTCCCGCAAAGAATTTCTTCATGTTATTATAGTAAATTAAATGGAAAATAATTTCAACTGCGGAGGAATACGGCCCCCCCTGCCTTCACACCGCCATAACATAAATCTGGCAGGGGGCTCCGCGCGCCGCGGGCTATTGCGTTTTGGTTGAAGAATCGTTTTGGAAGGCAGGCTCGTCATTCCATTCAGCGCCCCAGTGAACAGAAATCTGCCCCTCAGATTTATTAGGAATGTTCCACTTGCCGTCTGTGCGGCCATCCCGGAAGTCCACTGTCATTTCGCCGCTGTCGGTATGGTCGCCCGACCATTCAAAATACCATTTGTCGTCTTGCACGCTGTATTTAACGGTCATCGTCACCTTTCCAATTAAATCATCAGTTGAATCCTCATCATAATCCCAGCACGAAAAGTTAATCTTAAATTCGTGGTCTTTTTCCTGTGTCATTCGATCAAAGACGCCCTTATAGTACTTGCATTGAGGGCCGCCCTTTACTATGTCATCTTCTTTTGTTCCTCCATTCATTTTTTTGTCTCCAAAAGTGTAGCACATGTTCTCGTCATCGTCAAATTTCCGACTTGTTGTGCTGTCCATAGTCGCGCAATCGTTTGAAAGGTTCGCTAAAAAAGCCGCTCCTGACGATATCGACCAATAATACTGGGGGTCGGCGCGGGCGTCCTCGTCATGTTCCGCCCTAAGATAGTGCATCCAGAATGTAAGGGTTGCCTTTTGGCTTTTTCCTGTTATGCATGTTGGCCAGATATACACATCATCGACGACGTGTGGAATAAGCGAACGAATAATACGCGTAACGCCTCCAGTCTGAACTCTTGCGTTTTTCCCTCCGCTTTCATAGAAGGCGATTGGGTCAATGGAATAGCAGGTCTGACTTTTTAAGCCGCGTATCGTCGTAGTTCCTTGCGTTAAGTCAGACACGCTGACCAGAGTCCAAAAGTCATAGTCATTCTCGCTTATTTTGTCCCTGCTCTTGGCATTGGAAACTATGCCTTTAAAGCTGGCCGAATCATAGGCATTGGCCAGTCCCAAATCTGGCAGCGAATCATACCTCTTTCCATAAGGGTCTTTCACTATATGCAATAACAATCCTGCTGTTTTATCATCTGCTACTACGCGCCTGTCCGTATAGGCATTATAGCTTAGCGTCATAGTATTGCCCTTGCCGTCAGGACTTTTCAACTGCAGGTTTTCAAGCGGCCTCAGTCGCGATTCAAAAGTCAGCTCGCTTTCTTTTGTTGTGAAACCGTCGACGGCCGTGACCTTAATCCATATTTTGTTTTGGCCAAGATCCAGTTTAAATTCCTTGGCTGAAGAAAAATCCTTCTTATAATCGCCATTTTCGGCCAGCTTGTATTCAATCGTTTCACCGGGCATCGTAGGCACAAGATTTAAATACAAAGATTCATATATGTCTTCCAAATATTGGGCCGACTCAAATTTAAAATCCTTAAACTTGGCGTTTTCGTCCGCGCTTGTTTTATATTGAATTTTTTTAAGGCTTGTTATGTCCTTCATCTTTGGCTCTATGGGGTCTGGATCGTTCAAGTCATCGTATCCGTCGCCGTCGCTGTCGGGGTTGTTTGGATTTGTGATAATTTTCTTCTCCGGGTCAGTTATTTTTATATGCTGCTGAGTTTCGCTTCCCTCTGGAATTGAGCGATTCTTTGTCGCCGGCTTCCAGCCATGCAATTCTTCCCCGTCCGTAAGTCCGTCGCCGTCAGTGTCTGGCTTGTCGTCGCTTGTGCCGCATATAAGCTCCTCGTTATAGGGAACTCCATCTTTGTCTTTGTCAATGCTGTAAAAAATGCTGATTAAATCTCCCGCCTGAACATAAATTTTTGAGATGTCAACCACTTGTCCAGACTCTGGATCTGAATAATAATTATACGTGTCATACGTTGATAGATTGTTCCTGGTGTAAGTGTGCTGGACATACCAAGCTCCATATCGGTAGCCTTCATAGTTGTAATCCCTGATACTCTTTATGCGACCGCCGTTTCCAAGAACAAGGTTTCCCTTGCTTTCGGAAATGCCCGCTATCTCCAAAAGGTCCTTGATTGTGACTTTCTTATACAAGCCGTTGATGTCCACGGCCTCCGGGTTGTACAAATATTTTGTGGCCACATGATGGGTTTCGGCCTTGTGCTTAGCGGAAGGTCCGTAATCTATGTTAAGGCACGCTGTCATGGCGTTTACGGTAGTAAGAGCGCCTGTAAAGTCATTTCCGTTGTTAAAGCCTTCTTTTTGGAGGGCAATAGTGTAGTTGGTGATGCTCATGTTAAGGCCGGAAGACCACTTTAACAGTTCTTCCGTTTGGTCTACGCTAAGCTTGTCGTACTTTATCGTCATCATCCCGGTCTCTCCTCCGGGCGGAATTGTTCCAACGTTCGTAAGTTCAACGCTTGCGACTGGCGTTGGATAGCCGTTAGGCTGCCTAAAGTCAGTGATTCCAGCAAAGGTTACAGTGGCGCTCCGCACAGTATAGGCCAGATTGCTTGGATTTTTAAATTTTGCGTTTACAAGAATTGTGCCGCCAGTCACCGTCTTTCCCGTGGTTTCGCTTGTGGTGTGCCCCTTGGTGACGCTTTGAGAAAAGCTTTCGCTCTGGTTTCTTGAGTATGTGAACGTGTCGCCAGACGTGACGCTTCCATTATAGCCGGCTTCAAAATTAATGGTATTTTTTGCTTTCGCACCAAAAAAACCAAGTGACCCATCCGTTCCCGCTGACCATTCAAAGCCAAACCCAAGTTTTGTATGCCATCCGTGCGTTTCGTTGCGCGTATGCGAGTTGGTGTTTGTGGCGCTCTGGCTGTGGACGGTTCCGTCGGTATGGGTCACTGACTCTGTCACATTGTTAGTAGACGATGTTTGATAATTGAAGCCTATTTCAGGACGGCCCACAAACTGGATTTCCAATTGAGGAACGTCCGCTATGCGCGGATTAAAGGTGTTTGACCCTTCCGTGTAATAATTCAACTCTTGTCCGTCAGTCCAGCCGTCGCCGTCGGTGTCCTTGTTCGCCGGATCCGTAAAGTATTTATACAGCTCGTCGTAGTCCGAGACGCCGTCGCCGTCAGCGTCCTTTGTCTTTCCGTCGTCCCCTCCCGACACGTTTCCCTTCGACCAAAGCGCCATCAACACAATGTTTTTGTCGGGCGTGATTTGCGCTCCGTCAGCGTAATCCTTGCTTACATTCGTAATGCTTGTAATCCAACCCAAAAAATTTCTTCCATCATTGTCTATAAGGCCTAAACCGTCTGCCGTGATAAGATTTTCGGAAGCGCCTTTTGTTATTTGCTGCGTCTTAATCTTGCTTCCGTCGGCAAAGCTTCCTCCGTTTGGAAGGAATGTCACAGTCCATTTGTCAAGCCATTTTGCATAGAATTTTCTGTTTCCGACGCTGCCGCTTGGAATGTAGTCAACAACCGGGCCTTCAAAATTTTCGTCCTCATACCAGCCGTCAAAATCCGAACCGGTTCTAGTAATTTGAGTTTTGTCCGGCAGAGACAGGCTTTGAGAATGTCTTGTGTAGGAAAGGCAGGGGCTATAGCCCCCCGCAAAGGCTCCCCCATTTGTTTCGTAGCTGATAGAATATAAGTTTGAAAGGCTTTGCAAAATCACTTTTGACTCGCTTCGCGCAAGCGCGTAAATGCCCGCAAACTCTCTATACGTTCCTAACAAAATCTTTTTTTCTGTGTCAGCGAAAAATTTAAAAATCAATATGTAGTCGCCTGCAGGAATGTCGTCCTGTTCGTAATATGTCGTTCCTCTTTGGCTCACCTGCAAGTCTTCATCCTCAAAGCCGGGAACCTTTTCTTCGTCCATCGTATAAAGGCCGCCTGTCACACACTTAAGGTTGTCCACTGGAAACGCGGCGGACACATAAAGGGATCCGTAGCCGTGTCGCGCCTCAAGCTCCTGCATCATCATAGGAATAAGGGTAAACAGAAGGGAATTTTTTCCGGCTTTTATCGTCTTTGTCTCTTCAGTATAATAATATCCCGTCTCGCACACCGCCAAAACGCTGAAAATCCAGGTTCCTGTCTTAAACGGAACGCTTGCGGCTTTTAACGCGCCGTTTGAATTCCACGTGTCGATTTCTATATCCCTTGTCCCGTCGACAGGCCTGTAATAAATGGTTATCGAGTCAAAGAAGTCGGCGCTTATGTTAGGCAAGGCGCTGCAGGAAATGTCGTTTTTTGCGTCAAGCGAAAATGAAAGCATAGCCTCGCCGCTTGAAACTGGAAGGACAGCCTCGCCGCTGGAAAGTCCGTTTCCAGTCGCAATTGCAACATAGTTTTTTGCTTCGTCAAGCAAATTCGAACACGCGGCAAAATAAGACATGGCGCAAAAAGCCGCGATTAAAAGGAATATTTTTTTCATGTTTTGCCTCCTAGTTGACCTTCAATGAATTTTGCCACGAGAATATAGCCAAATTTAATGTTGACTCTTCGCCCACGAAATTGATTGTGACTAGAATTTTCGCAAGGCAGCTTATTTGGTATGAATCTTTTTTAAATTTACTTGTGTCTATTGTCAGGACGCCGGACTCTGAATCCACGTTGGCGCCAGCAATGTTTTGAGCCAAGGCGCCGTCAATCTTCCAAGCATATTCAATGTATGGAGCCTCGTCGCCTTCCTCCCCATATATTTCGTCAAATCTTTCAACTGTCGGCGTGAATGTCACGATGCCATTGTTTTCTGTTTGATCTACCTTTAACGCAAGATTTTTTATAGAAAGCAAGACCCCGCCGGACGGGGTTTCGTCAGTCGCAGGCGTCGGGGTTGGGTCAGGCGTCGGGGTAGGCGTCGGCTCCGGGGTTGGCGTTGGCGTCGAGATAAGCACTGGCACCGGCACGATGGGAGAAGAATTACTGCAAGAGTAAAATAAAATAGAGTAAAATAGAATAGAACTCAAAATTAAGCGGCGTTTCATATAACCTCTCCTGATTAACTTAAGAAAACCTTTTCGCAGTATAATTATAAAGCAAGAAACACTAATTGTCAAATTTTTAACACACCAAGCGGCGTCCAGCCGCTATTGACACTTTCAAAAAAATACGCTTTTAATAGCCCTTATGCAATTTTCAAAAGATTTTATTTGGGGAACGGCGACGGCCGCGGCCCAAGTTGAAGGCGCCGCCTTTGAGGACGGCAAGCAGCCCAGCATTTGGGACCAATTTTCAAGATGGCCCGGAAAGACCCTTTGGGGCGCCAACATCGACACGGCCTGCGACCACTACCACCGCTACAAGGATGACGTAAAAATTTTGGCGGACCTAAAAATTCCAAACTACCGCTTTAGCGTCTCTTGGCCGCGCGTGATGGGCTACAGTCCCGACAGCCGCGGAAACGCGATCCACGGAACGCCCAACCAAAAGGGCTTGGACTTTTACGACCGCCTCATCGACGAGCTTTTGGCAAAAAACATAACGCCTTGGCTTACCCTTTACCACTGGGACTTGCCCCTTGAATTGGAGCGCAAAGGCGGCTGGCGGAACCGCGACATCCGTTACTGGGCCGCGGAGTACACGGACCTTGTAGTAAGGAAATTTTCCGACCGCGTCCAAAACTTCTTTACGATTAATGAAATGCCCTGCGTCCTTGGCGGCTACGTTGGCTGGATGGCCCCGGGCTTGCAGCTTCAGCAGGCGGAAGTTTTGAACGTGGCTCACAACATTCTTCTTGCGCACGGAACGATGGCGCAAGCGATTCGCGCGGCCGCTCCCAAGGCAAAGATTTGCTTGGCCCACACCGGCTTTGGAAACTATCCAATTTCGGAAAGCAAGGAAGACATCGAGGCCTTTAAAAAATCGGTCGAGATTTACGAGCGCGAGCCCGGCGAAAAGTACGGCTTCCAAAAAGGGAGCGGCCTTTTCATGGGCCACTGCCTTACCTACTGGTGCGACCCGATTTACTTTGGCCGCTACCCTGCCGGCGCGCAAAAGGCCTTTGGAAAGGACTTCCCAAAAATTCTTCCGGGCGACATGAAGATTATCTCAACCCCGGTGGACTTCCACGGCCAAAACATCTACGAAGGAATTCCAATCCGCGCGCCCAAGACCGCCCAAGAAAAAAAGAACGGCTTTGGCGTAGAGGACTTCGCGCACGGATACCCGATGACGCACTCAAAGTGGCCTGTCACTCCAAAGTCGATGAACCACTTTTTCCAATTCATTTGGGAACGCTACAAAAAGCCGATTTTCATCACGGAGAACGGCATAAGCTGCGCCGACAACCTTAGCCCCGACAAAAAGTGTCACGACATCCAGCGCATCGACTTTGTCCGCGCCTACCTGGCGGAGCTTGGAAAGGCCATCAAAGCCGGCGCCGACATTCGCGGCTACTTCTACTGGTCGCTTATGGACAACTTTGAATGGGCGCGCGGCTACGGCGAGCGCTTTGGCTTGGTTCACGTTGACTACGAGACCCAAAAGCGAACTCCCAAAGACAGCGCCTACTGGTACAGCGAGCTTGTACAGACGGGAAAGCTAAACTAGAATTTTGGATAAACAAAAGAACGCGCGAGGGCGCGGAACGGCTGGCGGCGGCACTCATTTTGCGCCTGCCGCGATAGCGGCAGAATAAAATAGTTTCAAGGCGCAAAATGTGTGAAGCGACGATATCGAGCGGCGCCGACAGTCGTATCCGCAACCGGGAGCGTTCGTTTATAGGTTATTAAAGAATCCCTTGGCTTTCAAGAGCTCGGCGTTTAGAATTCCTCCCATCGCCGCGCCGCGCTTTGTGTTGTGGCTAAGCGCGACAAACTTCACGTCAAAGACATTGCACTTTCGCAAGCGGCCGATGACGCAAGCCATTCCCTTTCCGGTCTCGCGGTCGCGGCGCGGCTGCGGGCGGTTCTCCTCGTGGCGCACGACAATCGGCTGTTCCGGCGCGCTGGGAAGCTTTAGCTCCTGCGGAACGGAAGCGTAGCTTGTCCAAACGCGCTCGATTTCCTCAAGGCTGGGCTTTTTGTCTTCCGGCAAATCAAATTCCAAGTTTACGATAGCGGTGTGTCCGTCGATTACGGGAACGCGGGTGCAGGTGGATGAAACAAGCGGGCCGGCGGCATTTTCAATCTTGTTGCCGTTGACCTTTCCCAAAATCTTAAGGCATTCTTTTTCTGTCTTTTCTTCCTCGCCGCCGATGTAGGGAACGATGTTGTCAATCATGTCAAATGACGGAACGCCGGGATAGCCCGCGCCGCTAACAGCCTGCTCGGTTGTGACAATCATTCTCTTTACAGGATAGCCGGCCTGGATAAGCGCGTGAAGCGGCATCATGTAAGTTTGGAGCGAGCAGTTGGGCTTAACGACGATAAAGCCCTTGTCCCAGCCTCGGTTTTTCTTTTGCTCGGCGATAACGTCAAGGTGCGAGTAGTTGATTTCTGGAACCAGCATCGGAACGTCGCTTGTCCAGCGGTTGGCGCTGGCGTTTGAAACGACCGGGATTCCTTGGGCGGCGTAGCGCTCTTCCAAGGCCTTGATTTCGTCCTTGGACATTTCAAGCGCGCTAAAGACGAACTTGCACTTTCCGAGCGCCGCCTTTTCGTCGTTGGCGTCCTGGACAGTCAAGTCCGCAACGTCGGAAGGGATGTCGGCGCCGATGAGCCAGCGGTTGGCCACAGCCTCGCGGTAGGGCTTTCCGGCGGAACGGGGGCTGGCCGCAACATAGGTGACGCGGAACCACGGATGGTTTTCCAAAAGCTTAATGTAGCGCTGGCCGACCATTCCGGTCGCGCCCAAAACGCCAACTTCAATTCTATTTTCTGCCATAATTTTTTTCTCCTTTAAGTACGGCTGAACGCGCGAGCTTGGTTGCGAGCGCGTTTGTTGCCGCTTATGCGGCAATCCTTCCATTTTAGTCTTTCTTACAATTTACTTGCCGCTAAAGCGGCCTTGATTACCTTCTTTGCGTTGGCGTTCACTTCAACGAGCGGCGCGCGAACTCCTCCGGCCGGAAGGCCTTTAAGGTTCATCGCGTACTTGATGGAAGTCGGCTTTCCGGCAACAAAGGCGGCCTTGAAAATCGGAAGCAGGCGGAAGTGCGCCTTTCGAGCCTCGTCAAACTTTCCCTTAAGGCCTGCGTCAACCATGGCCTTGACTTCTTTGGGAGCCAAGTTGGAAACGACAGAAACAACTCCGTCTCCGCCAAGCGCCAAAAGCGGCAAGGTCAAGCCGTCGTCGCCTGACAAAACGGCGAAGTTGGGATGCTTGCTCTTCACCTTGGCCAA
>ONET01000017.1 GCA_900316905.1 uncultured Treponema sp.
CGCAACTACTTTGAGGTAAAGCCCGCCGCCGTCGGTTTGGGCGAAGGAAAATGGTGCTGGACCGTTACGCAGATAGACGACGAAGGAAACGAGTCGAAGGCTGGCGAGCCCAGGCTTTTCTACGCGCGCAAAGGGCAGCTTTTTGTCCGCTCGATTGAGCCGCCGGAAGGATACAAGGTTGGAAACAGCTTTGCGGCCGACATGAAATTTACATGGAAGCAAAACTTGCCTTCCGACTTTGAAAGCGTCTTGCAAGTTTCAAAATCGCCTGACTTCAACACTTTGGTTTATTCCGCCAAAGTCAACGGAAACAGCGCGTCGTCGATAGCCTTTGCGGATTCCAAATATTACTGGCGCGTTCATTCCCAGAATGACATGGGAATGGTTTTGAACACGCAGCCAAAGTCATTTGAGGTCTTGCCGCAGCTTCCGGCTTCGCGCGTCAGTTCCCCGATAGGAAAGGCGGTCGTGCATCCGGGCGCTCCGTATCAGTTCAGCTGGTCTGAAGTTGACGGCGCCGACTTTTACAAGTTCACGCTTTACCGTTTGAGCGACGGAAAGATTGTTTACGAAAACAATGTTTACGACACCGGCGTTCAGGTTGAAATGTACGACGACCCAAGCTTTGTGGACCGCGCGATGTTCCGCTATGAATTGCAGGCCAGAGCCAACGCCGTTGAAGGCAAGTCAAGCCGACGCAACGGCCGCTTGGCGGAAGGCCAATTCTTGCTTGTGAAAATCAGGCCGGTAGACTTGCACACGCCCGCCAGGGGCGCGGTCATCGACGGAGCGGCCGCCGTTACGGATTTGCTTACTATAAGGTGGTCGTCCGTTGAAGAGCCTGCCAAGTCGCAGTTGGTCATAAACCGCGTGGAAGGCCGGCGCAGAACGCTTATGGCGCAATATCCCAACGTAAACTTTGAGGCAGGCTCGCCGAAAATTCCTACGACGATTAGGTATGACTTGCCTGAAACTTTTGAAGCCGGAAACTACGAGCTTATAATCCGCGCGGAAACCGCCGACGGCTTTGACATTTCCAACAGCGACGAAAAGAACATCGGCCGCTTTAGAATAACGCCGGTTCCGCCGCTTGACGCTTTGACCGGTTTTTCCGTCAGCCCCAAGGTCATGGACGTTGACTACTTGCTCAACGAATCCAATCCGCGCTATTTTGTGTTCTCTTGGAACCCAGTGCGGACGGCCACGCAATACATTGTTCAAATAAGCGACAGGAGGGGCCGCCCGATTACCGAGCGCTACAATGTTCCTGCCAAAGAAACTTCATACAAGTTTGACTTCTTGACGCTTGACGAAAAGACCAGGGAAAAAATGATGAACGGCGAATACCAGGCTTCGGTCCAAGCGGTGCGCCGAGTGAGCATTGACAGAAACGGAAAGAAAGTGGACAAGATTTTGCAGCGAAGCGCCGTGGCGACCCAGTCATTTAAAGTTGACATTGGCGAGCCAAAGAAAGCGCGCGGCAAAAAAGGAGCGAAAAATCCTTATGGACTTTAAGCGACTTCTTTGCGCATTGTTTTTAATCCTTCTCCTTGCGCCTTGCGGCTTTTCCAAAAAGGCAAAGAAAAATAAAAATTCCGCGATAAAATCCGGCGGCGGACAGACGCAGTCGCAAGCCTTGGAGCAAGGCGGCGGCGCGGACGAAAGCGCGCAAGAGGACGAGGACCAAAACGTCAGCGCGGAGTCTACTTGGCAGCTTTTGGAATGGGAAGACGAAAAGGGCCGCCTTGCCTTGCGCTATGACGTAATCATCGAGCAGCGCGACAAAAAAGGCGCCTATGTTCCGTTGATGAAACTGGAGACAAAGGACAACAGCACGCAGGTAAAAATCGAGCCGCCGCTTTCGCCGGGCTTTTACCGCTACAGCATTGTTTCATACAACTTGTTCGGCGTGGCAAAGGCGCAGTCCGACTGGGAAGAGTTCACGATTTACAGGGCCTACAAGCCGCGCGTCAATGACGTGAGCGTAGACGTAAACTTAAGTTCTAACATATATTTGGATTACAAAAACGACGGCATAATCAGCTTTGGCGGCCGCAACTTGTTTTTGCCGCCGGAAAGCCCGGACGACATTTCGTTTACAAATTACGTTTTGCGTTCCAACAGCGGACGCGTCGCGCGCCCCTTGGAAATTTTGGAACATTCCGACAACGGAAGAAAAATCCAGTTTAAGTTTGACCTTGACGACCTTGACGTAGGAAAGTACAACCTTGTGGCCACCGACGCGTCCGGCCTTGTGAACGATCCTGAAAACGGAAACTTGCTTACGGTTAGATTTAAGAAATGGATGGACTTTAACATTTCGGCCGGTTACACTTGTCCGATAGTGGTTTTTGACGACACAATCAAGACTTATTTTGAAACCAACATTTTCCCCATCAGCGCGACCGCCCGCATGACTTGGTTCCCGTTCAAGCGCAAGTGGGGCAGTTTGGGAATCGGCGTTTCGGGCTTTTATTCGATTATGCAGATGAAAAAGGCGGAGTACAGCCTAAAGAGCAACTTGGCGTCGGCCCACTTGTATTTTGCCTACTCGCGCTCTTTCTTTAACAAGCGCCTTAGCTTGGAAGCCCACATAGGCGGCGGCGTTACCGGCCTTTTGGGCTACCGATTTGAATTTGAAAACAACATCACGACAAAGCCCCAAAGCTCGCTGAACATTTCGGCGATGGCCGGGGCTGCGGCTCAGATTTTTGTGTTCAAGCGACTGTATGTGGAAATAGGCGCCGACTTTGTGGCGTTTATGATTCCAAACGACATGTTGTTCGGAAGCGTTGTTCCTTCGGCCAGCGTAGGCTGGCAGTTCTAGGAGGTCTTGCATGGCTTTTTGCGGAAAAAGGCTTGGAGTTTTGCTTGCGTCTGTGTGCGCGCTTTTTGTCTCCTGCGACTTTGGCTTTGACAGCGACTCGTTCCAGAACAAGGCCGGCTCTTACTTTAAGGAAATGACTTCCACGGCGGCGGTGGCAAACTATTCAATGGACATGGACAATGTTCAGACTGACAAGAACGGAAACTTTTGCTTTGGCTATGAAAGCGACAGGACCGTGACCTTTACCCTAAGAAACCCGCAGCACTACACTTTTTTGACAAACAGGAACATGACGCTTGGCTTGGCGGGAAACGCGGCCGGCTCCGCGATGCCGCTTTCTGAAACTGTAACGCTGGTTCAGGATTCTTCCGACACTACAAAGCTTGTCTTGACTTTCCCGGCGGAATTTTTAAAGGCCAATCCTTTGGGAGCGGACATATCGCCTGTCATCACGATGATGCACCCTGTTTCGTTGGCTCAGTTCACTCCGTACAAAGACTTAAAGCTTTCAAGCAACGCCACTCCGCCAATGCCCAACGGCGCCATCGTCATGCAGACGACGGAAACGCCTTCAAGGTGGGTCGTGTGCTTTAACATGCCAAACTCCGCCATCATCAACGAATTCCACCGCGACCTAGAAAGCGTCCGCGTCAACGACAGTTTCGCAAAAATCAGCGTGAACGGCGGAATCATTTCATTGGAAGGCGGCGGCATCAGCGCGTCCGCGCCCGCGGGATTGGTGGCCAACCAAAACACGGGCCTTAGCTTTGCGCCAAACGGCCAGGCGGTTTATTACAGCACCGGCGACGAGGCCGACGAAAAGGAAAGAGTCTACACGGTTACGGTGACGGACAACGCCGGCCTTATGTCTTCGTTTGGAATAAGCACAAGGGGCTTCAAGCTTTCCGCGCCCAACGCTTATTTGACTGACGACGCAAGCTTTGCGAATCCCTTTAGCGTCAACTACAGTTCCGCAAAAAATTTTGTGAGCCAAGAGGATGACGGAAGCTCCTTCATCTACTTGCATGGAACGGCAAAGACGGAGGCCGTCAACTACACGGACTCAAGCGGAAACGCGCGGTCAATTCCGCAGTATGACTACGATCCTTCAAACGCGCAGATATTGTATGAAGTTTACCTTGAGGACACATTCACCACGCTGGTGGATTCCGGAATGATAAAGGGCCTTGGCGGAAAGATTCCTGTTCCCGCCGGAACAAGCTATGTGCGCGCTTATGTAAGAAAGCCCTTGTATTCCGACAGCGAAGTCATCACTTGGTGGTGCCGCGCTGTGAGCACGAGGTTCTTTGTTTCCGAAATCGGCGACGACGTGATGAACAGCGGCTCAAGGGACAAGCCCTACAGGACGATTCAAAAAGCCATCAACATGTTTGGCGAAGGAATCTACCAAGGCGACTACGACGCCGACTGCTCTTGCACGATTAAGGTGCTGGGCGACGAACTTACTCCGCCGGACGACTTTGACTTTGTCAATAATGGCGGCGCTTACATAAACATTCCCGATCCTGCTATTGTTCCGCAAGTGCCCTTGGCCAGCGCCACGGTCAACATTGAGGGCGACGGCGGAACAAAGACCGTGAACCTTAAGGGACGCGACGCAAAGATTTTGTCCGCGTCTTGCGGAAACGTGGTTCTTACGAACATCAACCTTACCGGCGCGGATTTCTCGTCCGACTCCTATAATGAAGCTTTGGTCGAGATAGCGTCCGCCGTCTCTGTCAGGATGAACAGCGTGGCGATAAGCAAAAACAATCTGAGCGTCGCCGCGACTTCCGTGATTAACATTGTTAAGAACTCCGGAACTTTGAGAATGAACGATTCCAGCGTCGCGGAGAATACTCGCAGCATAGACGGATCGACATGCGTTGTCTTGAACTGCGATGGCGGCGAGACAACGCTTTCCAACACTTCAATCTTGAACCACCACGAGGATTGGACTCCTGCATTTATCGCCGCTTCAGCGACTTTTGACATGACGGGCGGCGAGATAAAGGACAATACCGAGAGCAATTACATCATTGAAAGCAACGGACTTGTCACAATGACAGGCGTGACTGTCCAAAACAACGGAAACCTTGACGCGTCATCCGGCATTCACATCGTTGGCAACAAGATGACGTTGAAGGACTGCGTCATAACAAAGAACAAGGCGGACTGCGGCGCCGGCATTATGGTTGACGACGGCGAGCTTTATTTGGATTCTTGCTCGATTACGGAAAACACTGCGGCCGACGATGGCGCCGGCGTCTTCTGTTCTTCTTCCGCGACAAAGATTTCGTTGAAGGGCAAGAACACGATTTACGACAACCATACCGTTTCCGAGCCGGCCAAGCAAAACAACATTTATTTGGACGACAACGCGACGCCGCCCGCCTTGCCTACGCTTAAGCTGACCATCGAAAGCGACATAAGCGGAAGCAAGGTTGGCTTGCATTATCCGCCGGCCTTCGCGCCCACGCTTAGCGCTTCGATTCCGTTTACGGACGGATACGGCTACGGAACAAAGAACAAGGAAAAGCCCGGCGCCTGCTTCAGTTCCGACTACAATTACGGAATAAGCGACATAAGCAGCAACGAAGCCGCCTTTGTGGTTTCTAGCGGCTCGATGTACGGCGCCTTGGACTACACTTTTGACTTTGAGCTTAAGGCGGCCGACGGCGTTACGGCGGCCAGCGTGATGTATTTTGGAAAGGACGCAAGCTTTGTCATCGCGCCTACGGTTGCAAGAAGGGAGCAGGGCGCCACGCCGGCAAGCAGAGACTTGTACTTGAATCCCGCCGACAGAAAGCTGTATCTTGACGCTGGATTTACAAAGAAGGCCGCGGGCGACGAGTTGGTCACATTGACGGCGAAGCTTTATAGCGGCGGCTCCGTGGCGGAAGACCTTGACATAACTTGGGAGGCCGACAAGATAAGCCTTGCCGTTCCGGCCTCAAAGGCCACGCTGGCGGACAACTACACGATAAAAGTTTTCCGAACCTTCCTTGGCGTTGACAGCAGCTCAAGCTTTGCGGTCGCCTGCAACAAGAGCGCCGAGGCCGCCGCGGCCTACATCCAAAGCCTTAGCGCGCCGGGAACATATACGGTTGAAGTTGAAGGCGCTGTAGGCCCGCGCATGAGCTATATTAGCGAGGAAATCCAGCCTGACGATGACGGATTGGCAAAAGTCGCAAAGGCGATCAAGAACGCGGCCAGCGACGTAATGATAATCCTTGACGCGCGCGGAACAAGCTATGTTCCAGCCCCCGGAGATTCAAGCAACCCTGACTACAATCCGTATTCAGAATACAACAACAACTCATACTTTGCCGGATGCGAAAAGCTAAAAGAAGTGTACTTGCCAGACTGGCTGCAATACATTGTGACTAGATCATATGGCGCAAGCCACATAGGCCTCTTTGAAAACTGCCGCGGCCTTACAAAGGTTGAGCTTTCGTCAAACGTGAAGCTTTTGATGTACAACGCCTTTAAAGGCTGCTCTTCTTTGGCGCGAATATCGCTTCCCGCAAAGATTAGCGAAGCCAGCTCTTTGGAGGACCCGCGCGGAATCCAAGCAGGCGCCTTTGTAGGCTGCGCGGAGGGCTTTAAGATTGACTTTGCCGGAACAAAGGAACAGTGGAGCGCCGTGAATCGCCCGGACCAGACGAGCCAGCCTTGGCACGTCGGAGCCGTGGAAGACAGCGCGGACGACGGAAGCGTGACTTGCTCCGACGGAAAATGCGGATTGGACTATGTTTACGCGTCCGCTTCTTATACGACGCTTCCATCCGGCGCAAACGGCTCCGTCGGAACAAGCGGAACTTACGTTACCTTTGGCTTGTGGCCGCAGACCATAATGGCTGACGGCGTTACGATTGACACTACGGCAACGCAAACGCACGGCGTCTTTACCTATTGCAAAGGAAGCGACGGAGCTTGGTATGTCCAACAGGCCGAAAACGCCCATAGCACGGGCTACGAATACAGCGATGGCACGATAGTCGGACAAGGCGGAGCAAACGTCAAATGGTTCAAGGTGGAGCCTATAAAGTGGCGCGTTCTTACAGACAGTTACAGCGGCAAAAAGCTTTTGCTCGCCGAAAGCATTTTGGTTGGCGGAGTTCCGTATTACAATGCCTCCGATAATCGTTCAATATCGGGAAGCGAGGTAAATCCGGCAAACTACAAGTATTCTACAATACGCGCCTGGCTTAACGGCTCTTATGAAAGCGGCGACACGCAGCCTATGACATATTCCGGAAGGGGCTTTTTGCAAACCGCCTTTACCGGCTCTCAAATAGCCGCGATTCCTGCGGTGAACATAGACAACAGCGAGGGCGCTAGTCCTTGCGACGACACCAACGACAAAGTATTCTTGCTAAGCAAAGCTGAACTTATAAACAACGGCTACGGATTTGGGACCGACCCAGCCTACAATGTTTCTGACTCAACACGCCAACGCGCCGCGACGGACTTTGCGCTGGCCACAGGCGTTTCATATGAATACGTAGATGCTATTTATTGTACCGGTTCATCTTGGTGGATTCGCACATCGGCTAGTGTTATATCTGTGTGTAATGTCGTGGCCAATGGCAGTCCTGGCTGGGAGGAGGTTGTCACCGCTGAGTACAAAGGCATTGTTCCCGCCTTGTGCGTCAATCCGTAACGGCGGCATGCCCGCCCGGCTTGCGCGCTTGTGTCCCCGCGGCGTTTTTGCTTGACATGCGCGAAGTTTGGCGCTATAGTTTATAAAGAAAGGCGGCATTCGCGACACGCGTCTTGCCCCCATTGTGGTTTATCCGATTGCTCGGACAATTTGCCCACTCTGTGGTTCAGACAGGGTGGGCTATTTTTTTACTCGCTTCCCTTGTTCCGTCTACGGAGAAGGTCGCTAAGTATGTCGTAGATAATTTTGATGGCGGTCAAAGCCACCATCGCTATTTCATACAAACTCAATAGCGCGCCTCCAATTCGATTATTCCAGCCATGCGGCCGGTCGAGTTTTGGGGGCTTGACACCCATGTCGCGAATGCCGATTTAAGTTTAACGCAATTTTGTCGGCTTGTCAAGATTGCGGTTATAACTTATTTTTTGTATTATGTGTCGGATTTTGCGCAAGCGCGGCCCGAAGGTTTGTTGGCTGGCGGCAAATATGAGGGCATTTGAAACTTTTTGCTTTTTTATTTATAATTGCGCGCGGAAGAAAAAATGCGCGTAGTCTTTTACAGTTCATGTTCCAACTATTTTGATCCAAAAATCGTTCATATAAAGACGATGCCGTCGTGGGCGCGGGAGTGGGGACGCGTGGCCGCAGCCTTTCCGCAGCACAAGTTTGTGATTGCCACGATGCTGCCGGCGATGTTTTTGCTGGACTACGACAAGGACGGCGTTTTGCGGCCGGACGACGGAATTGAGCGCGTTGCCTTAAAGGGCGGCGGCGCGAAAGAAATTGCCCAAGAGGTTTTGGAGCTAAGGCCGGACGTCGCGGTTGCCGCAAGCTTTTGGATTACGCCTTACGATTGGCTGGGCTTGGAAGACGCGATGGTTGCCGACATTTTGCGCGGACAAGGCGTTAAAGTCGTAAGCCACAGCGCCGCCGCTCAAGCGATTTGCTTTGACAAAAAAAGCGCGAGCGATTTTTTGAGGGCCAACGGCTTTTCTTGCGCCAAGTCTGTTTACGTTGACTACGAGCTTTTTTGGGCGGAACGAAAAAAGAGCGAGGTATGTCATAACGTTTACCGCGAATATGTTTTTCGGCAAATCGAGCGGCTTAGTTTTCCTGTCATAATAAAGGACACGGTGGGGCTAAGTTCCTACGGAATGGAAGTGGTCCACACTGCCGGCGCCGTCAAAAATTATTTGGAGTCAAAGAAATTCAATTCCAACCGCTTGGTGGAGGAATTTTTGGACGGCCCCCAGTTTGGAACGGAAGTCCATGTGACCAAGCGCGCGGACGGCGCGGCGAGCGTTGACGTATTTCCGCCGCTTTTGTACAGCGTGAACCAGTACGGCATTTGCAGCCCCAAGCAGTCGGTAAAGCTAGGCCCGCTGACCATGCCGCGTTTTAAGTGCGATGAATTAAAGTCCGAGTTGGAGCGATTGGCGCGGCTTTTGGACTTTGAGGGAATCGCGCAAGTTGACTTGGTTTTTCACAAGGACAAGTGGCACATCATAGAAATTAATCCGCGCCTTAGCGGATCCAGCGCGGCCATCGCCTTGATTAAGGGAAAGACTTTGCCGCGCATTTTGACGGACTTCGCGCTGGCGGCGGCGGGCCTTGAAGGACAGGAAGGCGAGCCGAAAAATCGCGGCGAAGAAAAAGTCTCCGCTTGCGCTAGTTCCGCAATAAAAAAAGAGGACTTGTGGAAAAAAAATCCGCCCCTTTACCTTAACATAAAGTTCCCCAACCTGACGCCGGAACAAATGGAGGCCCTTTACGCGCTTCCTTATGTCCACTACCTTTGCCAAACCGACAACGACGCGGCCAAGCAAAGGCGCGAGATGGGCTTTTGCGAAATTTTAATCGGCGGCTCGCCCCAGCCGAATGACTTGCTGCTTCAGCTTAAAGAGATAGAGGAAAAGTTCCCCAAAATAATTGAGCCGGCCTTTTTTGACACGGCGAAAAAAATGCTTGCTTTTTTGTTGAAAAATTCGTGAACGCGCGCTAAAATAGTTATGGAAGGGGAATTTTTTGGAGATGAAAAAAGTTGAAAAGCCGAAACCCCTTCGCGTTGTTTTCTGAAAAGACTATTTTGGTCGTAGACGACAGCGACATGAACAATTCCGTCATAAAAGCGATTTTGGAGCGCTATGGGGTGAACGTCCTTTTGGCGCAAAACGGCGCGGACGCGGTGGATCAGTTTAAAAAAAGCGAAAGCTTTTCAATTTGCGCCATACTTATGGACATAGCGATGCCCGTTATGGACGGCCGCGAGGCGGCGAAGGAAATAAGGGCTCTTTAGAAAAAAAAAAAAAAAAAAATCCCAATCATAGCGGTTACCGCAAGCGTTGATTCCTGCGACAAGGAAAAGGTTTTGGAATATGGCATGTCTGACTTTTTGGAAAAGCCGATTGTTCCCGAAGCCTTGCTTTCCACAATAAGCCGCCACTTGGACGTTGATGAAAAATGAAAAAATTTGCTTCATTGTTTTTCTTGCTTTTAGTTTTGCTTCCATTTTTTTCTTTTGGCCAAGAGGAAGATCCCAAATGGTCCAGGCTTTCAAATTTGACTCCCAAAGAGGAATTGGAAATTTTTCGCGAGGCCTATCCTTGGTGCCAGTTTGAACTTGACTATGACGGAAAGATTAAGGATTGGCTTTTGACCGTCCGTTCCTACAACAAGGCCAGTGTCTTTTGCCGCGCTGAAGGCTTGTACCTTCCCAAGGAGCAGCTTGCAAACCGCGGCCATTACTGGCGCGTCATTTACAGGTACGGCAGAACATTGGAAGATCCGGCCAACTTTTCCGAAGAAAGAAAGCGCATGATCCGCGAGTATAGTTCCACCGAAAACAGAAAAACAGGAGCGGTGTCGTCCAAATTTATTTTTGACGCGATTTACGATTGCAGGACCCGGGCCGACACGGAATCTCACTTGCGCAGCATGACCTTGTGGAACAAGCCTGTCAACATGCACCGGCAAGTCGGAAAGCTTTTGGACAAGGTTGAAGCCAAGGTTTTTGCGCTGGCAAAAAAGGACAGGGAAGTCGCGGGCTTTCTAAAAACTTTGAGCCGCTGCTACGGCTACAATTGGCGGCAAATCCGCGACAGCCCCACGCGCTCGTTTCACAGTTACGGAATCGCCGTTGACATACTGCCAAAAAATTGGGGCAACAAAATCGTTTACTGGGGCTACGAAAAGCAAAAGGGCAACAAGGACTGGATGTTGATTCCGTTAAAGGCGCGATGGATGCCGCCGGCCGCCGTCATCAAGGCGTTTGAGGACGAGGGCTTTATTTGGGGCGGCCGCTGGGCGATTTGGGACAACATGCACTTTGAGTACCATCCCGAATTGCTCATCGCCGAGCGGCTTTGCGGCGACAAACTGCGTTGATTACTTGACTTGGGCGTAGGGCTGGCCCATAAAGACATGCTTGTAGCCGCCCTGGTCGTTTGGCTGGCAAACAAGCGAAACGTCCGCCGTTGATTGGAAGACCATCACGATGTCGCTTCCGCCAAAAAGAAAGTAGCCCATCGGGTCGCCCTTCTTTACGGTTAGGCCAACCTTAAGGTTTTCTTCCCAGTTGCATGAACAAATCTGCGACATTCCAATCGGCAAAATGGCCACAAGGCCAAATTCTTTTGTGTCGATGACGACGCAGTCGCGCGTTTCAATCATTTGCCAGCCGGGAATCGCGTCTTCAAGGACATAGCGCTTGTTCTTTGCGTCCCAAACTGTGATTCCGCCGGCGGCGTTTGTTCCTTTGATTTTTCGCAGCTCTTTTATCGTTCCGCTGACGGGAAAGTGGTAGCGGTGGTAGTCGTTTACGTCAAGGAATGTGTGCGTAAGCGTTCCGCCTTTGAACGCGTCTTTGTAGGCGGAATCGGGGCCAAGCAATTGCGCGATGGAAGTGAAGTTGGCGGACTTGATCGCCACGCCTTCTTTTTGAACCAAGTCGCCGTTCGCGTCAACCTTCCAAATGCCTTGCGGAGTTGAGTCGGCTGGAGCGACGACATCCGAGTCGCTAATAGGCCGAACGGACGGATCTACAAGATGGCGCGAGAACCATTCGTTGAAGGTTTTCCAAACATTCGTGTCGGCGTACCAACCGTACTGCATGTTCATGCTGGGGTCTTTTTTTACGTTCTGGTAATAGTCGTCGTTCCAGCTTGCCTCGGTGGAAAGAAAGCTTCCCCAGTTGTCGGAATATTCGCGGCACCATGTTGCGATCGGTTCGTGGTATTGCAAAGTGGGGTAGTAGTAGCCGCGGCCTTCAAGCTCTTCAAGCGGCTGGTCGATGACGAACCAAAAGTAATCCACGCTCTGGTCGATGCGGTCGTAGAGCGCGGGCTGCTTTCCTTTTGTCAAAACGTTCCAAGGCATGCAAACGTCGGCCCAGTCCAAAAAGTCGTAAAGCTCAGCGACGTTGCCAACGGGATTTGTTTCGGGGTCGGGGTTAATCGCGCGCGCCTTTTTAATGGACTTTTCCATAAGCGCCATAAGAGCCGGGTCGGCGGAAAGGCATTTTTCCATCGCGAGCGATGAGGCGGAGCGGGGAAGCTTGCTTTGGGCCGCGCGCGGTTTGCATGAAATCGCGCAAAGGGCGGCGAGGATTAATAAAAACGCGAATGATTTCTTTAACATAAAAATTGTCCTATTCGTTCTTGTTGATGATGCGCGAGTCGAACTTGCCGGTGGCGATTTCGATCCAGCGGGTCCAAAGCGAAACCTTGTTGTCGGCGTTGAGCGACTCCCAAATTGTCTTTGTCCATTCGTCGATGTTGGCGCAAGGCGCGTCAAGCAAGGCCGGCTCTCCTTCAAAGCTGGGGAGCGGGTTTCCGTCGCCCATGTATGTATGGATAAAGCGCGCTTTTCCGCTTTGCGGGTTTGTGTAAGCGTAGGTAAAGCGGTTGCAGCTTTGGGGATTTCCATTGTCGCTCTTTAGAATCGAAAGCGCGAAGTTGTAGGCGCCGTCCTTTATTCGCATCACGCCTGAAATTCTGGGCGTGTAGTTGGGCGCGTCGGGCTCAAACTCGCGGCCGCGCAAAGATTCCTCAAAAGTTTTTCCTTTTGACATTTCGTCGTAAACGGTGTCGGTCTGGTCGCCGTTTGTGACGATTGTTTTTTCGCCAAGGACGCGGACCGGCGCGTAAATTATAAGGCTGGGGTCTGTCAGTTTTGACGGGTCAAAGGCTTGCGTTCGGATTCCGTCTCCGTCTCGAACAAAGACTCGGTTGCGGCTGTTCTCGCTCCTGCCCATGATAAAGTAGGCGGCGACGGCGTATTTTCCGCAGGCGGATTTTCCGAGGATGATTCCGCGTCCAGGATAGCTTGTTGAAGAAAGTTCTTCTTTGATGGAAAGTGTTTTCATAGGGAACAGTATGGCGGATTTGCGCGCGAAATTCAAGCGGGGCAAACGCATTATGAATTCATTAACAAAAAAATGCTCCCAGTTGCGGCTGCGTCAGAGCGGCGCCGCTTGATAACTGCGCTACACGCGCATTGCGCCTTGAAACTATTTACGTCTGCCGCTGTCGCGGCAGGCGCAAAGCGAGTGTCGCCGCCAGCCGCCCCGCGCCTTCGCGCATTTTTTTTACTGCTCCCAGTTGCGTTTGCCCTGTTTGACAAAACAACGCGGTATGCTGTAAAATAGCGGAAAGAAAGCAATGCCTGGAAGCGGCGCAAGTTCAACTTAGGAGAAAAAAATGAGCATTCAAAAAAAGCCCTTGGTCAACGACCTTTACACGGCCGACCCTTCGGCCCACGCCTTTAACGGAAAGATTTACATTTATCCTTCGCACGACGAGGACATTGACGTGGCCAACAACGACAACGGCGACCAGTACGACATGAAAGACTACCACGTCTACGAGATGAAGGACGCGGAAACCTTGCCGCGCGACTGCGGCTGCGTCCTTAAGTTGGAGGACGTAAAGTGGGCCTCAAAGCAATTGTGGGCGCCCGACTGCGCGGAAAAAGACGGAAAGTATTACTTTTATTTTCCCGCGCGCGACAAAACTGGAATGTTCCGCGTTGGCGTCGCCGTGGGCGACAAGCCCGAAGGACCTTTCACCCCGGAAGACGACTACATTCAGGGAACATATAGCATCGACCCCTGCTGCTTCCAAGACACCGACAACAAGTACTACCTTGTGATGGGCGGCTTGTGGGGCGGCCAGCTTGACCAGTACCGAAACAACAAGTGGAGCGCCGACAACAAGGAGCCGCAGGGAGCCGAGCCCGCCTGCACTCCAAAAATCGCCTTGCTTAAGGACAACATGAAAGAGCTGGCCGAAGACTTGCGCGACTTGGTAATCGTTGACGAAAAGGGCCAGCCGCTTAAAGGCGGAGACGACGTTCGCCGCTACTTTGAGGATCCCTGGCTTTTCAAAAAGGACGGAACTTATTACTTTACATACTCAACTGGAACAAGCCACCTTTTGTGCTACGCCACAAGCAAGAACGTTTACGGCCCATACACTTACGGCGGCTGCATTTTGACTCCGGTTTTGGGCTGGACGACGCACCATTCGATTATGGAATTCAACGGCAAGTGGTACTTGTTCTACCACGACTGCGAGCGCTCAAACGGCGTCAACCAAAAGCGAAACGTCAAATTCCGCGAGCTTACTTTTAAGGCCGACGGAAAGATTCAGACGATGGACGGCTTTGACAGGTAAGCGCGAATTAAAATTTAATGGAAGGCCCGGGCAAAACGCTCGGGCTTTTCCTTTGTACAAAATACAAGGCCTTGCGCAAAAATATCGCGCGTGATAGAATGAGGCGACAATTTAAAAGGGAGCTGGACAAATCCGGCTGAGAGTAGGGTGTTTCCCTTGACCTTTGAACTTGATTTGGGTAATTCCAACGTAAGGAGAAGATTATGTTCAAAACTTGTTTGGACAAAGTCCGCGCGACTTGTCCCCTAATCCACAACATCACAAACTATGTAACTGTAAACGACGTGGCCAACGCCTTGCTTGCCATTGGCGCTAGTCCCATCATGGCCGACGAGCCAAGCGACGCGCGCGAGATTACAAAAATCTGCGGCGGCCTTAACGTCAACATCGGAACGCTGAACAAGCGGACAATCAAGGCGATGTTCGAGAGCGCAAAGAACGCCGCCGCGCTGGGCCACAAGCTTTTGCTTGACCCTGTCGGAGCGGGAGCCAGCGCTCTTAGGACAAACACAGCCTTAAAGCTTTTGAAGAAATTCCAGTTTGACGTTGTTCGCGGAAACATCAGCGAGATAAAAACTTTGGCGCTTGGAAGCGGAACTACAAAGGGCGTGGACGCGGACATCGCCGACAGCGTGACTGAAGGCAATTTGGAAAAGTCCGTTGCCTTTGCAAAAGATTTCGCCGCGCGCAACAATTGTGTCGTCGCGATTACCGGCGCGATTGACCTTGTGGCCGACGACGGAAAGTGCTATGTGATACGGAACGGCCGCGCCGAAATGAGCCGCATCACTGGAACCGGCTGCCAGCTTAGCGCTGTGACGGCGGCCTTTGCAGTCGCCAACCCCGACAATGTTTTGGAAGCGGCGGCCGCCGCCGTTTGCTCCATGGGCTTGGCCGGAGAGCTGGCTTGGGAACGAATGCAGGAAGGCGACGGAAATTCAACTTACAGGAACCGCATCATCGACGCTTTGTTCAACATGACGGGCGACGAACTTGAAAAAGGCGCCAAGTATGAAATTAGATAGCGCGGAGATTGCTGGCAAGACCGAAACGCGCGGCGGGCTGGAATCTGTCGCAAGCCCAAAAAGCGGCCGCGCGCTTTGCGAGGCCTTGCGCCTTTACGCCGTCACCGACCGCCACTGGCTTAACGGAAGAACGTTGGTCGAATGCGTGGAGCAAGCGATTGATGGCGGCGCGACTTTTGTCCAGTTGCGCGAAAAAGATTTGGACGAGGATTCCTTTTTGAACGAAGCCCGCGCGCTAAAAAAAGTTTGCGCCGAGCGCGCCGTTCCCTTTGTCGTGAACGACAACGTAATGATAGCAAAAGAAGTTTGCGCGGACGGAGTTCATGTTGGCCAATCCGACATGGCTTGCCTAGAGGCGCGCCGCATTTTAGGGCCGGAAGCGATTATCGGCGTTTCCGCCTGCACGGTGGAGCAAGCGCTTTTGGCCGAAAGCCAGGGAGCCGATTACCTTGGCGTGGGAGCGGTTTTCGCAACCGGAAGCAAGGCCGACGCGGAAAGCGTTTCGTTTGAAACATTGAAGGCGATTTGCAGCGCGGTGAAAATTCCAGTCGTCGCGATTGGCGGAATAAGCGCGGGCAATGTCCACGAGTTAAAGGGAAGCGGAATCGCTGGCGTAAGCGTCATCAGCGCGATTTTCGCCAACGACGACATTCGCGCCGCGACAAAAATTCTGGCGGGAAAAGTGGCGGAGGTTTTTTAGACTAACAGCGGGGAATTTTTATCAAGGCTAAAGTTCGTCGCGATTGCGGAGAGCTTTGGCAAGACAAAAAAAGGCCGCGATTGCGGCGACAAATATAAATGCCTTGGGGGCACCACTTGGCATAAAGCAGAATTAGCGGCGCGAAAATTGTTTGCAAGACAACAATGCTAGAGCGCCGCATAAGGTTCGGGCGTTCAGCCGTAACTTAGGAGGAAAAATGAAAACTGCTTTAACGATCGCTGGAAGCGATTCCAGCGGAGGCGCCGGCATTCAAGCGGACATCAAGACAATGACAGCCAACGGCGTTTACGCGATGAGCGCTGTCACCGCCTTGACCGCCCAGAACACGACCGGCGTAACAGACATTATGGAAGTCTCGCCGGACTTTTTAAAGGCGCAAATAGACGCCGTCGCAACGGACATTTTCCCGGACGCGGTCAAGGTTGGAATGGTTTCTTCTTCCGCGCTCATTAATGCAATCGCGGACTCAATCAAAGAATTTAATTTTAGGAACATTGTCGTTGACCCGGTGATGGTGGCCACAAGCGGCGCCAAGCTGATTAGCGACGACGCGATTGAATCTCTTAAAGGTTTGCTCTTGCCGCTTGCGACAGTGATAACGCCAAACATTCCCGAAGCGGAAGTCCTTTGCGGAAATTCAATCCATAGCCCGGCCGACATGGAGGCCGCTGCCCAAAACATTTTTAATCAGTTTGGCGCGGCGGTTTTGCTTAAGGGCGGCCACAATTTGAATGACGCCAACGACTATCTTTTCGGCAACATTGGCGGCGGCGAGCGCATGGGACGATGGATTAACGGAAAGCGAATCAACAACTCCAACACGCACGGAACTGGCTGCACTCTTTCGAGCGCGATCGCAAGCAATTTGGCCAAGGGCAAAAGTTTAGTCGAGTCCGTCCAGTCGGCCAAAAACTATCTTACAGGCGCGCTCGCCGCCATGCTGGATTTGGGAAAGGGGTCCGGCCCGATGAACCACGCGTTTAATGTTGAGGGAGAGTTTTAGCGGCTGCCGCTGATTGCTGGCAAGCCTAAAATTGCGGGCCGCCTCGACCGTTTTTTATTTTTGTATATTTGGAGTTAATATGACTGTTTTTTCTAGTTCTTTGATTTGGTTTGGAGCCGGGGTTTCCATCGCGGAAATTATTACCGGAACTTATTTCGCGCCGCTGGGCTTTGCAAAAGGAATGGCGGCGATTGCAATCGGACACGTTCTTGGCTGCGCGCTTTTGTTTATGACAGGCGTGATTGGCGCCAAGAAAAAAATGGCCGCCATGCAGACTACCGCATTGTCGTTTGGAAAAATTGGCGCCAAGTTTTTTGGCCTTTTGAACGCGGCGCAGCTTTTGGGCTGGACAGGAATTATGATTTACGACGGTTCCCTCTGCGCCAACACAATCATCAACGGCGCCAAGGACTATTCCAAGTTCGCCGCGCTTGCGATTGGCGTCTTGATTGTCGTTTGGATTTTGGCTGGAGTTCGCAATTTGGACAAGTTGAACTTTGCGGCGGCCGCGGCGCTTTTTTGCCTTACGATTTTGTTGTGCGTCAAAATTTTCGGCGGCCTTTTTGCCGGAGCTGATTCTGGCGCCGCGATGGCGGACGGCGCGGCAGGCGAGGGAATGGCGGACCAAGCGCTTTCGTTTGGAGCTGCGATAGAGCTTTCTGTCGCGATGCCGCTTTCTTGGCTTCCTGTAATAAGCGACTACACAAAGGACGCAAAGCGGCCTGTCGCAGTTTCGTTGGCCGCGGCTGTCGTCTACTTTTTGGTCAGCGTTTGGATGTACGCGATTGGAATGGGGGCTGCGATTGTGGCGGGAGAAAGTTCGATTGACATCGTGATGCTAAAGACTGGTTTGGGAATCGCCGCGCTTGTGATTGTCGTTCTTTCCACCGTGACAACGACTTACCTTGACGCGTACTCCGCCGGCGTTTCAAGCCAAAGCGTTCACTCAAAAATCAACATAAAGGCCGCCGCGATAATTGTCGCTGCCTTGGGAACTGTCGGCGCGCTTTTGTTTAACATGGACAACATCACGGACTTTTTGTATTTGATTGGAAGCGTGTTCGCTCCGATGACCGCGATTTTGCTCGCCGACTTTTTTGTTTGCAAAAACGATTCGTCGGCAAAAAAAATCGACGCGGCGCGCATTGTTGTGTGGATTTTGGGCTTTGCGCTTTACAGGCTTTTCATGCGCTTTGACTTTGTCTTTGGCTGCACGCTTCCCGCGATGGCCGCCACCTTTGTTCTCGCGCTCGCGGCTGGAAGATTGTCGGGCCAAGCCCGACAATGACACCTGCGTGAAGCGTCCGAAAGGACGCGGCAATTGACCCAAGGGCGCCGCGTCGTTATAATTTAGGAATGATAGAAGTTCAAGGCTCGCCGCTTTCCGGCATGACATTCATAGATTTGTTTGCTGGACTCGGCGGCTTTAGGCTTGCCCTTGAATCTTTGGGCGCGCGCTGCGTTTATTCCAGCGAATGGGACAAGCAGGCGCAAAATGTTTACCAAGAAAATTTTGGCGAGCGCCCCAACGGCGACATCACTCAAGTAGACGAAAAATCAATTCCAGACCACGACATATGCTGCGCCGGTTTTCCCTGCCAGGCCTTTTCGATTAGCGGAAAAATGCGCGGCTTTGAGGACAGCCGGGGAACGCTTTTCTTTGACGTGGCGCGCATCGTAAAAGAGAAAAAGCCAAAAGTCGTTTTTATGGAAAACGTGCGCAACTTCGCGCGCCACGACGGCGGCCGCACAATTAAGGTTGTCCAAAACACGATGGAAGGTTTGGGCTATTCCTTTAATTGGAAAGTTTTGAGCGCGCTTGATTACGGAGTTCCGCAGAGACGCGAGCGCGTTTACATGGTGTGCTTTAGAAAGGATTTGTTTGACGGAACGGATTTTGAATTTCCAAAGCCTTTTCCCTTGACGCGCCATGTGGAAGATTTTTTGCTGGAAGACTCGCCGGAAACAGCCGCCTTGTACGACGAGCGCTATCCGATGACGTTCAATCCAAAAAAGAAAGACAAGTACAGCGCAAAGGCCATCAAGCTTGCGATTGTGAACAAGGGCGGCCAAGGCGAGCGAGTTTACAGTACAAAAGGAATCGCCGTCACATTGAGCGCTTACGGCGGCGGAGTTTTTGCAAAGACCGGCGGCTACTTGGTCAACGGCAGGCCACGCCGCCTTCATCCGCGCGAGTGCGCCCGCTTGATGGGCTACCCGGATTCCTACAAAATGTCAAAACGGCCCAACCAAGCCTACAAGCAGTTCGGCAACTCCGTTGTGGTTGACGTGCTGCAATACATAGGCCTCCAAATCGCGGCGGTGCTTGGCCCGGCAAGCTAAGATGGACACGCTCACAAAAGAACAGCGTCATTTTGTGATGGCGCAAATAAAAAGCCGCGACACAAGGCCGGAGCTTGCGATTCGATCGCGCTTGCACAAGCTTGGATTCCGATTTAGAAAAAACGACAAGCGGCTTCCGGGAAGTCCCGACCTTTATTTTCCAAGATACTACGCAGTTCTTTTTGTGAACGGCTGTTTTTGGCACGGCCACAGTTCCTGCAAGAAGGTGAGAATTCCAAAAACAAATTCAGAATACTGGATAAAAAAAATCGAACGAAACAAGGAGCGCGACAAAGAAGAGGCGAAGGCTTTGATTGAACAAGGCTACCGTGTGGGCGTTATTTGGGAATGTTCGATTACAGGAAAGAACCGCGCGAAGAAAATTCAAGAGCTTTCTGAAAGCGTGGCCCTCTGGTTGGAAGAGGGCTTTGACCAAGACTACAAAGAATTTTAATTTTTTTTTTACAGGCCCTTTGCCCAAGCGTAAGTGCTGAGGTATGGGTCGGGTTTCACCGCGCTCGCGCTTTCCCATATTTCGTCAATCAAGCCGTTTGAATTTATGCGGCCTATGCGAACTTGTTTTTGCAAGTGCTGGTTTTCGCCGTCAATTTTTACTTGGCCTTCGGGCGCGTCGAATGTTAAATTTTTGGCCGCCATTCTAACTGTCTCCACGTCAAATGTTCCGGCTTTTTCGCAAGCGAGCGCCCAAAGGTAAACCGATGTGTAGGCCGCTTCCATCGGGTCGCCCACATGCCTGTCCTTTCCGTAACGGTCTTGGTAGCGTTGGACAAAGTTTTTGTTTTTGAACGAGGCGATTGTCTGCAAGTAGTTCCAAGCGACAAGGCTGCCTTGCGCCAAGTCCGCTCCGATGTAGGCGACTTCTTCCTCTGAAACGGAAAAACTCATCAGAGGAATTTCCTTTGACGTTATTCCCGCCTTGCGCAGCTGCTCAAAAAACGCTTTGTTTGAGTCGCCGTTCACTGTGTTTATGATTATGTCGGGACGCTCTTTGATAATTTCGTTTATTATGTTCTCAAAGTCTGTCGCTCCAAGGGGAACGTAGAATTCTCCGACGCAAGCTCCGCCCAAAGCCTTTAGCTGCGCCTTTATTATTTTGTTGGCGGTATGCGGAAACACATAGTCCGAGCCAACCAAAAACATGCGCTTGCCAAATTTTTCAAAGCAGTATTCAATCGACGGAACAACCTGCTGGTTTGGCGCGGCGCCGATGTACATTATGTTGGGGCTGGCTTCCATTCCTTCGTATTGGAGCGGATACCAAAGCAAGCCAAAAATGTTTGGCTCTTCCAAGACGGACTTTACGGCTTTTCTTGAAGCGCTTGTCCAACATCCAAAAATTGCGGCCACCTTGTTTTGCGTCAAAAGCTTTCTGGCTTGCTGGGCAAAGGTTGTAGGATCGCTTTTTCCGTCCGCTTGAACGATTTGAATCTTTTTTCCAAGCACGCCGCCGCTTTCGTTGATTTCGTCAATCGCCATTTTTTCAGCGTTGATTAGCGAGGATTCGCTTGCGGCCATCGCGCCTGTGCTTGAGTGAAGTATTCCGACCTTGACAATATTTTTGTCATCGTTTTTGGAACAAGACGCGGCAAAAAGCGTCGCAAACGCGGCGGCTGCGGCAAGGAATGTTTTTTTTGCTTTCATTTTTTGTCTCCCGTCAAAATGTCGTAAGTTTTCATCAAGCCTTTTCCCTTTATGTCACATTCAATCGGCTCGCTGAAATTTATTTCTCCGTCGTTCTTTAGCCTTTCGTAAACCGCTTCCGACACTTTTATTTCTCCAGGAGTCGCGGCGCTTTCCATTCGGCTTGCGACATTGACTGTGTTCCCCCAAACGTCGTAAATGAATTTTGTCTTTCCGATGACGCCCGCGTTGGCCGGTCCTGAATTTAGGCCTATGCGAATGTTGAATTTAATTCGCGCCTTTTGGTTGTAGTCGGCCAAGTCTTGGAACATTCCAATCGCGAATTGGACCATGACTTTTGCATGGTTTTCGTTTGGCGTTGGAAGTCCGCAGCCGGCCATATACGCGTCGCCGATTGTCTTTATTTTTTCAACGCCCATAATTTTCGCCCGCTCGTCAAAACGGCTGAACAAATCATTCAGCGCGAACGCGATTTCTTCCGCCGTGTGCTCGCTGGAAGTTTTTGTAAAGTTTTGAATGTCCGAAAACAAAATTGTAACGTCGGGAAAGTTTTCGCCGATTGAGTGAATGTTGTCCTTTAACTCGCGGGCGATTTTGTCCGGCAAGATGGCGCGCAGCAATTGGTCGGCCTTTTCCTTTTCCACCTCCAACTGTTGCGTGCGCTTTTTTACAAGGCCTTCCAATCGTATGTTTTCCAACTTGATCCTTCGCTGTTTTAGATAGAAGATTGTGATCACGCTGCCAAAGAAGGCGATTGTGGCCAGTATCCAGAACCAACGCGTTTGGTAAAAATAGGGCTTTTGCACAAAGAGCATTGTTTGCGCTTTTGTGGAAACAAGTCCGTCGCCGTTAATCGCGTTGACCATGAAGGTGTGGTTTCCCGGCTTTAGGTTTGTGTATGAAATTGTTCGCAAGGAGCTGGCTTCCGAAAAGTCGTCTTCAAAATTTGAAAGCCTGTGCGTGAATTTAATTCTGTCCGGCGCGTCAAAACTAAGGCCCGTGTATTTTATCTCCACGCGCTTCGTTCCAGGCTTAAGCTCTATCACGTCGTCGGTGTTTTTGTATTCCACCGAATCAACCTTTATTGTTTCGATGCACACCAAGGGCAGCACGGGGTTGATTCTAACTTTTGTTTGGTCGTAAACGGCAAAGCCGTCCACCATCGGAATCCATATGCGGCCAATGCGGTCGCAAACGCTTGTTGCGGTTGACGTTGGGCCGTTTGAGTCAAGACCGTCGTTCTTGCCGTAATATTTTATTGATATCTCGTCCTTTTTGCCTTCCGCCGCCGCGACAAAATCTTCGTAGGGCGCGCAGGCGATTCCGTGGTTGCTGACGATCCATGCCTGCTCCATCTTGTCAAAAAGAATTTGGAACAATGAGTCGGTTCCCAAGCCTTGGTCGGCGTTGAGCGTTTGGAAAACCGTTGGCAAGCGTTGCTGCGAGCTGTCGTAGCTGGGACAGCGGGTGAGTCCTGTTCCTGTGCAAATCCAATAAGAGCCATGCTTGTCTTGCGTGATTTTGAATATGATGTTTCCTGCAAGTCCGTGGATGGAAGTTTGGTTTCCTAAAATCGTTTCGTCCTTCATGAAGAAAATGCCGCCGCCGTCCGTTCCAATCCATACAAGGTCGTTCTTGTCCTTGTAAATGCACATCACGTATTCGTTTGTAAGTCCGTCCGCCTGCTTGAAATTTTTTATGCTTCCGTCTTTGTGAATCACGCTAAGGCCGTTTGTGGTTCCGACATAAAGCTCGCCTTGCCTTGTTTCTATTGCAACGCGAACCTTGTTTCCCGCAAGGCCGTTGTCTACCGTCCAGCTTTTTATTGTCTTGGAGCGCACGTCGTAGCGCAGTTGTCCGGGCTTTGAATAGCAGCTGACCAAAATGTCTCCGTTGGCGGCAATCTCAATATGGCGGACGCGGACGCCGCTTGTGTATTCCGTCAAATTATTGGAGACAAGCTTGTTGTCTTGGACGCACAAAACGCCTTTGTCCGTTCCAATCCATATGCGGCCGTCCTTTCCTTCGGCGATGGAGTTGGAAGTGGTCTCGGTTTTGTTCATTTTAAAGCGGCTTTGCGTGAGCTTTCCGATGCCGTTGCGGTCGGTGGAAATCCAAATGTTTCCTTCGCGGTCGCAAATTATCTTGTTGATTTTGGCGCCCTTTATGCCTTTGATCGGACATTCGTAAAATTTTCCGTTTTCGTAGACTACAAGGCCGCCTTCCGCGCCAAACCAAATGCTGCCGTCGCTTGCGTTGTATATTGTCCATGTAGGGGCGTTGTCCAAAATTGTTCCGGTTTCAACTTTTTTTATGCTTCCGTTCTTGAGCTGGTGGATTCCCTTGTTGCCAAGCGCGAACCAAAAGTTTCCGCGCAAGTCTTGGCTGACGGCGGTGGCTGTGAAGTCGCCAAAGGAATTCATGAAAGGCGCCGAGCGGAAAAGGCCGTTCAAGAAAATGAAGAGTCCGCGCTCGTTTTCCGTCGTAAGCCAAACGCAGCCGGCTGTGTCGCAGTAAAGGCTTGTGCACAGGACGCCTTTTGTGACGGTTCCTGCCTCAAACTGCGGGTTTATCAAATGCTTGTCATGCGTCAAGCAAACTACGCCTGCGGAAGTTCCGACCCAAATGTTTTTCTTTTTGTCCTCGACAATGGAGCGCACCGAATTGTTGGGAAGGCCGTTTTGCGTGGTGAACGTGACGCTGTTCTTGGACGAAAGGCATTGCAAGCCTTCGTCGTTGGAACCTACCCAAATGTTTTCGTCGCTGTCCTGCAAGATGGCGCGGGCCGAAGCGAATGTGTATTCGTTTTCTTTTCCGCGCCGCCAAGTTGTGAACGACAGGCCGTCAAAGCGCACAAGGCCTTCGTAAGTTCCGATATTTATAAAACCGTCTTTTGTTTGGGCAAGGCCAGTCGCGGTTGTTCCTGTAAGGCCGCCAAAGGAGTTCCACGATTGGTAAACGTAATTGTCAAAAAAGGAATTTTGGGAAAACGACACCGCGCAAAAAACGCAAGATGCCGCGGCAAACGCTAAGAATTTCTTCATTCCATTATTGTAACTCTAAATAGAAAAAATTGCAATTTTTTCAGCATTTTTTTTAAAAAGCGCGCTAAAATTAAAGGCAAGGAGCGCGTTGTGGGTAAAAGAACTTCCGCTGAAATTGGAAACGAAAAGACAATCGGAAAACTTATGTTCAAGCTTTTGCCGATACAAATTCTAATCGCGACAATCGCTTCCTTAAATTCAATTGTCTCGGCTTTTTTTGCCAGTAACTTCATCGACATTCACGCGATGGGCGCCGTGGGCCTTTACGCTCCGATTCAAATGCTCATCGGCTCCGTAAATTTGACCTTTACCGGCGGCGCGACGATTTTGTGCGGCCAGTATATGGGAAAAAGCGAAAGCCAAAAAATGCGCGGCGTTTTTTCGCTTGACATTTCGCTTTCATTTTTTATCGGCGTTTTTTTTGCTTCCATACTGTTTTTGACCAGCCGCCTTGTGGCCGTAGGAATGTTTGTGAGCGACCAAAGCTTGAGGCCGGCTTTTTCAACTTATTTGACAGGGCAGGTGATCGGCGCGATTCCTTTTATGCTGGGCGGGCAGCTTTCTTCATTCTTGTCGCTGGAAAATAAAATGCGGCGCAACACTGTGGCCAGCCTTTCCTTTATCGCGTCCAATGTCTTGCTTAATTTTCTTTTCATCCAAAAAATGAAGATGGGCGTTTGGGGGCTTTCGCTCGCTTCGGCGCTGGGCGCGTGGATCTACTTGCTTGTTCAAGCCCAATACTTTTTTACAAAAAATTGCCGCCTAAAATTTTCTCTAAAAAGCATCGACATAAGGGAACTTAAAAAAATCTTTGTCATAGGATATCCCGGCGCTCTTTCCAACGGTTGGCAAACATTGCGCGGCTTTATCGTAAATTTTTTGCTTTCTGTTTATGTCGGCGCGGTCGGAATTTCGGCCTTTTGCGCGGCCAATACTTTGATGATGCTGGCCTGGTGCGTTCCGGCTGGAATGGTGGCCGTTTCAAGAATGGTTATGAGCGTGGGCGTTGGCGAAGAAGACCGCGCTTCGGTTTGCGACGTGATGCGCGTCATGTTTAAAAAGTTTTGTTTGGTCAACAACTTGTTTGCCGTCTTGATAATTGTTTTTGCAAAGCCGCTCGCGCATATTTTTTACAAGGACATTTTTTCGCAAGTCTACATCATGACGGTGTGGGGCTTTAGGCTTTTGCCGCTTAGCTTGGCCCTTGGCTCCATTTTGCAGCACTTTGTTTGCTACGCGCAAATGTCGGGAAAAAATTTCTTCATCCAGCTTTTGTCTTTCCTTGACGGCGTTTTGTTTGTCGCTGGATTTTCTGTCATCCTTGTTCCTTTTTTTGGCGTGAACGGAGTTTATTTTGCCAACATCTTGAACGGAATTTTTGTCTTTGCCACGATTCTGTTGTACTCTGTCATTTGCAACCGCCGTTTTCCGCGCAACATGGAGGAACTTATGGTCATGCCCGACGCTTTTGGCGCGCCTCAAAGCGAGCGCTTGGATTTGACCGTTCGCAACATCGAAGACGTGGTGAACATTTCAAAGAGCGCCCAAAATTTTTGCCTTGAGCGCTGCGTGGATTCCCGCCGTTCCTTTGTCGCCGCGCTTGCGATGGAAGAAATGGCTGGAAATGTCGTCGCGCACGGCTTTAACAAAGACAAAAAGGCTCACACCGTTTCCATTCGTTTGGTTCACAAGGACCAAGACGTGATTCTTAGAATCCGCGACGACTGCGTGTCATTCAATCCTGAGGAACGGGCAAGGGCGGCCGGCGACGGCGGCGATCCCGCAAAGAATGTCGGAATAAAAATGGTTTACGGAATGGCCAAGAGCGTCAGCTGGCAAAGCATTTTTGGAATGAACGTTCTTACGATAAAGATTTAAAGTCTGCCGTTAAGTCGCTCGCAAGCCTAAAAAGCGCGCGGACAAAATTCACTTATACAGCAAATAGGGCTTTCTATCCTTTAGGAATTGCTGAACGTCTGGAAGCCAAGTCGCGCGGATTTCCTCTTCTGTCATGCCGCCGTCGATTTGCTCAATCAATTTGTCGTTGCCCCAAAGCCGCGCGAGCCCAGCCTTTTGGTCAACCATGTTTTTGGCGCCGCCGAATTTTTTAGCAAAGGCGATGAAGTGTCTTAGCGTGAAAATGCCGGCCGCGCTGTAATTGTTGGAAAGCCCAATGTTGCTGGATGCGGCATATTCAGCATACAGAGGCTCGTTGGACAAATCGGCGCCGTAGCATTTTTTGCCTTCGTGCTTGGGGTTTGTCGCCATTCCGGGAATGTCGCGCGGTGTGAAAACATATTGGCCAAAGGACTCGTCGGGATATCCTATTGCGCTAAAGGGCTCTTCCGTTCCGCGGCCTTCGCTTACGACCGTCGCCTCGAACAAGCACAAAAAGGGGTAAAAGCGGACCGCGCGATGGCTTGGCAAATTTGGCGACGGCGGGACGGGAAGAACGTAGCGCGTGGCCCGCGTGTAGTTTTTTACAGGGATCACAGTCAGCTTGCATTTCGCGCCGCCTTCAAGCCAGCCTTGTCCGTTAATCATCCGCGCAAGCTCTCCCGCCGTCATTCCGTAGATTGCCGGAATCGGGTCAAGGCTTACGTAGGACTTGTAGCGCTCGTCGCGGATGGGGCCGGCAACGCAGTCGATGTTGGGGTTGGGCCTGTCAAAAATCACAAGCGGAATCTTGTTTTGCGCGCAGGCTTCCATGATGTAATGCATCGCGCTTATGTAAGTGTAAAAGCGCACTCCCACGTCCTGTATGTCGTAGACAAAAACGTCAACGTCCGCCAAAAGTTCGGGCGAGGGCCTTAAGCTTTTTCCATAAATCGAATAAATCGGAACGCCGGTTTTTTGGTCAACGTCGTTGGCGATTGTCTCTCCGGCCTCGCCCTTTCCCCTAAAGCCGTGCTCGGGCGCGAAGACTTTGACCACGTTTACTTTTTTTGAAAGCAAAAAGTCCAAGTCGTGGACCGCGCCGCCTTCCGCGTTTATGTCCGCGCTCGGAATTATAGAAGTTGCGTTTGCGGCAAGTGCGACGCGCTTGTTTTGCAAAAGCTTTTTGTATTTGTCAAAGCGCGCGGCTCCGACAATGACATGCTCTTGCGCGAAGAATGGAGCGCAGACGAGCGCCAAAAGCGCGGCGCAAATTATGGTCTTTAAAGGCCTTAACGCTTTCCTTGTCGCGAAAATTTTAGGCAAGCCTAAAATGTCGGCGGCGGCTTTTTTGGTCTTGCTTTCTATTTTTTTCTTTGCCATCATTTCATCATTTCCTTAATCTTTTCAATTTCCGCGGCGTCGCGCGTTGGGTCAAGAAGCGCCGCCGCCTCTTTTAAGAGCCGCGCCGCTTGGTCGGAGCCGGCTGCTTTGGCGCGGCGGACAAAGACTTCCAAAATCGAATAGGCGGCGCGGACAATTGGATGCGCGTTGTCAGTGACCGGCTCGCCGCTTTTAAGCCGTTCCGCTTCCACAAGACGGAACTTGTCGCGGACCATGTCAGCCAAAAGCAAAAGCCTGGCGCTTTTTTTGTCGCTTCCGTTTCCCATTCCCTCGTAAAGCAAGGCCGGAACAAAGCCCGGAGCCGCCGCCGTAAAATACGAGCCTTCAAACTCGTAAGCGTTCTCTTCTCGGTAGGGCGTGTTTCGCTTGCTTGTAAAGTAGGCGAGCGCGAGCTTTTCTTCCGGGTCAAGCATGACAAGCGTTCCTGTCCAGCCGTTGTGGCCGACTGTGGCTCGGCTCGCGCTTTGGCTAAAGTTCCACGAGCGGCGGTCGTCGCCCTGATGGTACCAGCCGATTGCCCAGTTGGCGCGGCCTGCGTCTTGCGGCGAAAAGAAGGAGTCCAAAACGTCCTTGTCAAAAAATTTATTCTGGCCGTAGCCGCCGTAAAAAAGAGTTGACAAAAGTTTTAGCGCGTCGCTTGCCGTGGTAAAAAGGCCCGCATGTCCTGACACTCCAGCCATCGAATAATAAGCCGTCTCGTCGTGGACCTCTCCTTGGATTGTGTCGCTTCGTCCAGCAAAGTCAAGCAAGGTTCCGCCGCGAGTGTTTCCGCGAAGTTCCGTGGCCGCGCAGTCGTTTTTTGAAAATCCGTTTTGAAGCGGATTGAAAGCCGTCCGCTTTAAGTCCAGCGGCTCCCAAAAAGTTTTTTTGCAAAAATCGTCAAGCTTCTCGCCCGTGACGCGTTCCACAACAAAGCCCAAAATCATGTAGTCCGCGTCGGAATACAAAACGCGTTTTCCCGGCTCGTAAAGAAGCGGCGTTTTGCAAATGGCCTCAAAGGTTTTTGTCCGCGTTTCTTGGTCGGCGCCGCATCCCGCGTAAAGCTTATTCTTTGGAGTCTGGTTTTCTTTTTCGCGGCCTTGCGTCGTTGAGTTGAAGTTTTTGTTGTAGTAGGCGGGGCCTGCCGGAAAGCCCGCCGTGTGGCAGGCCACGTCGCGCACGGTTAGGGCAGCCTTCCATTTTTTGTTTTGGCCAAGCGAGGCGCCGCTTCCGTTTTTGTATTTTATGTTGATTGTTTTTTTGAAAAAGTCGTCGCCAAGAACGTCGGCGATTTTTGTGTCCAGATTGAGTTTTTTTTGCGAGACCAAAAATTCGATGGCCATGTTGGCGGCCAAAGCTTTTGTGCAGGAGGCGATGTCGAACATCGTGTCGTCCGTGATTTTTTCGCGCTCGTTTTGGGGGAGCGGATTTCCGTCCATGTCGTAGGAATTGAGGCAGCCCCAAGAATTTTTGTAAAGAAGGCGGCCGTTTTTTGCGATTGCAAGCTGCGCGCAAGGAAAGCCATGCTCTATGTCGGATTGGATGATTTGTGAGACAAGATCGAGCGCGTCGGAGTCGATCGCGCTTTGTCCGCCGCCTTCTTCCAGCAACACAGGGTAGGGGACGTAAACCTTTATTTTGGCGGAATCGGAACTGATTGCTGACGGAGAAGCGGCGGCGGAACTGGAACTGGTCGCTGACCGAGAAGCGGCGGCCGCGGCGCGAATGTCCGCCGCCTGCAAAATGTTTTTTCCGTTCCGCGTAATTTTTGAAATGTCAATCTTGTATGAGCGGCCGCCTGCAAGCGCGCTTGTGTCAACGCGCTCTTGGTTTACAAAAAGCGAAAAGGACGCGACGTCCCTTCCGACTTGGACAAAAAGAGAGCCCTGGCCTTCAAAAAAATCAAAGGCGTACAAGCTGTTGGGCGCGAGCGTGTCCTCAACCTCGCCAAATCGGTCTGGAAACGACAGTTCCGCCTGCCACTGCGCGTCCTCCTGGAGCGCGCTTTCTTCTATTTTAAAGGGCGGCTCTTTGTTTGGCGCTTTTTGCGCGAATGAGTTTTGCGTTTGCGCGAACATAAATGCCGCCGCAAGCGCGAGGGCCGCGAGTTTTTTTGTTTTGCGTCCATTTTTTGTAATAAACATCATTCCATTATTTTAACAGACTGCGGCGGTTTTTGCTAGCGGAATTACGGCGCCTGGCAAATATTCCCCCGTTCCTTTAGTTGAAAAAAATCCCTTTTTGATGTAATATCCTAAAAAGACCTTGGCTTTTCTTATAAGTTGATGAACAAAAAATATAAACCGACAAAAAATCTTCTTTTTCTAACCTTGTTGAGTTTGCTTTGCGCGACGCTGAATGTCATTGCTTCCATTGCGGCTGGAGAAACGCATTTTCCGCTTTACATGGACAGTTTTGCAACTATTGCAATTGCGGCGCTTGGCGGACTTGCGCCGTCGATTTTGGTCGCGATTCTTACAAACGGCTCGCTTTTTTTGCTTGGCCGGCTCAAGCTGGTTTTTATGCTTTGCCAGTTGATGACGGCTGTTGGCTCTTGGGCGGTTTTTAAGCTTGCGCGAAAGAGAGACGAAGAAAAACTTTCGCTTGACTTTTTTATGCTTGCAGGAATTTTAAGCGCGTGCACCAATGGCATTTTTGGCTCGCTTTTTGCGGCTTACTATCATTACAACCTTACTGCGATTGAGCAGGGAATTTTCTTTGTCACGAAAAATGTTATTGCGGCAAACCTTACAGGCGGTTTTTTGCTGAACCTTGTTGACAAGGCGATCGCGTCTTTTATCGCATATGGGATGTACTTGTTCGCAAGAACGTCTGACCGCCGTTTGCCAGCGGAGACGCTCAGATTAAAAATCAAGCCTGAATATATATATTTGATGATTTCTTTTTTTGTATTGTGCGTGTCGTTTGCGTTCAAAAAAAATGCGGACGATAAATTCTCTAGGCTGTACGAAACGGCTGTGATGGATGAGCGGCATGAGGAAATACAAGAAATTCATGCGCAAGAAAGATTCATAAATAAGGGCTTTGATTCTGTTTTGTACGCGTCATTTTTGCTTGCGGCGATTTCAGGTTTTATAATGCATGTAAAATTAAGCAGGCAGAAAAGCCAGATTCAAATAATCAAGGCTCGCGATGAAATTCAAAAAGAATTTTCGCGAGATTTACATGACGGAATCATTCAGTCGCTTTCGGTTTTAAAAATCTGCCTCTCGCAAAACGAAAGCGGCAGGGCGCTTTTGATTGCGGATGAGGCTGTCAAAGAGGCCCGCGAACTTTTGGGACTTTCGAGGCTTGATTTGTCTTTCGATTTTAAGACGATTGTCAGACAATGCGCGAAGGTTTTTGAAGAGACTTATAAAATCAAGCCGAATGTTTATGAAGCGAGCGAGTTTGCGGACGGTTTTTCTTACGCCGCAAAGTATGAGATGCTGAAAATTCTGCAGGAGGCGTTGCGGAATGCGGCAAAACACAGCGGGGCGACGGAAATAGAAATCAGGATGGTTGACACGACGGACAATTTTATCTTTTCTGTGACCGACAATGGTTGCGGTTTTGCGGATAAGACGGCGGATGAAAAGATGGCGGGCGAAGAGTCGCAAAATTCCGCAACTCACGCTGGATTGAAGATTATGGAAGAAAGGGCGGCGGCATTAGGCGGAAAACTTAATGTAAAATCTGATCAAAACGGCGCAAGCGTAAGATTGATAATTCCGATAAAAAAATAG
>ONET01000064.1 GCA_900316905.1 uncultured Treponema sp.
TGATTCCGTTCACGGCCTCCATCAACTTTCTTGCGTGCTCTTTTTGCGCGATGTGCAAGACATAGTGGTGGCAGTTTTCTGGCTTGTTGAGGCCGTTGAAAATCGCCACGGCCATTTGCTCGCAGGAACGGTATCCGCAAGCTCCGCAGTCGTACATGTCGGCCTTTGAATGTTTTCCCATTCTGTCAAAAATTTCAGAAAGATCTTTTTGGCTGGGATCCTTTATCATGGAATCGAGCGCGTCGCTTCTGTCGACATAGCTTCGCTCGTAAATCTTCGGCTTCCAATAGGCGTTGACCGCCTTGTCCAATTTCTTTAGCGCCGATTTTTTGGCGGGCGCCTTAAGGGTGTTCCACTTTTCGCGCCTTTCTTGCGCGCGCGCTTCGACAAAGTCCTCTATCTCGTCAACCGAAAGGTCTTGCAGCGTGGTTCCGGCGCCTTGGTTGCAGCCGCGCTCGCAGTTGAGGCAGTCCACCAAACGGTAGAAGGCCGGGCTCTTTCCTTTTTGGATAGCCTCGTCAAGGCGAGCCAAGTATTCGGTGACGCCGGGGTTTCCTTCTATCTTTCTGGTAACTTGAGAAATTCCAGGAGCGTAGCGCTCGGCGGTTCTCATAAGGCCGCCCGGCGTTGAATACAAGACCGCGCGCTCGGCAAGGACGTTTTCGTATTCGGCCTCGGGGAATGCGGCCAAGTCGATTCCCCTTTCCTTAAAGTAGATGTCCAGCTTTTTCATCGTGACGTTGTAGTCGCCGCGGCCGTTCTCGTCAAACTCGCGCTTTTTGGCGAAGCAGGGCGAAATGACGGCAACCTTATAGCCTTTGTACTGCGAATAAAAATTGCGTATCAGTTCCACCGTATGAGCCATCGGGCTGTCGCCTTTGGCAAGGAATTTTATGAGCTTGGGCCTGTAAGTTTCTATGAACGTGACAAGCGCGGGGCATGGCTGGGAAATGATGAGCTTGGGGTCTTCGTTCTTGATTTGCTCAACGTAGGTCTTGGTCGTAAGCTCCGCGCCAAAGCTTACGTCAAAGACAGCCTTTACGCCGATGGATTTTAGCCAGCCGTTAAGGCGCAGGGTTTGGCCGTGAAAGTTTACGGCTACGGCGGGCGCGACGATGGCGACCATTTTAACGCCCTTCTTTAGGTCGGCGAAAAATTCCTCCATGTCGTCAATTCCGCTTCTGGCTCCGTGGGTGCAAGCGGCGATGCAGGCTCCGCAGCCTATGCAAAGGTCGTGGTTCACAAAAACGTAGTCGCCGGATCCGTTGTTGCAGAGCTTTACAGGGCAAACCGCGATGCAGCGGTGGCAATTGCAGCACTTTTCTTTATCAACGTTGATTACAGGCTTAAGATGTGTCATAAAGCACCCCAAAATGTAAGTTGAATTTTAATTATAGCCCCTAAAACGCTTTCAGGTCAAGTTTTTTTGGGCGGAACTTTTTTTTGGGCGGAAACTCTTCCGCTTGCAAAAAGGCTTGATTGGCGCGATAATGGCCGCATGGTCATCACAATTTTGGGAAGCGGAACAAGCCACGGAGTTCCGGTAATCGCCTGCAATTGCGCGGTCTGCAAATCCTCCGACCCCCGCGACAAGCGCTACAGGGCGAGCGCGCTCATAGAAAACGAATTTGAAGGAAAGACTTGGCGCGTTTTGATAGACGTGGGCCCGGACTTTAGGAGCCAAGCGCTCGCCTGCGGCCTTCCGTCCTTGGACGCCATCTTGATCACGCACGGGCACGCGGACCACTTGCACGGCCTTGACGACATACGCATTTTTAGCCATACAAAAGTTCCAAACGCGGTCTCAAAATACACAGACAAAGACGGCGTCGAGCATCCGACAAACGAGTTCACAAAGGCCATGCCGATTTACGCAGACAAAGCCGCGACAAAAATCATAAGAGCGCACTTTGACTACATTTTCCACCGCACACAAATCGGCGGCGGAAAGCCGCTTGTAACCCTTAACGCCGCCGAAAAACTTGTTCCAAGCGCCCCCCTAAAAATCGGCGGAATGGAAATAATTTCGATTCCGATGAAGCACGGAAAAATTCCCACGACCGGCTACTTGATTTCCGCCGTCGCAAAAGACGGAACAAAGAAAAGCGCGTCATACCTTACCGACTGCAACTACATCAGCGAAAAATCGATAAAATTAATCAACGACAACGCGGGCCTCCTTGTCCACGCGGTCATTGACGGCCTGCGGAAGGATGTCCACACGACCCACTTTAGCTTTGAAGACGCGCTGGCCACGGCAAACCAAATCCGGCCCCGCCACACATGGACAACCCACATGACGCACGACTTTGGCTATCAGGAAATAGCGGAATATTTTAAGGAAATTTTGCCCGATTATCCGAGGCTAGAAAAAATCGTCGCGGACGGCGGAAGCGTTTTGCCGGCCCACGACGGCTTGCGGTTGGAAGTGTAAAAAAAAATCGCCGCGGCTAGCGCGGCGATGACACCAAGTCATGTTCGGGCTTGACCCGAACATCTTTTTAGTTGGCGGCTTGAGCCGCTTGGTTTTCCTTGGGCACGTGGACTTTCTTTGTCACAAAGCCGCTTCTCAAGCACTGTGTGCAAATCTTGATTGTGCGAGCGCCGCCGTCGCCAAAGTCAGCCTTTACGCTTACAAGGTTGGGCTTCCAAACGTGGCGTGTGTGATGGTAAGTCTTGCTTACTCTGTTTCCGTGCATCGGAGATTTTCCGCAAATCGCGCATGTTCTTGACATAATATTTCACCTGCCTTTAATAATCAATCGTGAGTTTTAACATTTTATAGAAAATCGCGATTTGTGTCAATATAGCGGCAAAAAAAATCTTCGCAAACCTAAAAATGCCAGTTAGCCGCATAAGCGCCAACAAACGCGCTCGCAAAAGGCTCGTGCGTTCAGGCGTATCGTATTGCGGCCAAGTCACATCGCGGACACAAATGGCGGGGTCCAGCGACGAAAAAAAGAGCCGGAGCCTCCCGTCATCCGCTTGCGGCTTTTTGCCTACGGCCAAGCCGCTACGCTGACGGGTCCTTCCGTCTTTTTTTTTCTGCGTCCCGCCCCTTCTTGTCCGCATTTTTTCTTACTATTTACTTACCATACGTTTTTTCAATGTCCAAAATCTGGTCCCTAATCGCAGCCGCCTGCTCGTACTCTAATCTTTCGGCGCAGTCGGACATTTCCTTTTTGAGCGCCTCGACAAGCTTGCGCCGCTCTTTGGCCACCATAAGGTTGGCGGACTTTTTGAGCGTTTCAAGCTGAATCGCCGCCGTTTCCTTGGCGTCCTGCTCCTGGTGTTCCAAAATGTCGGCGACGGCCTTCTTTATCGTTTTGGGCGTGATTCCATGCTCGGCGTTCCAGGCCTCTTGGATTGAGCGGCGGCGGCGGGTCTCGTCGATCGCTTCCTTCATCGCGTCGCTCATGCGGTCGGCGTACATGACGACCTTTCCCTCCGCGTTGCGGGCGGCGCGGCCTATGATTTGGATTAGCGAAGTCGTCGAGCGCAAAAATCCGATTTTGTCGGCGTCCAAGAGCGCGATGAAGCTTACTTCGGGAAGGTCGATTCCTTCGCGCAAAAGGTTGATTCCGATAAGAACGTCAATCTCGCCAGTCCGCAAAGCCTTTAGGATTTCCACGCGCTCAAAGGTGTCGATTTCGGAATGGATGTACTTTACCTTTAAGTTGAGGCCCAGCAAATAGTCGGTCAAATCCTCGGCCATTTTTTTTGTCAGCGTAAGGATAAGGCTTCGCTCGCCCTTCTCTATGCGCTCGCGCACTTCCTTGTAAATGTCTTCCATCTGGCCTTCGCTGGGCCGCACTTCAACAATCGGGTCAAGCAAGCCCGTCGGTCGGATGATTTGTTCCACCACTTGCGTGGAAAGCTTTACTTCCTCGGGACGCGGCGTGGCTGTGACAAAAATCGCCTGGTTGATTTTTTTCCAAAACTCGTCGGCCTTGAGCGGGCGGTTGTCCAGAGCGCTCGGCAGGCGAAAGCCAAAGTCAACCAAGTTTTGCTTTCGGCTCCTGTCGCCTTCGTACATCGCTCCGATTTGCGGAACGGTGACGTGCGCCTCGTCAATCAAGCACAAAAAGTCGTCGGGAAAATAATGCAGCAAGGTTGCCGGAGGAACGCCGGGCGCGCGGTTTGCGATGGGCGCCGAATAGTTTTCGATTCCCGAACAATAGCCCATTTCCTTCATCATCTCTATGTCGTAGGTGACGCGCGTCTTTAGGCGCTCGGCCTCCAAGATTTTCTTTTGCGAGCGAAGTTCTTCCACCCGCGCTTCCATTTCTTTTTGAATGCGCTCGGTGGCGCTTTCCAACTCCGACTGGGGGACGACAAAGTTCTTGGCAGGATAAACGGTCGTCTCGTCAAGCTCCTCGGTGACTTTTCCTGACACAACGTTAAAGCGGCGGATGCGGACGACTTCCTCCCAGTCAAGCTCTATGCGGTAGGCCTCGTCAAATTCCATGTAGGGCGGATAGATTTCTATCACGTCGCCTTTTATGCGGAAAGTTCCGCGCTCCAAGACCATGTCGTTTCTGTGATACTGAATCTGGGCCAGCTCCAAGGCAAGGGCGCGGGGGTCCAGCGACTTTCCCTTTTCGATGTGAACGCGCATGGCCTTGTAAAGTTCCGGCATGCCCAAGCCGTAGATGCATGAAACCGTCGCGATGACAATAACGTCGCGCCGCTCCATCAGGCTGTAGGTAGCGGCCATTTTCATTTGGTCGATTTCCTTGTTTATCGCGGCGTCCTTTTCTATGTACAAGTCGCGGGCGGGAACGTAGGCTTCCGGCTGGTAGTAGTCGTAGTAGGAAACAAAGTATTCGACGGCGTTTTCGGGAAAGAAGGTCTTGAACTCGCGGTAAAGCTGGGCGCTCAAAGTTTTGTTGTGGCTAATGACAAGCGTGGGCCGCTGGACGGCCTCGATGATTTTGGCCATCGTGAATGTCTTTCCGCTTCCTGTAACGCCTTTAAGGGTTTGGAAGCGGTCGCCGCGCAAAAAGCCTTCGCTAAGCTTTTGAACCGCAGGCCCTTGGTCGCCCGAAAGCTCGTATGGAGACTTCACCACAAATTTTCTCATAGACAATAATCCCTAAATTCATCGCAAGCCCAAAAACGCCGCGACAAAAAATTCATCGCAAGCCCAAAAACGGCCCGCCGTCACTGGACCGAACTTTCTTCGGCCAAGACGACCTTGCAATCGTAGTTTTTTTTGTTGCGGTGAATCGTCACCGTAACAGTGTCGCCGGGCCGCTTGTTTTCCAGCATCGAATAGTAGTCGGAATACGTCGTGACCTGGACGCCGTCAATGCCCACGATGATGTCTCCGCCGATGTAGAATGTCCGCGCGTTGCGGGAGTTTCCGTAGCGGACGGCTTGCGTTCCGCCCTTGATTCCGGCCTTGTCGGCGTTTCCGCCGCGCGCTGTCTCGCTGACCAAAATTCCGTAGCTTATGTCAAGGCGCGCGTAGTCGGCGATCGCGCGGCTCATCTGCACAAGGCTTGCCTGAATCGCGCCGCGCCGCACTTTTCCGTACTGCAAAAGGTCGGAGACCACGCGGCGGGCCGTTGAGGCGGGAACGGCGAAACCGATTCCGGCGTTGGAACCGCTTGACGAATAAATCATTGTGTTGATGCCAATCATGTTGCCCGCCGTGTCAAGGAGCGGGCCGCCCGAATTTCCGGGATTGATGGAGGCGTCGGTCTGAATCATGCCGCGAATGATGATGTTGTTTGAGTTTTTAATCGGGCGGCCCAGCGCGCTTACGATTCCGGTCGTGAGGGTGCGCTCAAAGCCAAAGGGGTTTCCTATGGCGATGACCTTTTGGCCAACCTTTAGCTTTTCGCTGTCGCCAAACTGAATCGTCTTTAGAACCGTTCCGGCGGGCGGGTCAAATTTAAGAACGGCGATGTCGCTTTCAACGTCGCTTCCGATGACGCGGCCTTCGTACTGGCTTCCGTCGTAAAGCGAAATGTAAATCTTTGAGGCTTTTTCTATAACGTGAACGTTGGTGATGACGTAGCCGCGGCTGTCGATGATGGAACCTGAGCCAGAGCCGCCGTCTTCGGCGATCGGCTCAAAGAACCAGTTCATGCCCATGACTTGCGTCGTGATGTTGACGACGGCCTCGTTGAACTGCTGGTAAACCGAAATGTTTTGCTGCTCGTCCGCGGTGTATGAAACGGCGGGCGCGGCCACCAAAGTTTGGCTTTGCAAAAACTGCGAGCCGTCGCCTTGCGAGCTTGGGGCGGGAACGGAAGCGGCGCCTTGCAAGGAGCCGCCGTTTTTAGAAGCGCCGTCTTCGTCTTTTTGAGCGGCTTGGCCTGCAAAGGAAGGGCTTTGGACAAAAGAGAATATTTTTTGCGCGCCCAAAATCACGGCGGCGGTTATCATCACTGTTGTTATTGTAGAAAAAAACAAGTGGCGGCGTGTGTAAAGCTTCATAGCGCATTATTGTAATGAATTTTCGCCGCGCGCGCAACCAGGTTTCTTCAAAACAAATGTATCGTGTTAGATCAAAAATCGCGCGAAAAATTTTCGTTTTTTTAAAAATTTGCGCCAAATTCTTTAAAAAAATTCCTACCTTATAGTTGCGGCGGAAAAAAATCTCAGAGCCGCGTTTTAAGGAGGTTCGCATGAACATGAAGAAAACTTTAAGGCCGTCGCCAACGGCAATCTTAAACCCTCGCATTGACGTCAACTTCAAAGCGATGTTTACCCAAGAGACGGAAGGCTCTCAAATAGCGCTAAAGTCGTTTCTGTCCAGCGTTTTGGGAAAAACCATAAAGGAAGTCAATCTTACGGCCAACGAGCCGCCAGTTGACGCGCCCAGCCAAATGCAAATGACCTTTGACGTTGCGGTAAAATTTGATGACGGAGAAAGAGCTTCCATAGAAATGCAAGGGCGCGACCGCAAATACGACTACGCGGCAAGAAGCGAGGTTCAAGCGGCGCGGCTTTTAAACAACAGCGCGAAAAAAGGCGGCGGATGGAGTTCGGAAAAAGTCTATCAAATCTCCGTGCTGAATTTTCACAAAAATAATGACAAAAGCGAGATGTCGTGGTATACTATGTGCGACGAAAAGGGAGCCCAGTTGGCTGGCCGGCTCAATGTGATTTTCATCGACCTGCTTGAAATAAAAAAACTTATAGGAACTCCCATTGAAAAATTGACCGCCCTGCAAAAATGGGGCCTGTATTTATCTTATGCGGACGACGAAAGCAAAACGGAATATGTCAATAAACTCGCGGCCAGCGAAGGAGGAATTATGGAAGCAAAGACAATCATAAAAAGAATGAGCGAAGAGGAATCCAACTGGTTTAGAGAGTTTAGCCGGGACACCGCCATGCGAGACTACAACGAAAGCATGTCCATCGCCAAAAAAGAAGGCCTGACCCAAGGCCTGGCCGAAGGCGAACGAAAAAAAGCCGTTGAAGCCGCGCGGAATCTTCTAAAAATGAATGTCTTGTCGCCAGAGCAAATCGCGCAGGCGGAAGGTCTTTCTCTGGAACAAGTTATGGAAATACAAAAAGACTTGGCTCCTGCATAATCGCCAAATCACTGAACATGACCATCGAAGAAGCGACAGAAATCGTTTGCGACGCCAAAAAAGCATAAACAAACAAAAAAGCCCGGCCGCGCGGCGCCAAACAAAATCGCTTGGCGTCCGACAGCCGGGCAAGAAAACGGCAAACTAATTAAAAACCGTGGCGGAAAATACCGCCATGTGTTTCGCCGATCGGCGTCTGCGGACTTTTAACACCGTCCGATCCAAATGCATATGCGGCGGCTTTACCGGAATAAACCTTGGTGCCACCCCAGTAATATTCCCCATAGCTACCGACAATGGTTGAACAGCCCAACTTTGTAAGAGAATTGTTGATTGCATCAAAGTTGGCATTTATACTCTCAGAAGTTAAAGTGTCTAGCAGTCTCCAATAGTTGTTATAATGCGAAGAGTCTCCGTCATATGTCCCGGCCGGATACCCCGGCGCGCTGTAAGTGTCTTGAGCGTTAAATATCGTATCCCGGTCGCCAGACATAATAGTCAAGCCCAGCATTTTCCTATCAGAAACATCAAACACTACTCCAGCAGGCTCCCAACCCGCAGCTGAATATCCAGTTCTGTCATAGTACTCGTACGGCGCAAATTTTGTCGCGCTAGAGGAAGAGTTATAAACAACTATGTCTCCAGCCGTTTGCGGGTTATCGTTAAGGATTAAATTCTGCTTCCAAACAGCGTAAAGATGCTTGTCAGCCGGCGAATTTCCGTTAATTGTCAAACTAGCGCCGTCGGAATATGCGACAGCGCCGCCGCTGCTTGTGGCCCAACCTTGGAATGAGTAAAGCGCGCCTCGATCCCATGAATTGGTGTTAAGGCTCTTGGCCACTTCATAGACAAAGCCAGACTGCTCGCTCGTAGCGCTTGTTCCGTCATTCTTATGGAAGACAACCTTGTAGCTGTTGCGGTTATAATTGATTGTCACCTCTGTGCTTCCATTGGCCTTGATTTTTGCGTTGCTCCAACTCTGCGCGGTAAAGCCAGGGTAGCTTTTTGTTGCGGCGCTTGTATTGGTTCCGGTTGAGCCAGTCTTGGAATCTGTATCCGACAAAACATAGCCGGTTCTACTAGTATTTTGCTTTTTATGGTAAACCTTATATGCCGTGTTGGTGTTGGCATTCCACTTGGCGTAGAGAGTCGCGGTTCCGCCGTCGGAAGTTGACGCTGTGGAGCCGTCGGCATTGTTGTTGTATGCCTTGTTTCCAGCAGAACTAGTCGCCCAGCCGGCGAAGGTATAGCCTACAATCGCAAAGGCGTTGGCCCTAAGATTTTGCGGCGAGCCGTAGACAAAGCTTTGGCTGGCCATGCTTCCGCTTTCCGTGGCGGTGCTGTCGCCAGACTTGTAAGTGTTGTTGACGTTAAAGTTCACCGTAAACATGTGCCGCCTGTACTTAATGTCGATTACGGTAGAGCCGTCGGCGTTGATGTGGTTCTGGGTCACGCCCTCGCAAGTAAAGCCACTGTAAGTTTTAGACGCGGCGCCTGTGTTGGCCCAAGTGGTTCCGCTTTTTGTTTCCGTTTCCTTGACTGTGTAAGTGTCGGCAAGCTCCGTCGCGCTCTTGTAGTCCTGCTGCAAGTGGCGCACCGTGTAGGCGGTGTTGGCGTTGGGCGTCCACTTGGCGTACATGGTGAACGTGTCGCCGTCCACTGTCGTAAGGCTGTAGGCGTTGTAAGAGTCTACGTAATTCTCTCCCGTTCCGTCGGCCTTTGTGTTCCAGCCGCCAAAGGTGTAGCCCACGATGGCGTAGGCGTTGGCCGTAAGGTTTTGCGGAATGCCGCATTCGTAGTTTTGGTCGGCCATCTCGCCTGTCAACTCCGCCGTCGGGTCAACAGTCGGCTGGGCGTTGTCGGGCACGTTGGAATTAAAGGCCACCTTGTACTTGTTGCCCTTCCATCGCGCGTACATATTTACCGTGTCGCCGCCAGCCGGGCTAAGGTTCTTGACCTTGGCCTGGTCGGCGTATTCCGTTCCGCTTCCGTCGTTTTGGCTGTTCCAGTTGAGCCAAGTGACGCCCTTGCTTGTTCGGTCAAATGTGTTTTTCGTAAGAGTGTACTCGCGGTCGTAGTTGCAGTTCATGTCGGCCATCGTTCCGCTCGCGTCGTCGCGGTCGTTGTTTTGCTTAAAGACAATCTTGTACTTGTTGGCCGTCCACTTGGCGTAAAGGGTGATTCCCGTGTTGTCGCCAAAGTCCGCGTCTTCCAAACGCGTCACAGCCTGTCCGCTAAAGTTCGACGCCTTGAACCAGCCGCCAAAGGTGTAGCCTGTCATAGTCGGATTTCCAAGGAAGGTCACCATTTGCGGAATGTGCCAGCGCGGGAAGCCTTCCATTTCCACGACGCTTGTGATTGTGTCGCCGTTGTTGTTGATATGGTTTCCGTTTACGCTGTCGTTGGCCACAAAGTTTATGCCCTTGTAGTTTCCGTAAACGATTCGGCCATAGGAGCTTAGAATGACATTGTAGCTGTACGACGTTCCGCTAGAAGTGGCCACAGTAAGAACAGTGCTGTCGCTGGCTCCGGCGCTTACATTTTGGGCTGTAAGGACAACCTTGCTTCCGTCTCGCTCAACGTCCACAACTCCGTCCTTGGCCACTGTCGCGGAAGCGACAGGGCTTCCGACTAAAATTGAAAGGGCGGATTTTACCAAAACAATTTTGACGGCGCCTGTTGGCTCTACCTGCGCGTTAAAAACAAGCGTTATGTCGTCAGAGGTTCCTCCGTGGCTTCGCTTTCCTGTAACAGTTACGGTTGCGGCCGCGTCTTCTTCCACAAGCGAATAAACCCAAAGGCGGTCTTCCACCACTTCCGCCTTGATTATTTGCGCGTCAGAAACAGTTGCAGTGTAATCAGTTATGTTGAAGATGTCCAAATCCCTTATGGCAAACTTGTCCACGCTGCTAATGGGAGAGGTTTCGGCCCCCTGCTCAACACAGCTAACATTGCCCTGCTCGTCAACGGTCACTTCAAAGACGGCGGTTCCTGACTTTTCGCCATTTTTCACAGGAGCGGTCACAACGGTCTTTCCGGGCTTTTTCCCCGTAAAGACCAGGATTTCATTTCCGCTTTCGTCAAATGATTTTTGCGCCGTGGCCACGCTGGGGTCGGCGCTTGTCGGTTCTTCTGTAACAGTCGCGCCATTTGAGCCGACATCGACGGTTTGCTTTTTTCCGATAAAAGTGGATTTTACGCTGTAAGTGACGTTTCCAACCGCGTCAACGTTCACAGCATATGTCACTATTACGCTTTCGCCGTTCGCTCCGACTCCTGTAACCTTGACTTCCGTCTCGCCAGGCTTGTGGCCGGTAAAAGAAACGCTGCCGTCGTTGTTTGTCGTCGCAGTGACAATGCTCGTGTCGCCGCTAGAGCTTCCGTCTGTTTTAGAAACAGCCGAGCTTTTTGTGGCGGTCACCGTCCGCTCAGGAAAGCCAGTGTTCAACAAATCGTTCACCATTTGGCTGCACGAAGCCAAGAAGAAAAGAGTTATGAAAAGCGCCGCGGCGCCAAAAATTTTCTTTCTCATAAAAACCTCCGAAATAACTGTAAAAAAAGCAAACGGCTTACTTCTTAATCAAGAACTCGATTCTTCGGTTCTTCCACCAGTTTGCCCTGTCCTCTCGGCTTGCGATTGGATTGGCGTCTCCCATGCCCTTGGCGTCAAGGCTTTCGCGCGGGATTCCCCGCTCGGCGATAAGCTCCATGATTGCTTGGGCGCGTTTTTCGCTCAACGGAATAAGTTCGTTTTCATTCTCTTCCTTTGTTCCGCTAAGGTTGTTGGCGTAGCCTTCAACTGTGATTTTTGCGTCAGGAATTTTCTTGAACTTGTCAACAAGGTGGCTGATAGTGTCGTCCAAGTCTTTTTTCTGCTCGGCGTTCAATTGCTTGAAAGTTGCCTCATTGGGGTCAAAGCGGAACTTTGTCATCGCAACGCGCCATTCGTTGTCTCCTGTCTTTTGCAATACAATGCCGCTGTTGATTTCAACCCCGCCTTCCACTTTGGCGCTCATTTCGTCCATGCCCAAAAGCTCGCGGTCGGCCGCGCATGGAACGACGTTCAAGACAGCCTTGTAGGCGCTTTCCGAGAACACGGCGTCGCCCTTGTCTCCAATTCCGTCCCAGACAATTTCTTTTGGCGCGAATTCGTTCTTTCCGCTCCAAGTCTTAAAGGGGTTTCCTGACGGATCGTAAATGACCAATGACCAGCTTTCCGGCGCCGCGCTCATGTAGCTTGTCGCGGGTCGGAAGGTTACGGTGTCGTTGAGGCCGTCGCCGTCGGGACTAAAGCCAGTCAACTCGCTCTTGTCCACGCCAAGCAAAAGCTCGGGGCTCTTTCGGACTGCCTCAAGGCTTTCCTTAAGCTGGGCTTTTTTCGCTTCGGCGCGCTCTTGCTCTTCAAGCTCTTTAGCGCGGCGCTCTTCTTCCTCAAGCTTTTTCGCGCGCTCTTGCTCGGCGCGGCTTTCCTCAAGCTCCTTTTGCAGGCGCTCTTTTTCCTTTCTTTCCTCGTCAAGCGCTTTTTCAAGCCGCGCCTTTTCGGCTTGGCTGGCCGCAAGCGCCTCGTCGTTCTTAGCGTCGTTCTTTGCGTCGCTCTTCGCTCCAGAGGCTCCCTTTATGTGCCAAACCGCTCCCAGTCTAAAGCCCAGTTGGTTCAGCGTGTGGTCGTGTTCAATCGAAATCGTGTAGACCGGAGAAAATTCAATTTCAAAGGAATTTCTTGCCCATTCCGGCAGCTTTGAAATTTTGCTGGGCATCCACCTTAACGCGGGCGCGAAAACAAGCGCTTGGTCGGAATACCAGCCGCTGGCCTTTGAAAGGTTCTGTCCGTCAACATTGTGCAGATAAATCGCGTAGGAAATTTCCGGCTGAAAGGCAAAGGGCTGCCCGAACAGAGAGAAGGGCATGCGGTAAAAGGCTCCGATTGAAAAAGACACGTCGTCGCCGCGCTTTAGGTTGGATCCCTTTTTGGGGAATATATGCGTGTAGTCTACATGCTGGCTTATTCCAAGCCTCATGTTCTTTGGGAATTTAATCGGCAGCGTGTACTCAAGGTCAAGCCCTAACCCCAAGGTCGAGAGCGCGAATTTGCCCCATTCGCCCAAGCCGTATTGGTTGGTCAAAAATCCGCCAACAGCGAAATCCGAAAAAACGGGAACGCTGGGGTCCAAAAACACAAAGGCCGGCGGCTTGTCGCTGCCGCTTGTCTCGGCGCTATTTTGCTTGGCGGCGGCCGGAAACGCCAACAAAAACAGCGCGGCGACCGCCAAAAAAGTTCTTCTCATAAGAAACTCCTTCCGAAAATAATTGTAGAACTTTTAATATTAATTGAAATAAAAAACGAGCGGCTACGAACTACGCGACGCGACAGTCCTGCGGCTTGAATTCCGAAGAGAAAATTGTCTGTGGATTAGAAAAGGATTCTGTCCAGACCCAAAGAAATCTAGATGGCGTATGCCCGAATTGCGAATTGCGAATTGCGAATTGCGAATTGCGAATTGCGAATTGCGAATTGCGAATTGCGAATTGCGAATTGCTTGCGAATTGCGAATTGCGAATTGCGAATTGCGAATTGCGAATTGCGAATTCTGCGCCGTGACTTGATTCATGTCAAGCCCCCTTGTGAGAAAATTCGCATTTTTTCGCGTCGTATTTCGCGGCGTTTCAAGCATTATTTAATTTTAGCGCGACCTTCGCAATTTGTCAATGTTTAATTTTGAGCGCGAATTCCGCCCTACTACGCGCGGAAAGCGACTTCAAATTCCACGTAGACAAGCTTTATGTCGGAAGAAAATTCAAAGCCAACGACAGCGCCTTCGTCCTCCAAGTTTTCGCGCTCGCGCTCGCGCCATTCTTCCAAGGAGGAATCCTCGCCTTCGCGCGCGGCCATTTCCCATGTAACCTGGTCAAACGGAACAATTTGAACGCCGGTGATTTTTATCACGCAAAGGGCCTCGCGGCCTGAGCCGCAAACGATGTAGCGCTCGTCAGAAACAGGAAGTTCCTCGTTGTCCACGGCGAATGTGGCGTATGAAAAAAAGGCCGCAGTTTTTTTCCCGGCCAAAAGCGAGGCCAAGCGTTCCGCGCCCGCAAAGCCTTTAGCCTCAAAGCCAAAGTTGCCCGCATATTTTGCCTCGTCGCCAAGGCCCGTTGTCTTTACGTATTTTTCCCAAAGCTCAAGTTCCGTCATAAATTCCGCCTAAAAAAAATCAACGTTTTTTTGAAAGCATGAATATTATCGCCAAAAACAAAAATAGCGGAGGAAGCGCGTCAAAGGCCAAGTCCAGCGCGGGGATTCCAAAAAGTTTAGCCTGTCTTTCCAAAATGATTCCCAGCGAGCGGAGAATTTTATAAACTTCGCTTGCGTAAAAAGTGAGCACAAAGGCAAGAAGGCAAAGGGAAGCCGCGCTCCTTTTTTTGGAGCAAAGCAAAATCGCGGCGAAGGCGCAAAGGCCGCCAAGAATCAGGCGGACGCAATGCAAAAAAATTTCAGGCTCAAACATTTATCTCCCCCATTTTTTTTAGGACACCCTTGTCCGCGCCATAGGGAACTATGGAGTCCGCGTTGTAGTCGGGGTTTATCGCGACGCCCGCGTCAAGGCAGGCCAAGACAAAGTCGTCGTATTTTTCTTGCGGAACTTTGGCGCAAAAAAATGCCCGG
>ONET01000107.1 GCA_900316905.1 uncultured Treponema sp.
CAGTTCTTTTGTGTCCGTCGCTTGAAGCTCGATGTTGTAGACCTTTAGGCCGTCAGCGTCCAGCGGACGCGGTGGCCCCGCTCGAAACAACTATTACGGTTTTTCCAACAAAAACACGAGCGGCCCTTGGCAGCGTCCAGCGGACGCGGTGGCCCCGCTCGAAACAACTATTATGGTTTTTCCAACAAAAACACGAGCGGCTCCCAGCAGCGTCCAGCGGACGCGCCGCCCCCGCTCGAACAAACTATTGTTGTTTTTCCAACAAAAACACGAGCGGCTTATTCCATAAAATACGTCTTCATCAAGCCCTTGCCCTTAACCTCAACGTCCTCGCTTGAGCCGTAGTAGACGGCCGCCTTTGTCTGCTCGTAGGTGGCTTCCGAAACGTGGATTGTCATAGGTTTTCCGGTGCTTTCCATTCGGCTGGCCACGTTGACGGTGTCGCCCCAAATGTCGTAGATGAACTTTGACTTTCCGATTACGCCGGCCACCAGGTTTCCTGTGTTGATGCCAAGGCGGATTTGAACCTGGATATGCGAGGCGGCGTTAAATTCAACCACGTCGCGGATAAGACCCTGCGCGAATTTCACCATCTTAAGCGCTCCGCCGTTGTCGGCTTCTTCGGTGAGGCCTGTGGCGGCCATGTAGGCGTCGCCGATTGTCTTGATTTTTTCTATGCCCTCGCGCTTGGCCCGTTCGTCAAACTTTGTTATCATCGCGTTGAGCATTCCTACAACTTCGTCGGCGCTCATTCCGCCGCTCATCTTGGTAAAGCCCACAATGTCGGTAAAGAGAACCGTCGCGTTGGGGAATTTTTTAGCTATCGTTCTGTCGGGGTGCTCGGTCAGCTCGGCCGCCACTTCCTTGGGAAGAATGTTCAGCAAAAGGTTTTCGGCCTTTTCGTTGGCGATTTTAAGGTCGCGCGTTCGTTCCGCCACTTTTTGCTCCAGCTGGATTTGGTAGCGCTTCATCGCGCGCCACTTTAGCCAAACCGCAAACGCCGCCAATGTCACAACCGCCAGCGCAAGCAAAATCCAAAAGCGCTTTAGCTGCCAAATGTAGGGCTCCTTTATTATTGTGATCGGATCGCTCGGCTCGCTTTGAACGTCGTCGCCGTTCCGCGACATTACTGTAAAGTAATAAGTTCCAGGCTTTAGGTTGGTGTAGGAGACGTTTCGCAGGCTGGACCAGTCGGAGTATTCCGATTCAAAGCCGTCCAGCTTGTAGCTGAATTTGATTTGTTCCGACGAGATGAAGCTTAGCCCCGTAAATTTTATGCTAAGGCGCTTGGCCGAAGGGGAAAGGACAATCGTCTTTCCGTCGTAGTCCTTCTTTACGTTGTCCACCGAGTAGTCCTGGATTTCCACCTTGGGCGCGTTTGTGTTTCGGCCGGCCTTAATCGGGTCGTAAATGGCAAAGCCGTCAATCAAGGTGAACCACAAGCGGCCGCTGGAATCTTTCATCGAAAGCGAAGTGGCCGTGACGCCGCCGGAAATCAAGCCGTCCGACGCTCCGTAGCCGGTCACGTTAAAATGCTCGCGCGTTCCCTTAAAGACGTTTTCAATGTCAAAGAGCGGCGCCGAAATGATTCCCTTGTTGCTTGTCATCCAAGCGGTTTGCGTGGAGTCAAAAAGAATTTGGAAAACGCCGTCGGTGCCAAGGCCGCTCGCCGCGTTCAAGTTTTGGAAGCGGTCGCTTGATTCAATGTATTTTGAAATTCCCGTTCCCGTGGTAATCCAAAAGTCTCCGCTTGAGGTCTCGCCGATTTTAAAAATCACGTTTCCCGACAAGCCTGTTTCGGTGGAATAGTGGCGCTCGATTTTTTTGTCTTTCAAAACGTAAATGCCGCCGCCGTCAGTTCCGACCCAAATTTGGCCTTTCTTGTCCTCGTATAGTGCCATGATGAATTCGTTGGAAAAACCGTTCTCGCGCGTGATGTTGTGGAATTTTCCGTCCGTGTGGTCAAGGATGCTCAAGCCTTGCGTGGTTCCGATGTAGTAGTCGCCGTCGGAAGCCTTTATGGCTGCGCGGCACTTGTAGCCGGCAAGTCCGTCCTTTTCCGTCCAGTTGGTGATCTTTCCGTTTGGCTCCAAGCGGATCGCGCTCAGCTTTGAATAGCATGAAACCAAAAGCTCGTTGTCCTTTGTCACGCGGACTTCGCGCACTCGCGAGCCTTTTGTCATCTTTGTGATTTCGTTTTCGACAAACTTGTTGTTCTTGTAGCAGTAAACGCCGTCGTCCGCTCCCAGCCAAACATGGCCGCGCGCGGCGTCCTCGCAAATCGCGTTTACGGTGATCGGCATTGGAATCGTTCGGAATTTGCCTTGGCTCATTTTTTCTATGCCGCCGCGGTTGTAGGCAATCCAAATGTTCCCTTCGCGGTCCTGCATTATTTCGTTCACATAGTCGTCGGCGATTCCGTTGCGCTTGTCGTAGTAGGTCAACATTCCGTTCCTAAAGATTGTGATTCCGCTGTCGCCCGCGTACCAGTAGTTTCCGTTGGAATCTTGCAGGATGGAATTCATCGTCGTTCCGACCGCGTGGTCGTGGCCCACGTCAAAGACTGTCTCTTCCGCGTCCTTCAAGCGAACGACATAATGCGGCGCCACGCCAAACCAAAGCGCCCCGCTCTTGTCCTGCGACACTTCGTTAACTGACGGATTCTTGATTTTTTTTATTCCGTCAAAGCGGCGGACAACGTTGTTTTCGTAAACAAAAAGCTCGTTGGCGATCGCCGTGGAAATCCAAACGCGGTTGGCGGTGTCGCAAAAAAGCTTTGAAACTTGAATCGTGCTTTCGCCCAAATCCTCGATTCCGGCGGGAATGACGACTTGGCGCGAAGGCGTAAGGTAGCAAATGCCCGAGGCCGTTCCCAGCCAAATGTTTTGTTCCTTGTCTTGGCAAATCGCGCGGATTGAGTTGTGCGGAAGTCCGTCTTCCTTGGTGAATTTTATCGTGTCTCCGGCGGGCGTCATGCAAGTGACTCCTTCGTCGTTGTGGCCTATCCAAATGTTGTCGTCGGAATCTTGGTAAATCGCGCGCACGGCCGTAAAGTCGTACTTGGGGTCAAGGCTGCGGTTGAAGTTGACGAACTCCACGCCGTCAAAGCGCACAAGGCCGTCGTAAGTTCCTATGTAAATGTAGCCCTTTTTGTCCTGCATTATGTCGGTTATCGTCATGCCAGGAAGCCCGTCGGCGGTGGTGTAGTGCCTTCGCACAAAGTCGTTCAAAAATGACTGGTCCAAGCTTCCGCCGGCCGCGGACTGGGAGAAGGCAACTCCAAAAAACAAGGAAAAAACAAGAGCGATAAAAGTCTTTTTCATAGCCTTTTATTATAAACCAACTTCCCACAATTATCAATTCTTAATTCTTAATTCTTAATTCTTAATTCTTAATTCTTAATTCTTAATTCTTAATTCTTAATTCTTAATTCTTAAAAACTGTTGGATTTTCTTGCGTAAACAGGCTTTATATTGTATAATTATTATGGTTTATAATGCCATTTTTGCGTTTCCATAAAATTGGAAAGGAGCGAACTATGAACATAAAGTTTTTTAACGCCGCCAAGCGCGATGCCGTGACGCGGTTTTTGGCGCCAGTTGCGGTTGCCTTTTTTTCAGTTCTTTTGGCTTCTTGCCCCAACTCAGCCGACAACGTTCCGTTTGTATTGCCGGCCCAACAGACGGTTTCCTCCGCTCCAACAGTTTCCGCTGGCGGAACTGCGGCAAACGCCGAAGCGCAATTCATAACCTTTAGGGGCAGCGTCCGGACAGGCGGCGCTCTTCCGGCTTCATACGCAAAGGCTTTGGAAGATCTTGGTTTTGGCGGAACTGAGGAAGGCGTGGAGGGCATTTCAAAATCCGCGCGGCCCGACGTAACGGTTAACGGAATTTCCATCGAGCATTTTGCCGTGGCCACGCCGAATGTCGGAGAGCCGGTCGAAGGAACTTTCGCCTCGGCCTCGTCCACGACCTTTGAGATGCCGCTTGCCATAGGAAAGACATGGAACATCGTCTGCGGAATCAGGAACGTTTCAGGCGACAAAAAAATCATAATGTCCGACAGCTTCCAGATGGAAGTGACCGTGTCCAACAGCGTGCTTTCCCACGTATTCATGCTGACGCCATACACTGAGGTCGTGGAAGGCGCGGCTCCAAGCGGAAACGTCTCGCTTCTTGTAAACTTTGAAGGGAGCGCGGCTTCCGTCGGGGCTTCGGTTTCCGCCAGCTGGGAGGACCCGGCCCTTCCTGCCTTGACTGTGGAAGGCCTCGACCCCGCGCATATAACGGCTTCCGGCGTTCCTGTCGGAAACCACAGGCTCGCGATTTTTTTCAGGGACCCAAACGGAGTGTCGGTATACGAAACTGTCCAAGTTGTGACGGTCCTAAACGGCTTGACGACTGAAACTTGGATGCCCGAAACTGGCGAGGCCGCGTTTACGTCTGGCGGCCACTTTGTGGTGGACAACGACGTGATACAAGGCGCGGCAAGCGACCGCATCTACGTAGGAAAGCCGGCCGCCTTGGCTTCAAACGACTCGGTCAGGGCCAGCGACTCAAACAGCGGAAGCGCCTACAGCCCGCTGGAGCATTTGCAGGCCGCCTTCAACAAAATCCAGTCGGCCGGAAGCGGCTCCAAGGACTTCAAGATTTTTGTGTCGGGCGAGGCGGTCGGAAACGCGACCCTTGACGTGGTTCGAGGCACTCACGCCCGCTCCATAACGATAGAAGGCTTGGACGACCCTGACGAAAGCCTTAAGCCCAAGAGCGCCATAAAGGGAAGCGGAAGCGGCTCCGTCTTTACGATAGCGTCCAACGTTCCCGTAACAATAAAGAACTTAAAAATCACCGGCGGAAGCGGCGCCGGCCAAGGCGGCGGAATCAGCATGGCAAGCGGAAGCGACTTGACGCTTGACTCGGGAGCGCTTGTCACGCAGAACAGCGCCACGCAGCAGGGCGGCGGCGTTTACAACAGGGACGGCTCGTTAAAAATAAAGAAGGGCGCCGCGATTTCCGGCAACTGGATAACAAGCGCAGGGTCAAGCGGCTCGGACGGCGGCG
>ONET01000032.1 GCA_900316905.1 uncultured Treponema sp.
GACGGCGTTGATGAAAATCATCATCTGGCTTATCGCCGTGTTAAAGTTGAGCGTGTAGGTGTCGTTGGTCACTTTTTCTACGGTCTTTGCGTAAAGCTTTCTAAGCTCAATCAAATTTTCGTCTTCAAGCTTTCCAAAAATGTCAAGGTCGCTGTAAGGCTTTTCGGCGACGCCCCAAACTTTTTCCAAAAAGCGGTGGATGCCGACGATTCCCTGGGTGGCCCAAGGCTTTGACATCGTTAGCGGGCCCATGAACATTTCGTACATGCGCACGCTGTCGGCGCCGTAAAGCTTTATCTCTTCGTCGGGGTTGACGACGTTCTTGAGCGACTTTGACATCTTGGCGACGACTTGCGTCAATTGCTCGCCGGTGGCCTTTTCAACGTAGACGTTGTTTCCCTTGTCCTCAACTTCGTCAACCGGAACAAGCGTCTTGTCCTTTCGCTGGTAGGCGAACGACGTTATCATTCCCTGGTTCACCAAGCGGTGGAATGGCTCTTTTGTAGAAACAACTCCGATGTCGTACAAAACCTTGTGCCAAAAGCGCGCGTAAAGAAGGTGCAATACCGCGTGCTCGGCGCCGCCGATATACAAGTCAACCGGCATCCAATACTTTTCTTTTTCGGCCGCGCAGAATTCCTTGTCGTTTTTGGGATCCAAGTAGCGAAGGTAATACCAGCAGCTTCCCGCCCATTGGGGCATTGTGTTTGTCTCGCGCTTGGCGTCGCCTCCGCACTGGGGGCACTTGCAGTTGACCCAGCTGTCGATTCCGGCAAGCGGGCTTTCTCCGGTTCCGGTGGGCTGGTAAGTCTTTACGTTTGGAAGCTCCAAGGGAAGCTGGTCTTCGGGAACCGCCACCGTTCCGCACTTGGGGCAGTGGACCAAAGGAATCGGCTCGCCCCAATAGCGCTGGCGGCTGAAAATCCAGTCGCGCAGTTTGTAGTTTATGGCCTTCTTTCCGATTTTCTTTTCTTCAAGGAAGTCCAGCATTTTGTTTATGGCGTCCTGCTTGTTAAGGCCGTCAAGGAAGTCGGAGTTCACGTGGATTCCGTCTTCGGTCCAAGCCTGCTTTTGCACGTCAACTTCGCTCTTCAACACTTCGATTATCGGAAGGTTGAATTTTTTGGCAAAGTCCCAGTCGCGGGTGTCGTGAGCAGGAACTGCCATGATGGCTCCGGTTCCGTATGAAATCAAAACGTAGTCGGCCACCCAAATCGGAATTTGCTTTCCGTTTACGGGATTGATTGCGTAGCTTCCGCTAAAGACGCCGGTCTTGTCCTTGGCCAAGTCGGTTCTCTCAAGGTCGGATTTCTTCGCCGCGTCCTCGATGTATTTTTCCACGGCAGCCTTTTGTTCCGCCGTGGTGAGCTCCTTTACAAGCGGGTGCTCGGGCGAGACGACCATGTATGTGGCGCCAAAGAGCGTGTCGCAGCGAGTTGTGTAAACGCGCAATTTTTTGTCGGTGGCCTTTCCGTCCTTGTCGGCGACGGCAAAGTCAACTTCGGCGCCGATGGATTTACCAATCCAGTTTCGCTGCATGATTTTAACGCTTTCGGGCCAGTCAAGCTCGTCAAGGTCTTGCAAGAGGCGCTCGGCGTATTCGGTGATTTTTAAAACCCACTGGCGGATTGTCTTTCGCGTGACTTCCGAGTGGCAGCGCTCGCAGCGGCCTTCCTTGACCTCTTCGTTGGCCAAGCCGGTCTTGCACGACGGACACCAGTTGATCGGCGTGTTGCTTTCGTAGGCGAGGCCTTTTTTGTAAAGCTGAAGGAAAATCCATTGCGTCCACTTGTAGTAGTCCGCGTCGCAGGTTTGCACGCAGCGGTCCCAGTCGTAGCTAAAGCCGAGCGCCTTTATTTGCTTGGTGAAATGCTCGATGTTTGAGTTTGTCGTTTCGCGCGGGTGCGTTCCGGTTTTTATCGCGTAGTTTTCGGCAGGAAGGCCAAAGGCGTCGTAGCCCATCGGGTGCAGGACGTTAAAGCCCTTCATTCTTAGGTAGCGGCAGTAAATGTCGGTGGCGGTGTAGCCTTCGGGGTGGCCTACGTGCAAGCCCGCCGCGCTGGGGTAGGGGAACATGTCCAAAACGTAGCGGCGCTTTTCTTTGGGAACGGAAGCGTCCTCGCCGACTTTAAAGGTTTTGTTGACTTCCCAATATTTTTGCCATTTGGGTTCAATCGATTCAAAAGGATACTTAGACATTTTTTGCCTCTAAAACTGTGATAATTTGAGAAATAATTATATAGTAAATTGTGAATTGTTTCAACAGTTTGGCGGGGGATGTCTCCCCCGCGCTCCAACCGCCTGCGGCGTTTTGCGCTGCCCCCTCTGCGGGGACACCCCGCAACGCCCCTATTGCCAGTAGGCCGCGCAAGCGGCCACGTAAATACTTCAATTAGCAAAACAGAGCGAAGCGATGTAAGACCCTGGGTCAGGCAATTTTCCATTGAAAAAACAAGTGAAACATGGTATAATTATAGTTGAGAGGCTAAAATGATAGCGATACCATACAATGATTTTTTTGAAAATCCTGGCCTTTATCAAAAAAAGGCTGAGCTTTTTGGAATAAAAATTCTCCCCAAAAAAGGCGAAAAGAAGGTTTCAAAAAGAACTCAAAAAAAACTTGACGCTTTGAACGCTGTTGTCGGAATCATACCGTCGACAATTAATGTAGATTCTCTCTTGCAAGAACGAAGGACATCAAAGTGAGAGTTCTTGTTGATACTAATGTTGTTTTGGATTTAATAAATACTCGTCAACCTTTTTTTGATGATTCTTATGAAGCTGTCCGGTTGGCGTTGGACAAATGTTCGCCATACGTATCTGCGACCACAGTGACTGACTCTGTTTATATAACTCGCAAAGCGTTTTCTGATTCGAGTGATCAGAAAAAAGCGTTGGAGAATTTCTTCTCTCAGTTTAAAATTTGTTCAGTAAAGAAAGCCCAGTTAAAAAAGGCTTTTTCTTCTTCAATGCCGGATTTTGAAGACGCCGTGCAGGCGTTTTGTGCAAAGAGCCGTCGCGTTTCTTATATCATAACGCGCAATGTTAAAGACTATAACTTTTCTCCTGTAAAAGCCGTCGCGCCGTCGGATTTTATAGCTTTAATGAAAAAATGAATTTGCCAAACGCCGCGCTTTATGTTAAAATTATTCCATATAAATTCTTGGAGGAATTTTATGAAAAAGTTTTCTAAGGTCATGGCGCTTTGTACCTTGACATGTGTATGGGGGGGGGGGCGGCGCTCCTGAGCGTTTCATGCTCCAACAGTTCTGACGGCGGAACAATTCCGATAACAACGCAGACGGCCACAACGCCCGCGCAAAACCCAACTCCAACAACTTTTACCGTAACCTTTGACACCGACGGCGGAAGCGAAGTCGCCGCGCAAACGGTGAACAAAAACGGCAAAGCGGCCAAGCCCGCCGACCCGACAAAAGACGTTGTGAACGGAATCAGCGTTCCCTTCCTAGGCTGGTATTCCGACAGCGCTAAGACAACTCCCTTTAACTTTGACGCCGCGATTACGGCAACCACAACGATTTACGCAAAGTGGCTCGACGGCTTTAGAAGCGTTCCCGCAAAGGCCTTCAGCGGAACAGCCATCACAACGCCGACATCAAGTGTGTTCATCGCAAGCCGTAACTTGAGCCTTCCCGCAATCTATGCTTGCGACCACGAGGTTACGCAAGGCGAGTACGAAACCTACTGCAAGTACGGCGATAATGCTCCAAGCGACACTTACGGAAAGGGAACAAGCCATCCCGCCTATTACGTAAGCTGGTACGACGCAATCGTATACTGCAACCTAAAGAGCAAAGCCGACGGCCTTACCCCCTGCTACAAGCTGGGAACTTCTACAGACGCCGCTGACGTAACAAAATGGACAGACGTTGGAAAGCATGGCGAAGGCGCCAACGCGAAGTATTGCGGCCCGGCAGACGTCGACGACAATTGGAACGCCATAGAGTTTGACACAACAGCTAACGGCTGGCGACTCCCGACTGATGCGGAATGGGAAATGCTTGCCCGCGGCGGAAACCTTGCGAACACCAACCAGACCACATACAGCGGCTCAAACACAATCGGCGACGTGGCTTGGTATAGGGAAAACAGCGGAGACAACGGAACGTCAACAAACCAAAAGACCCACCAAGTCAAGGGCAAGACAAAGAACGGCTTGAACCTTTACGATATGAGCGGCAACGTTTGGGAATGGTGCTGGGACTTTAACAACACGATAGCAAGTGACACTCCGTGGACAGGACCTGCCACCGCTTCGGCCGGCAATAACCGCGTCTACCGTGGCGGCAGCTGGGAAGATGCCACTGACCCCTGTACGGTTGCTTTCCGAAGCGACGATTCGCCGATTAGCCGATTCGGATATCTTGGCTTCCGCGTGGTCCGCAACGCGCAGTAGGAACGGTATGTCGCTTCGCTAATTTTGCATTAGGAAACGATTCAACTGCCCGCTCCCGCGGGCTGGCAATCAAGGCGCGCTTCGCTTAAAGCCTTGACTCGTTCCTTTTGAGGCGCGAGTTTTATTTTCGCGCCGCAATAGCGCGAGGGATTGTAGCGCCAAAGTCCCGCGAAAGCGGGATGAGCCGCGGCTAGTCGGCGAAGCGCGAAAAGCCCGGCCCGCCGCAAGGCGGGACGCGCCCAAACAAAAGCACGGCCTTTCCCAAGAAGGGCCGCTTTTTCTTCTTCTAACAAAACAACGCTCTAGCAAAATCGCGCGAAACGCGATATAATGTTCTTATGAACATACCGTCATTTCCAATCATTTCAATAATCGTTTACGGAGCGTGGATAGCGCTTCTTCTTGTGGGGAGCCGCCGCGCTCCTAGGGGCTCCTTTAACCAGGACTTTATGTCGCTTGAGGCGACGAAAAATTTGCAGGGCCTTGCCGCGCTGGGCGTGATTTGCCACCACCTTTCGCAGCCGCCGCAGAACGGAGGCCCGATGGACGCTTTGGGACAAATGCAGTTCTTTAGGGAAATCGGCTTTTGGTTTGTCGCGATTTTCTTTTTTGTTTCGGGCTTCGGCCTCATAAAGAGCCTTGCGACAAAGCCGGACTACTTAAAGAAATTTTTGCGCCGCCGCGTTCTTCCAATCGTAGTCTGCTTTTACGTGATGAACCTTTTTTACATCGCCTTCCATTTGATTTTGGGAACGAATATGTCCGCCTCGGAATGGGTCTGCAAGATTTTTGGAATCGCTCTTTTAAATGACAACGCTTGGTTCGTTCCTGTAATCGTAATAATGTATGCCGCCTTCAAGCTTGCGTTTAAAAACGAAAGCTCAAAGGCCCGCGCCTTTTTGTTTGTCTTTTTCGCGATCGCGCTGCAAGTTGGCTGGTTCTTGTTCAACAAGCATTTCACTTGGTGGTGGGGTGAGCCTGGCTGGTGGAAAAAGCCCGGCGCCTTGTGGCTGGCTCCTTGGTACAAGCGGCCTGTGGCCCTTTGGTTTGAGGGCGAATGGTGGGTCAACTCTACAATCGCCTTTTTCTTTGGAATGTTGGCCGCCCAAAACGAAAAAAAACTTTACGATTTTTTTACCCGCGCTTGGCTTGTAAAATTCATCGCCTCGGTTTTGCTTGTCGCCGCCTCCTTCGCGCTCAAAATCTATTTGTACGGCAAGAACATCAACTACTGGCTGGAATTTTCGGGCGACAACTCTACGCTCCCCCGCGCCCTTATGTTCAGCGTTGAAACCTTCCAAGTCTTCGCTTGGATTTTGTTCCTCTATATTTTGCGCATGAAGATTTGGAGCAAGAACAAGGTCTTTGAATTCCTTGGAAACCATTCGTTGGAATTCTACTTGATGCAGGCGATTCCTTTGAGGGCTTTCTCCATTCTATTTGGATGGTCTGACAAGGGCTTTAGGGCAAAGGAAGGGCTGGAACTTTCCGGTTACAAAGACCAATTGACCGCGCTCTTGTACCTTGTCCTTGTTCTTGCGGCGACGGCGCTCTTGTCCGTCATCGTGAAATTTTTGACAAAAAAGATTTGCGCGCTTCTTCCAAACTGGAAATCTTCGCAAGGCCAAAAAGCGACCGGCGAAAATCTTTCGCAAGACCAAAATCCCGCGCGATAAGGTTCGCAAATGATTTCTTCCGCCGCCCTTCCGCCCGAGTACGAAAATTTTTTAGCCTTGCCAAACAGCCGAGCCGACTTCATACAAAAATATTTGGAGGCGCGCGGCGTTGAGACCGCCGTAATCGGCGTGGAAGGAAAGCGGCACATTTACGTAAAGCTTCCGCGCTCCGGCTACAACGCGGCCTTCCGCGTAAAGACAATCATCGCGCACTACGACATAGCGCCCGACACGCCCGGCGCCAACGACAACTCTTCGTCGGTTTTTTGCCTGATGGATTTTGCCGCGCGCCTTGCAAAGTTTAACGGCGTCCACAATTGCAGGATTTTCTTCACCGACGGCGAGGAGCTTGGCTCGGAAGGCGTAAAGGAGCAGGGCGCTTTTTCGCTCGCTTCCACAATGCAAAAGTGCGGAATCCGCGACGAAGACATTTACGTCTTTGACTGCGTGGGCCGCGGAACGGTTCCCTTGCTGGGCCTTAACGTTCCGCCCGCAAAGGCTCCGGCTTCTTTTGTAAAAAAATACCAGGCGCTTGACATGGGCGTAAAAGGCATTTTTTCTTCGCTGGGCCTAAGCTGGGTAAACCTTCCGATGCCTTACAGCGACAACGCGGGCTTTTTGGCCAACGGATTTCCGGCCGTCGCGATAACTTTTTTGCCGGACAGCGAGGCGGCCGCCTACATGGCCGCGCTTCAAGGCGACGCGGACCTTATGCGCTACGTTAAAAACCTTGACGTTCCCGACTCCAAGATAGAAGCGCTCCACGCGCGGCTTCCGCTCACATGGCGCCTCATGCACACTGACGGCGACAACATCGCCTCGCTGACGCCTCAAAGCTTTGCCATTGCCGCCCGCATCCTGGACGCCATCGCCCTGCGGAAAACAATTTAAAATAAAGAACAAAAATTTCACTAAAGTTTTTGCAAATTCCTTCCGATAATGCAAAAAGGGCGGACTGTATCCGTCCATTATAAAAGTAAGATGGCGAAAAAAAAGGCGAAAAAAGTTTCGCGCGCGGCAAAAAGGACTTTCAAGACTGTTGACGTTAATTTTTCCGCGGTGAACGATGAATTTGACATGGACTCTTTGAACAACTGGACCACGACAATCGGTTTGGTCAAGTCCATCATCGCCTTGGTGGAGCGGCGCGTTGCCGGCTGCGAAGCCCGCGTCTTTTTCCACGCCCCCGAATTTCACGAATACCGCGAGCTGGACAAGGAAGGCATCATCACTGTTTCGGACGACTCGCTTTTCGCGGGTTTCTTGGCGATGGAAAGCGGCTTGATTCCTTTGGACAAAATGTTCAACGCTTACAAAGTTTCCGACCCTATGCTGGGCGAAATGTTGAAGGAATTGTACGGCTGCCGCTACATAATGCCTGTCGTTCACGGCTTTGAGATGGTGGCCTTTTTGATATTGTGCTCAAAAGACACTTCAAAAAAATTGTCGCTAAGACGGGACGAAGTTCAGTTCATGCAAAAGCTGAACAGCCGCCTGCAAATAAATTTGTACGCGGCCTCAATCGCCACGCGCGGACAGCGCAACTTGCTTAACCTAAAAAAATATCCGTTCACCTTGCAAAGGCATGAAAAAATTTCCGACGTGAACAACGCGCTTTTTGACGATTTAAGGGAAGAAATTAGCTTTTCGCGCGGCGTGGCTTATCGCTACGACAAAGAAATGAACATGCTTTATCCTTTCGCTTTTTCAAACGTTGAGCGCGAGGTTGTTCCGACTTTAAAAGTGGGAGAGGGAATTTCCGGCCAAGTCTTTAAGAATTGGCTTTCGGTTTTTGTTCCCGACAGAAAAAGCCATCCGGCGTTTTCAATTATGGAAGAAGAGGCTTTCATACAAGGCTCCTTTATCAGCGTTCCTGTCGGAAGCGAGCAAAACAAGTTGGGCGTTGTCACAATTTCTCGCTCAAGACAATCCAAGGAGCCTTTTAGCTTGGAGCACCAGTACATGATGGAAATCGCGTCGGCTTTCTTCGCGTCGGAAATCAACAACAGAAAATTGCAGAACAAAATAGAAGAAAGCAACATGAGCGTCGTAAAGTCGCTTGCCAACGCGCTTGAAGCCAAGGATTTGTACACTGAAGGTCACTCGGACCGCGTGGCAACTTACAGCGTTGGCATCGCTCGCCGCATGGGCTATTCGGAGGACCGCATCCACATGCTGCGCTACGGCGCCCAGCTGCACGACATAGGAAAAATTGGAATCGCCGACGCAATCATAAACAAGCCCGGCCGGTTGACCGAAAGCGAGCGCGCGGTGATAAAGGAGCACACAGAAATCGGCTACAAAATTCTTGCCGTAAACCCTTATTTTAGCGACGTGAAAAATTTCGTCCGCTACCACCACGAGCACCTTGACGGGACAGGCTACAACGGAAAGAAAGAGGGAGAATACCCGGAGGAGGCCGAAATCATCAGCTGCGCCGACGTTTACGACGCGCTGACAAGCGACCGTCCGTACCGCAAGGCCTTGGAGCGCTGCCAGGCGCTGCAAATTTTGGCCGCCGACATAGGCCGAAAATTCAGCAAGAAAATTTACGAGGCGATGGTCGAATACATCACCAAAGACGCGCCGACTGAGGCCTAGGCCGCTCGTTTTCTCGAATGTAAGTCCGGGCATGTTGTTTCGAGCGGGTTCACCGCGTCCTTCGGACGCTGCCTAGGCCGCGCTCTTGCGGTCGCTGCCGCGTTGTCATTGCCCTGCTTGACAGGGCAATCTGTGGCTAGAAATTCTTTTTGTTGTCCAACATTGTGTTTTGCAAGACGTTTTGAACCGCGTCAAGCTTTTCTTGGATTACGTAAGCGTTCTGCGACTGCAAGGCAAGGCGCTTGGCCAACATTTTGCTCAAGAAAATTCCGTAGTGCGGGTTCTTTCGTATCAGCGACAAAAAGGCGGTTTTGGGAACCTTGATAAGCTTGCAGTTTCCGATTGCCATGATTGTGGCCGTGCGGCGGTCGTTGAGCAAAAAGGCCATTTCGCCGATGAACATGTCGCTGGGAGTCAACACGCTGTTCAGCTTTAAGTTCACATAAACGCCAAAGCGGCCTTCAACGATAAAGAAAAGATCGTTGGACATTTCGTCCTGGCGGAAAACTATTTGCCTGTCCTTGTATTCCAAAATGTCAAATGTTTTGATGATGCCCGGCACGGCGTTTGTCGCGTTGGACAAGTTTTGGATTTGGAAGGTCACCTGGTTTCCCTTTTCGTTGTAGCAAAGCTTTTGGACGAAAGATTGGCTTAGCGAAATTCCGCGTCCGTGCGTTTCGTCGTTGGCCGCCCTTTTGTCCATCATCTTGCGCCAGTCAAAGCCGTCGCCGGAATCGGTGATTCTAAAGGCGCTGGCCTTTTCGTGGATTGAATAGTTTATCTTGATTTTGCGGCCTTGGTACTTGGGCTCTTCCGCGCGCTTTCTTATCAAGTCCATTATGTTGCCGCCCTTCATTATCCAGTCGGTCTTTTCTTGGTAAGTTATGCCCAAATTTCCGTGCTCCACGGCGTTTGTCAAAAGTTCCGTCAGCGTCATCTGAAGGTTCATGCGGCCTTCGTGGGTGATGCGGTTGGTGTTGTAAAGGTAGCTGACCAAAAAGTTGATGTAAAAGCGAATGTCCAGCGGGTCGTTTCCGCAAACAAAGCTTCCTTCCTCGCGGCCGCCGATTATGTCCTGCATTCCGCGCGCGTAAAGGAACTGCTGGTTTTGGTCTATTATGCGCAATAGACGGCCAAAGTTCTGCGCGAATTCTTCTATTGTCAATATTGAAAGAACGTTGTCGTCCTTTAGCTCCTCAAGCTGTCTGGCCTGCTCCCTGTCCTTGCAGACGGAAATTACGCCGCCGTAGTGAAGCCACGAGTCTTCGTGAATCGATTCCAAAATCTTGCCGCAATCGATTGTCGCGGAAGTGTAGTCAATCACCTTTATGTCGGGCAGCTCGTAGTTGATGAAGCTTATTATGCTGTCGGTGTCTCCGAATATGTTGCATGAAAAGGTTGCGAAGCTTTTGCATGCGTTCGTGATTGTCTTTGTCACGATAGGGTTTGTTGACGCGGTTACAATTTTTTTCATTTGAACAACTCCACTTTTCTACAGTCAATTTTAGCGCCCTTTTCTTCTTTTGTCCAACCAAATTTGCATAAACTTTCTTTTTTTGCTAATATTGTTCCATGCACTCTGACACGCATTTTCATTTCGCAAGCTTGCGCGAAGACCAAGATTGGAATCGTTCCGCCATTTTGCAGGCGATGGCGGATTCCGCCTTTAAGTTTGCGCTTGACATTGGAACCGACTGCGACGATTTGACGCGGCGGCAGGAACTTTTTGAAAAAACATTTTCATTGATGGAAAGCTTCGGCCAAGAAGGGGCCGCCGCCGTCGCCGAATGTCGCAAATTCATTTATTTTTCGGCCGGAATTTGGCCCGACCCGGACTCTATCAAGAACCGCGCCGCCTGCGTGGAGACGCTAAGGAAAAATATTTTGGCCGCCCGCGCCTCGTCCGACCCCTTTAGGAAAAAACTATGCGCGCTCGGCGAGTGCGGCTTGGACCACCATTGGAACCCAGGCGGCGTGGACAACAGAAGCCAGGACGACTTTGACGGCGCGATGATTCAAGCCGAGCGCGAGCTTTTTATGGCGCAGTTGGCCTTGGCCAAAGACTTGGACTTGCCGGTGATTGTCCATTCGCGCGACGCGGCGGCGGAAACTTTGGATTGCGTCAAGGAAAGCGGCTGGGGCGGGCGATGCGTGATCCACTGCTATTCCTATGGCTTGGAAGAGGCCAAGGCCTTTTTGGATTTGGGCTGCATGATAAGCTTTAGCGGCTCGGTCACTTACGCCAAAAAGTCCAAGATGGAAGAGACGCGCTCGCTTCTTTCGTATGTTCCGCCCGAAAGAATTTTGTTGGAAACCGACGCGCCTTACTTGGCTCCAGTTCCGCAAAGAGGAAAGGCCAACAATCCAAACTACATAGCGTGGACTTATAAATTTGCCGCGGAAGCCAGACGCGTTCAAGAAGAGGAGCTTTGCCGCTTGGTCTATGACAACTCCAAGCGTTTTTTCCGCTTGTAAAAAATATCAATAAGCGCTAGAATAGTTGCGGTTAATAAGGAAGACGAATATGTCAAAGGAAGCATACCCAAAAAATTACAAGCCGATTCTTGGCGAAAAAGAAACTGAACACGCGATTGTTCTTTTGAAGAACTTTTTTCAAACAGCCCTTTCAACTGAATTGAATTTGACCCGAGTCACCGCGCCTCTTTTTGTGCGAAGCGGAACCGGCGTCAACGACGACCTTAACGGCGTCGAGCGGCCTGTCCGCTTTCCGGTAAAGACGCTTGGCGACCAAAAGCTTGAAATCGTCCAGTCTTTGGCCAAGTGGAAGCGCCTTAAGGTGACCGAGCTTGGACTTGAGCCGGGCTTTGGCATTTACACCGACATGAACGCGATTCGCCCCGACGACGACATGGACGCGCTGCATTCCCTTTACGTTGACCAGTGGGACTGGGAGATGGCGATAAAGGACGTTGACCGCACGGTTTTTTATTTACATGAAATAGTGAAGAAAGTTTACCGCTGCATCAAGCGCGCGGAATTTTACGTATACGACTTTTATCCAAAGCTAAAGCCCACGCTGCCCGAGAACATTAAATTTTTGTTCAGCGACGACTTGCAGCGCGAGTTCCCCAACCTTGCGCCAAAAGAGCGCGAGCGCGAGGCCGCCAAAAAGTACGGCGCCATTTTCATCACCGGAATCGGAGCCGCGCTTGACGACGGAAAGCCGCACGACGGCCGCGCGCCCGACTACGACGACTGGATTACCGAGACCGGCGACGGCCACAAGGGCTTGAACGGCGACATCATCGTCTGGAACGAGCTTTTGCAGCAGCCCTTTGAGCTTAGCTCTATGGGAATCCGCGTTTCGCCCGAATCCCTTAAGGCCCAGCTAAAGGAGCGCGGCTGCGAGGACCGTGAAAAATTGATGTTCCATTCCAAGTTGCTCAAAGGCCAGCTTACGCAAACTTTGGGCGGCGGAATCGGCCAGTCGCGCTTGTGCATGTTCCTTCTTAAAAAGGCGCACATCGGCGAAACTCAGGTGAGCATTTGGTCGGAAGAAATTTTGGCCGACTGCAAAAAGCGCGGCATAAAGCTTTTGCAGCTTAACTAGGCGGCGCGAGAAAAAGCGTGCAGGGCGAATACAATTTTGACCTCAAGGACATAGACTCAGACCTTAAGTCTTTCGCGCAAAAGGGAGTGACTGAATTCGCGCTGCGCGACCGGCGCTTTTCTTCGGACAAAAAGGCGTTGGCGGAATTCATACGGAAGGCCGCGCGTCTGGCTCCCGAAGTTTACTATTCAATTCCAGTAAAGGCTGAAATTCTTGACGCGGAGATAATCGGACTTTTGCAAAATCTTTTTTGCTCGATTGACGTGGCCATGCGCGGCGAGGCCGGAAAAAAATTCTTTTTGGACAAAAAGCTTTTTTCCAAAAAAGCCGCGCTCTTGAACGACGCGGGCCTTGTTTTTGGCTTTTTGATGGATTGGGCGCTTTCAGAAGGCGACACGGTAAAGGCTTTTAGGGACCGCGTGGACTTCGCGCTTGGCTTGTATCCCAACCACGTTGACTTTGAGCAGCTTTATTCCGAAAAAAAAGAGGCAAAAAACACCGCGGTTTTTTCAAGCCAGGACATAGCGTGGGCGCGCAATGCGGCTTACGCCGTCAGCGTCTTTTATTCCGAGGGCCGCGCGGTGCCTTGGTTCAACTCGGTTCTCAAGCCGCTTAAAATCGCTCCGTCAAAGTTTTTCTCCGACTTTGCCGAATGGCAGCTTTGCAACAATTGCGGCTACGACGAGCGCAAAAAGGCGGCTCTTTCCCATAAAGAAATAGAAAAAATGCAGCTTCTTTTTTTGGAAGAAAAATACTGTGAAAAACGAAAGGAGCGCTTGCTTCCTGTCGTGGCCGACATCGTAAGAATAAACGGCGCCTTTTCGCGCTTGGCGGGCGAGGGCGAAGAATCTGAGCTTAAGCTTAACTTTAATCCTGACGATTTGATGAGCCCCGCGGCCTTTGACATCGCGGCCTTTGAGGAAAACGTCTGCATGGAAGAGTGCCGCGTGAAAATCTACGCGGCCAACGGCGAGCCAGACTATAAGTTTATATGAGCCAAGAAATTCTTTTGACCGTTCAAAGCGCGGCGACCTTAAACGATTTTTTGCGCAAGGAATTGCCAAAGTTTTTGCAAGGCCAAAATGAGGGGCGCGGAGATTGCGTTCAAGGCCAAAACGCGGAGCGCGGAGATTGCGTTCAAGGCCAAAACGCCGCCCGCGAAAAAGCCGCGCTTAGCAATTCCAAAATTCGCCGCTTGCTCTTTAGCGGGAACGTCATGGTCGCCGCTTCGCCTGAGCGCAAGGCCTTGCAAGATCAAAACGGCGGCAAAAAGGCCTTGCAAGCCCAAAATCAACGCGGCGGCTTTTTTGTTTGCAAGAACCCGGCCTTTAGCCTTAAAAAAAACGCGCGGGTAAAAGTTTCGCTCGACCAAGAAAAATTCTTTTACGAAAAGCAAAACGACGACATAAAATTTGAGCTTGACAGCTCGCGCGTTTTATACGAAGACGACGCGATAATCGTAGTCAACAAGCCGCCGCGTTTTCCGACCGAGCCTACGTTTGTCCAAGACCGCGACAATTTGCGCGCGGCGGTCATCCGCTACTTGCATAAAAAAATCGGCCTTGACAAAAATCCGCCTTATTGCGGAATTGTCCACCGCCTTGACCGCGACACTAGCGGCGTGATTTTGTTTTCCAAGCGCCGAGATTGCAACGTCGCGCTTTTCGCCGCCTTTGACTCGTCGCGGCTTGAGGAAGGCGGCGCGAACGTTGCTGGCAAGACCAAAAGGTCCGCCGGAAGTCTTGGTCTTGGAAGCAGTCTGCGCTCGGCCCAAGAACGCGCGGCAAAAAAGATTTACGTTGCGGTGTGCGAGCCGGCCGCGCTTTCCGGGCTTGAAAAAGATTTTGTTCAAGGCAAAAAAGCCGGCGCCTTTAAGGTCGGCGACAACTTTTCCGTCCAAAACTATTTGGGCCGCGTGTCGCTAAAAAGTCAGGCGGCCAAGTGGGGCCTTGTTCCAAAAGAGAAGGGCGGAAAATTCGCGCGAACGGATTTTAAGGTTTTGGAAAAGTCGGGCGGCCGCCTTTTTGTCCAAGCGGAACTTTTTACCGGCCGCACCCACCAAATCCGCGTTCATCTTAGCCAGCGCGGCCTTCCGATTTTGGGCGACCAATTGTACGGCGGCGCGCAGGCCGAGCGCATTTTTTTGCACGCGCTTAGCTTGGAACTTCCGCACCCGCTTACGGGAAAGCCCCTCCGTTTTGAGGCCCCTCTCCCGCCGGAATTCTCCGCCTGTATGGACTAGCCCGCGACTCTAACCTTTTTTGTTGTGGAAAAAAAACACGTGAAGTCGCTGGGCCCCGCCCTTTTTTTCGTGTTTTTCTAAAGTTGTGGAAAAAAAACACGCGAAGGCGCGGGGCGGCTGGCGAAAACTCTCTGTTTGCGGCTGACGCGAAAGCGGCAGCGTAAAATAGTTTCAAGCGCAAACAGTGAGTAGCGACGCTAGCTAGCGGTTTCGTCAGACGCAGCCGCAACTGGGAGTGTTTTTTTTTACCAGCTGCGTTGGATGTAAGTTGCGCGGGGCCGCAGTGTTATTTCCACGCGGCGGTTTTGCGCGCGGCCTTCCTTTGTGCTGTTGTCGCCCACAGGCTGCGTTTCTCCAAAGCCCCTGTAGCTGAAAATGTTTTTGTCAAGGCCGCGCTCGATCAAAAGATTTATGATTGTTTGCGTTCTGTCGATTGAAAGGCGCATTTGGTTTTGGGGCTGGCCGATGTCCGCCGTGTGTCCGGCCACAAAAATTGTGAAGGCGTTTTCGTCAAGCGCTTTTTTAAGCAAGTCGGCCAATTCCGAAATGCGCGGCAGTTCCTCCGGCAAAAGCTCGGGACTGTCGGCGATGAACTTTAGGTTGTAAGTAAAGCGGATTCCTTCCGGGCTGTCGTCAATCGCGTCGGCGCCGGGCTTTTTAAGCGGATACTGCTTGACGTTCTTGTAGGCGGTGTAGTAGGAGTCGTCCTTAAGCGGAGCGGCCACATCGCGCATCAAAACGTCTTTGTTCAAAAGCAGGACGATTTTTCCGTTTTTCAAAAGCTCCGCGTTTTGCGGAACTGAAAAAATGCGCAGCGCGTCGTCGTCGCTTATCACAAGGTCGGTGCGGTTGTGCCCGAAAATTTGCTTGGCCGAGATTCTCAAGGGGTCGGCTCCGACGCGCTGGCTGTAGCGGCTTTCGTCGTCGCTCCAATCGTATCCGGCGACGCCGTTTGTCTTTACCTCAAGGCTTTGCGCCATGTTGCGTTCGTAAACGATTTCCATGTTCTCGTTCCAAACGCGCGGAAAAAGGCATGGCTCGGCTTGCGCGTCCACAAACTCTCCGTGAACAGGAAGCTGGCCGCGCGCGTCGATGATGATTCCGCTGTAGGCGCGCGACGAAATTGTTTCTATTGACTTCCGCCTTTCGTAAGGGCTTTGGTGGCGGGTGAAAAGGCTTCCGATTTGGTTCAGCAAAAGCTTGTGGTCCATTTTAAAAAGCGAATTCTTGTTGTCAAAGTAGCCCAGCGTCTTGTTTCCGGATTCCACAATGTCGGTTATTTGCGACAGTGAAATTTTTCGTTCAAGAATGTAGTCGCCAAGAGTTCTGCTGGAGTCCACGTAAAGGGTCAAAAGAGGATCCTTTATCAAATTGGGCAGGCGCGACGCCACGGTGTTCACGGCGGAATTTTTTCCGCTGGGCATGGGGATTCCGGCCCTGTCAATGTCAAGCGTGATGTTTGAGGTGAACGTCTTTTCTATCCAGTTTACTTTGCTCGTGGAAGCCAAAGGCGCGTTGGGGTCGTTTTTCTTTTGCTGGGCGAACAAGGTTCCTCCAAAAAAAATCGCCGCGGCAAAAAACGCCGCCCCCCTTGCGCGAGGCCTGCTTCCAAATAAAAAATTCTTTCTCATCTTATTTATTGTCGGCATATTCGCTCCGCTTGTTAAGGCTAAAAATCGCGTCTTCCGCGGCCGCCTTCATTCCGTTTGGAAGGCGCAATTCGTATTCCTCGTCGGGCGGCGTCGCTTCGTAAAGCAGGGCTGGGTTCAGTTCCAAAAGAATGTCGGGAGCGACGCGCATTTCGCCGGCCAGCGCCCTAATCGAAAGGCCTCCGCCGACCTTTACGCAGTCAAAGTCGTCGTATGGCGAATAAAGTTCCGCGTCAAAAAAAGCCTCGGGCAAGTCCACGCCGTACCAAAATGAATTTTGCGCGATGTCGCTTACCGCCAGCAAATTGGGAACGTAAACCGCAGCGTGGCCGGGAATCAAGTCGTTTTGGGCCAGCGACCAAAAAGTTTTTTCGGAAGTTTTTTTGAGCGCCCGCCTTACGGCTCCGGCGCCGCAGTTGTAGGCGGCTATGGCCAAAAGCCAGTCGCCAAATTCCTTGTGGTTGGCCTTGAGCTTTTTTATGGCCGCGTCGGTGGACTTCCAAGGGTCGCGCCGCTCGTCAATCCACTTTGTTTTTCGCAAGTAATTTTCTATGCTGTTTTCCATGAACTGCCAAAGGCCTATCGATTTTCCGCTGGCGGGGCTTGCCAAGGGCTTGTAGCTGGACTCAATCACCGGAATGTATTCAATGCATGAAGGAAGGCCTTCTTCCGCCAAGCGCCGCCGAACGTAGTGCCTGTAGCGCGAGCCGTTTTCCAAAATCGTCCTTAGCTCGGCGCGGCCCGTCGCGGAAAGCCAGCGGCGTCTGTAAGGCTCCACCTCTTTTCGCCAGGCGCCTGGCAAGTCAAGCTCCTTGTAAAAGCCGCTTCCGCCCCAGACTGAAACAAATTCCTCCGGCGCGAATTCTTCGGGCACGCTTTTTTTGTCTTGCAAAAGGTTTTGGGGCTCGGGGCTTGCGAACGCGCCCGCCGCGCAAAAAAGCGCGAGAACAAGGACAAGCAGGCTCCAATTAGGCGCGATTGCCAGCTCGCGAGAGCGAGCCTGTGGATAATTTCTTATGCAAAACGGCGCGAAGCGACGTAGCCGCCTTATGCGAGCGGCTAATTGGAAAATCCGCTCGAAACAACGATTACGGTTTTGCGTTCCAAAACACGAGCGGAGGTTTACATCATTTCGCCGATATAAATTCCCGCCCATTCCCATGTTCCGTGAATATCCGGATCTGCCGGAAAGTTGACTTTTCTAAAATAAAAGTACCAAGTCGGAACTGCGAGCGTCCAGCCCTTGGTCTTTAAGTAGGCCTCGTTGATTGTGGGGCCCGGAATAAGCTCTTCCGTCACGCTGATTCTGTTTCCGTGCATGAAGTTCCGCATAGAAAAGTCCACCGAGCCTGTCGGAATGCTGTCGTCCTGGCGCCACGACACGGCGAAAAAGTTGACCTTGGAACGGCACTCGTCAAGCTTTCGCGGCTGGTAGCGGGTTATCGCGCTCTTGACGTTGTCGGCCAGAGCGTCCAGGCTTTTGAACGTCCAGTTTTTGGGCGAGTTGTTGAAGTCTATCAAGTTGCGCGCGTAGTTGTAGATGTCGTGCATGTCGGTGATTTGGATCGAGCTTGCGTCGGGCTGCTCAAGGAACATGTTGTAAGTCTTTAGCGCCCGGGTCCATTCGCCTATCTGCTCGTATTCGCGCGCAAGGCGCACGTACATTTCGGTTATGCTCACGTTTGACGGAAAGCGGTTTATAAGCGTGTTGAAGTATTTTATGCGGTTTTCGTGGTTGGTGGAAATTTGGATCAGGCGCTCAAGGCAGATGAAGTGAATCGAGCGGTCTTTTACCTTAAGGTCGGGAAAGTCGCGGATTATGCGTTCAAAGTAATATTCCGCCACGCGTTCCTGCCGCATTTGTATGTAAGTGTAGGCGGTCATCAAAAGCCAATAGGCGTTGTACTTGTCGTCGGGATTGCGCTCAACGTAGTCGGTCAAGTATAGAATCAAGTCGTCGTAGCGCTGCTCGTCCAGCCACTTGGCCGCGATTCTGTTTATGATGGCGTAGCGGCTTTCGTTGGAAAGCGAAGGCTCCTTTAAAAGGTTTTCAAGCTCTTTTTCGGTGGAATTATCTTTTTTGCAAGAGGGCAGCGCGAAAGCCAAGCAAAGCGCCGCCGCCAATTTTAGGAAAAAGCGTCTTTTCATTGAAGGAAAATTTTAGCGCATTTGAGCCTTTTGTTCAATCGGGCGACGGGAGGGCTTGGGGGCGGCGGCTGGCTTGGAAAGCTGCGGGCGCGAAGGATGCCGGGCAAAGGCTCGCGGGGCGGTTGAACACAGGACGGCTTTTGTGGTAAAATGAAATTTATGGCTAAAGAAAACAGGAAAATCCAAAACATTATGCTCGCCTTGGGGCTTTTGCTCCTTTTGGCCGGAGTGATATGGGCTTTTTTGCCGTCTGACGGAAAAATAATGTCCTTTCACTTTGTCCTAAACTGCGTCTTGGTCTTGATAATGGCGGCCTTTGTCTATTTTTCGGTTTTGACCAAAAAGCCCGCCGTCTTTTATATTTTCGCCAACTTTTGCATTCTTTCGCTCTTGTCGTTGATATTGAGCGCCAATTCCGTGATGCTTCAATTCAAGCAGTATTGGCCTGTGATCGTCATGATTTTTGGAATGACCCTTCTTCCGATGGGCCGCTTCCGCTACAAAAAATTCAAGACGATTTACGTGATTCCTTCCGTGGCGCTTTCCGTTTTGGGAGCCTTCTTTTTGCTGTTCACACTAAAAATAATAAAGGTTCCCATGAGGGAATTTTTTTCGCGCTTCATGCCCTTGATTTTGATAGCGGGCGGAATAACGCTCATCGCGCTTTACTACGCCCGCCTAAAGGTCAAGGACAAAATTCCTGAGATTCAGGAAGACGAAGACGACGAGCCCCTTCTGTTCACAGAGGATTATTGATAGATGCGAAAAAAGCTTCTTTGCCTTTTTGCCTTGCTTCTCTCTCTTGCTGAATTTCACTCGGCCGATTATTACATTGGCCAAGAGGCGGACTCAGGCGTTCTTTTGGCAAAGGCGGCAAAGAAGACTTCAAAGAAAAAAAACAAGAAGGGCGAAAGTTCCGAAGAAGAGATAATCGGCGACGTCACCACCATAAACATCGACAAAAACCGAGACAAGGACGGCGCGGGATATTTTTCTGGCATAAACAAAAGCGTCCTGGAGCAAGTGGAGAACGGCTCGGCGGAATCCCTTTTGCAGGCTTACGGCAGCCTAAAGAAAGCCGCCGTTGACTACGCCGAAAACGAGCGCGTCTTGATTTTCATAATAACCGAGATCCTAAAAATCGTTTGGCCAAGCCAAAGCCAAAACGTCCAGCTTGACGCGCCCGAAGTCACCATGCGAAACGTTTACACCGGCGCGATTGATTCCGCCAAAAACGGAATTTATGACACCAGCACCGGCAACATGGATTTTTTGGGAACTGTCTTGCCGTCCTTGGTTTTGTGCAGCCCGATAAGCAACAGCGACTACTATGGCGAGGCGGAGGCGCGCCTTAACGAAGCGCTGTCCATGCGGCCAAAGAGCGTTTTGGCCAACTACCTTTTGGCCTTGCTTTACTCAAAGAGCGACCGCGCCTCGGAGGCCGTGGAAAAGCTTAGGCTCGCCTCGCAAGAAAGCAAGGCCTTTGAGATTTTGTTCAACCTGGCCAATTGCCTTAACGCCCTTGGCCGCTTTGAGGAAAGCAAGAGCGTCACCGACAGCCTGGTGGTTCTTTATCCGTCAAGCATAGAGCTTCTAAAGCTTTTGGCGCGCAATTCCTACGACATCGCCGACTACTCCTCCGCCGAGCGCTACGCGGTTTTGGTCTTGCAACAAAATCCGGCGGACTTGGAAATGCTTTTGTTCCGCGCCAAGGTTTTCGTGACCACCGGCGAGTACTTAAAGGCCACTTCGTTGCTGGACGTTTACTCCAGGACAAACGCGACGGCGCGCGAATACCTTTTGCTGCGCTCGCGGGTCCAAAAGGAATGGAACAAGAATTCGGCGCTCGCCATTTCTACAATAGAAAAGGCGCTTTCGCTTTATCCAAACGACAAGGACGTGATTCTTGCCGCCGCCGAACTTGCCGGAGAAAGCGGCGTTTTGATCGGCAAAAAAAGCGGCGCCGAGCTTGCCGGCCAAGTGCTGGCGGTGGAGCCGCAAAACCAAAAGGCGCTTTCGTTCTTAATCCAGACCTTGATGTCCGAAGGAAAATGGGCCGAAGCTTACGCCGCCAGCAAAAAGATAATGGCGCTTCCCAATCCCAGCGTGGACGCGATTTGCTCCCATGTCCGCATTTGCCTTTCCTTGGGCTACAACGCGGAGGCTTGGGATTCCGCTTCGGCCCTCTACAACCGCCTTCCCAACGAAGAAAAAGCCGCGCAGCTTTACGTTGAAAGCATGGTCAGGACAGGAAGGGGAGCGCAGGCTTCGCGTTTCATAAATTCTTCAATTAATTCCGCGTCGTCGTCGATGAAAAGCTTTTTGTATTACCAGCGCTCCTTTTTGGCCGGCGGCGAGGCGGCTCAGCTGGCCGACCTTCGTTCCGCCGTAATAGCGAACCCGCGAAATTCCGACGCGCTTTTCAGAATGTACGGAATATATTTCGCCAAGCAGGACTGGCGAAAGGCCCAGTACTACTTGCGCCAAGTCATCGCGCTCAATCCCAACAACCAAAACTACCTAAAGCTCAATTCCGACTTGGACAAGCTTTTGCGCTAAAAGTTCCGCAAATTCTGTTGAAAGTTTCCGCAAGATGGTATAGAATGTTAGCCATAAATTTTCATATTTTTTAAGGAGTAATGATATGATTAAGACAGTCAAAGACGTTGACCTCAAAGGCAAGCGCGTCATCATGCGCGTTGATTTTAACGTTCCGATGAAGGACGGAGTCGTGCAGGACGACACCCGCATTATGGCCGCCCTTCCTACAATCAAATACATTCTTGAGCAGAGCCCCCGCTCGCTGGTATTGATGAGCCACTTGGGCGACCCCAAAAAGGACGTCAAGAAGGCCCAGGAAAAGGCCGAAAAAGCCGGAAAGACTTGGACAGACGCCGACAAGGAAAAGTTCATCAACGGAAAGAACCGCATGAAGCCGGTCGTCGAATACTTTGCCTCAAAGCTTGGAAAGCCCGTGACTTTCTTGCCCGACGCCCTCGGTCAAAAGGCCGCCATCGACGCTTTGCCGGAAGGAGCCGTGGCCATGCTTGAAAACGTCCGCTTCCACCCGGAAGAGACCAGCAAGGTTGACGCCGAGCGCGAGACAATGGCCAAAGAGCTTTCAACATACGGCGACATTTTTGTAAACGACGCTTTTGGAACCGCCCACCGCGACCAGGCTTCTACAGCCACAATCGCCAAGTTCATGTCAGAAAAGCCGGTTGGAGGCTTCTTGATGGAAAAGGAAGTCGCCAACATCGAGCCTATGGTAACAAACCCGCCCAAGCCGCAGGTCGCCATCATCGGAGGCGCCAAGGTTTCTTCAAAGATCGCGGTTTTGGAATCATTGATGAAGAACGCCAGCGCCCTCGTCATCGGAGGCGGAATGGCTTACACATTCCTCAAGGCCCAGGGCCACAACGTAGGAAAGTCTTTGGTTGAGGACGACTTCATCGACACAGCCAAAAAGTTGCTTTCCGACGCCGCCGCCAAGAATGTAAAGATCATTCTTCCGGTTGACCATGTCGGCGCCGAAGAGTTCTCTCCCGACGCAAAGGCCGTCGCCGTTGACAACATCGACATTCCCGAAAACTTGATGGCCATGGACGTCGGCCCCAAGACTGTCGAGGCTTACAAGGAAGTTCTTTCTACTGCCAAGTCCATCGTTTGGAACGGACCGGTCGGCGTATTTGAGTTTGACGCCTTTGCCAAGGGAACGGAGCAGGTCGCCCGCTTGGTAGCCGAAGCCACAGGCCGTGGAGCCATGACAGTAGTCGGAGGCGGAGATTCTGTCGCCGCCGTCAACAAGTTCCACCTTGCCGACAAGATGACCCACGTGTCTACAGGCGGCGGAGCCAGCTTGGAGTTCTTGGAAGGAAAGACACTTCCTGGAATTGCTATCTTGGCGCAAAAGTGAACTTTCGCGCCAAGATTCGAGTTTTGGCTTGCTCGCAAGGCTCGCATTTTCGCTTTGCGAAAAACGCCAAAACTCGCCGCGCTTTTTATAACCATAACTATAGGAGACACATAAAATGGCAAGAACACATTATATCGCAGGAAACTGGAAGATGAACACATCCAAGGCTGAGGCTGTTAAATTGGCCCAGGACTTGGTTGCCGCCCTTAAGGGAAAGGCCAACAAATTCATGGTTGGCGTTCCCTTCGTTTACCTTGACGCGGTTGGACAGGTCCTCAATGGATCCAACATCCTTTTGGGAGCCCAGGACGTGGCCGCAACGGCAAACGGCGCCCATACAGGCGAAGTTTCTACAGAAATGCTTAAGGATTTGGGCGTTCAGTCGGTAATCCTCGGCCACTCGGAGCGCCGCCACGAAATCGGCGAGTCCGACGAACTTATCAACAAAAAGGTTCGCCGCGCCCTTAACGAAGGCCTTGAAGTTGTCCTTTGCATCGGCGAGTTGCTTTCTGACCGCGAGGCCGGAAACGCCGAGCAGGTTTGCGCCTTCCAGCTTAGCGCCGACTTGGCCGGAGTCACCGAAGAGCAGATGAAGAAGGTGACTATCGCCTACGAGCCTGTTTGGGCCATCGGAACCGGAAAGACCGCCACGCCCGAAGACGCCGAGGCCATCCACAAGTTCTGCCGCGCCTACATCGCCAAGCTTTACAACCAGAAAGTCGCCGACGAGACAATCATCCAGTACGGCGGCTCAATGAAAGCCTCCAACGCCAAAGACTTGCTTGCCCAGCCCGACATCGACGGCGGCTTGATCGGCGGCGCCTCGCTCAAAGCCGAAACCTTCGAGCCCATCTGCGCTGAGTAGTCCGCTCGTATTGTCGGTTGAAAGATTGACGTTGTTTTTTCGAGCGGATTTTCGCGACGCTTCGCTTGCGAGCGCGGTCCGCCGAAACAATTCCCGCAGCGTGGTTTTTTTATAACAAAAACCGTTGCGGGAATTGAATAAAACACGCGCGAAGGCGCGGGGCGACAGGCGGCAACTCTCTGTTTGCGCCGCCGCAAAAGCGGCGGAGTTAAATAGTTACAAGCGCAAACAGCGAGTAGCGACGCTAGCTAGCGGTGCCGAACTGTCGCATCCGCAACTGGGAGCGTGTTTTTTTATTTTTTCTCTTGAATATATTTCTTTTTTTCATTATAATAACTATCCACAATAGAAAATTATTTTTGGAGT
>ONET01000060.1:0-13418 GCA_900316905.1 uncultured Treponema sp.
GGATGGCGAGAAACGGATACGACTTGGGCGAGATAGAGGTTGAAGATTACGCTCCGCCTGAGGAAGACGCTTCGGCCCCCGCTGGCGGCGACGTTGACGCGAGCGCGCTTTTTGGCGACGACGTTGAAGATTTTGAAATGCCTCAAACGGACAAAGACAGAAAGCAAAAGCCTGTCTATAAGCCGCTTGCCGCCGCCGACGATTTGGCCGTCCTAAAGCCCGACATTTTTACCGACAATCCTGTCACAAAAGAAAATCCGCCATATTACGTGACTTCTCCTTACGGAACCTTGCCCGAGCAGCCCGCCGCGAAGGAAAGCGCCGCCGAAAAAGCGGCCGCCTCTGACGACGGCTTTAGCTTGGACGACATTCCCGAAATGGAGCCGCTTTCACAAGACAAAGAAAAGCCTGAGGGCTTGGAAGAAGCCGGCTTGGAAGAGCCTGCCATGGAGCAAGGCGCGGACGATTCTCTTGGCGGCTTAGGCGGCCTTGATGAATTGGGCGGCCTTGACGGCGGCCTTGGCGACATAGACTTTAACATGGACGACCTTCCGGCGCGCGAAGCAGATTCTGGCGGCGCGGAAAAGGCCGGCTTGGAAGAGCCCGCCGCGCAAGAAAGCGCCGCCGAAAAAGCGGCCGCCCCTGACGGCGACTTTAGCTTGGACGACATTCCCGAAATGGAGCCGCTTTCAGAAGCCGAAGAAAAGCCTGAGGGCTTGGAAGAAGCCGGCTTGGAAGAGCCTTTTGCGGAGCAAGGCGCGGCGGACGATTCTCTTGGCGGCATGGACGATTTGGGCGGCCTTGGCGACATAGACTTTAACATGGACGACCTTCCGGCGAGCGAAGGAGAGGCTGGGGGCGCGGAAGAGCCCGGCTTGGAAGAGCCCGCCGCGAAGGAAAGCGCCGCCGAAAAAGCGGCCGCCCCTGACGGCGACTTTAGCTTGGACGACATTCCCGAAATGGAGACGCTTTCAGAAGCCGAAGAAAAGCCTGATGGCGCGGATGAAGCCGGCTTGGAAGAGCCTTTTGCGGAGCAGGGCGCGGCGGACGATTCTCTTGGCGGCATGGAACAGCCCGCCGCGCAAGAAAGTCCCGCCGACGGCGCGCTTGACGGCATGGACGATTTGGGCGACTTTGACGGCGGCCCTTCGATAGACTTGAACATGGACTTGCCGCAAGAGTTGGGCGAAGTTCCGCCGGAAGTGTCTTCATTGGGAGACGCGCCCGCGCCGCAAGAAGGCGCCGACTCGTTTGAGATGCCCGACATGGACGGCCTTGGCGACATGGAAGGCGCCGGCGGAGAAGAAATTTCCGCCGACGCGGTGGAGGCTCCAAAAAGCGACGAAGACATATTCAGCACCGACGGAATGGACTTCGGCGGCTTTGACATGACGGACTCTGCCGGCGAAGGCGGAGCGCAGGAAGACGGCGCCCTGCCGGGAGAAAGCCTTGGCGAAACTGACGAAGCCACGGCCAGCGCTCTTGGCGACTTTGACATACAAGACACGGACAGCCAGCTTTCAAAGGCCAGCGACGACTTCGCGCTTGAAGGAAGCGGCGACGACTTTAGCATTCCGGGATTTTCGGAGGAGGGCGCCGATCCTTACGCCAACGAAGGAAAGAAGGGCGGCGGGCTTGACCAAGTTGATTTTTCGGGCGCCGTCACTGGAGATGGAAAGCAAAGGACTCAGCTTACTGAGGACGAATACATAAGGTTCAAGAAAAACCTTCACGACTATCCGCTCAATGTGCGCATAGCCGTTGAGGAGATGATTGTAAAGAACGAGTTCACCGATGAAGTTGTTTTTGAAGTCATCGACAAGGTTTTAAAGAAAGTGACCGCGCGCCAGCTTGCCGGACATTTGGAAAAAATGCTCGACATAAGCCTTCCTGTTCCGCGCGATTACGAAAGGCGCAGCGCCGAAGAATACGAGGCCTACAAGGCTTCTTTTGCCTATCAGTTAAAGAGCAGAATTCTTCCTGCGATTATAGTGGGCGTCTTTGCCGCGATGATTTTGTTCTGCCTTGGCTACTTGGGACACCGCTTCATCTACAAGCCCTTGATGGCGGAAAAGCTTTACAACGAAGGATACGTCCTGATAGAGCATGACGAGTTCCCGCAGTCGGAAGACAAATTCAACGAGGCGCTGCGCTACAAGTCAAAGAAAAAATGGTTCTTTAAATACGCGCAAGGCTATCGCGCGAAAAAGCAGTACGACCGCGCGGAGCTTTTCTACAAGAACATTCTAAAGCGCTTCAACCATGACAAGCAGGCGGGCCTTGAATACGCCCAAATGGAAGTCGACGACTTGGCCAATTACGAGCTTGCGGAAGAAATTTTAAAGCGCGAGGTTTTGGACAACCATGTGAACGATCCTGACGGAATTTTGGCTTTGGGCGACACCTACCTTGAGTGGGGAACTGAAAAAGACAGAGCGAAATTCGCCAACGCCTACGAAGAGTATTCAAAGCTTCAGCAGTTGTATGGCTCCAAGAACCCCAACCTCTATCAGTCCCGCTTCTTGCGCTACAACATTCGCATTGACCAGCTTAGAAATGTTTTGGAGCTTAAGGAATTCTTCTTTACGCAAGGCGAAAAGTCTTTGGACGGAAAGGATTGGATTGAACTGAGCGGCTACCTTATGGACAAGCAATACGGCGAGCTGCCCGCCGACCAGGAATTCTTGCGCGACAAAATTGAAGACGTTCGCGACATGATGCTTTACGCCATAAAGGCGCTTCCAGAAAACCCGACCGCAAACTACAACTTGTCGCGCTACCTTGTGAAGGTCGGCGACCACAAAAAGGCCATGCAGGCCCTTAAGAACACAAAAGACTTGTTCGACAAGGCGCCCATGCTTAACCGCCGCGAGATTTACAGGCAGCTTGACAACTACAGGCTTTTGGGAGAGGAATACCTTTACGACAGGGAATACATCTTGGCTCAGGATGTGTTCACGGAAGGCTTGAATTTGTTTGAAAGCAAAAACAGGACAAGCGACTTTGAGGCGGACAAAAATGTCGGCGTGATGTATTCCGACATGGGCGACCTTGACTACTTTATTTCCGGCGACTTGGACAACGCCCGCCGCAATTACCAAAAGTCAATAGACGCAAAGAACGACAGCCCGTCAATCCGCTACAGGGTGGGCTACATTGACTACACCAACGGCCGCTACCAAGACGCGTTGGGCAACTTTGTCAAGGCGAGCCAAACCCTTTCCGACGACCCGCATTTGATGCTGGCCTTGGGAAACACGCTTTCGCTAAAGGACGACAACTACTCCGCGCAAGGCCACTACAAGCGCCTTTTGGCCCGCCTTGACCTTACGCGCGAAAAATACGGAATCATTTCTCCGCAAACCGACGAGCGGGCCGGCGACATGGTTGAGACATACATGAAGGCTTCCAACAACCTTGGAGTAAGCCTTTTCCGCGTGGCCCGCCAAAGCGGCTCAAGCTCCAAGAACGCGGCTTCGCTTGTGAATTTCCAAGATTCCATACGTTATTACGACGCTATGACAAGAAATCAGGAGACGATGGTCAGGTTGCCGGGAAGCAATTTGGCGGAAATGAATTTAAAGTACGCCACTCATCCCTTCCCAAATTTTGAGCCGGAAATCTACACGGAAATTCCGCGCGTTCTTAACGGAGAAAAGGGACTCAAGCAGTGAAAATATACTGTTCCCATGTGGGTGTTTTATGGAAGCGCCGCCTCATCGCTTTATACAAGGAAATTTTTAGAAAGTCCATCCACTTGTGCTCGGCGTTTGTTCCTTTGATGATGAAATATTTTTACAAGACCACGATTGTCCTTTTGCTTTTGGCCGCGGTCTTGTATTCGCTCACGCAGTTTTTGTTTTTGCGCGGAATCAAGGTGCCTGTCGTCTCGGACATAACCGACATGGCCGCGCGCGAGCGGGACAGGGGAAAATTTGTTTTGGGGCCGTTGACCCTTGTTTTGGGAATCGCCGCCAGCGCACTTTTGTGGCAGCCTCAAGCGGCGGCGGCCGGAATTTTTGCCTTGGCCTTTGGCGACGGCTTGGCCAGCCTTGCCGGAAAATTTATGGGAAACCTTCACATACCGTACAGCGGCGGAAAAACTTGCGCCGGAAGCCTTATGTGCTTGACGGCGATTTTTGTGTCAAGCTTCTTGACCTTGGGCAACGCCGGCTCGGCGCTTTGCTTGGCCTTGTGCGGAATGTTTTTGGAAGTCCTTCCGCTTAAGGATTTTGACAACCTTTTGATTCCGATTTCATTGGGGGCTTTGGCCCAGTTCCTTTAAGATTTTACGCGTAAATTTTGTGCAAGTTGTAAAAGTAGCGGATGGTTCCGGCGTAAAGAAGAAAAACGCCCAAAAGCGCGGCCGCGAAAATCGCGCTGGAATTTATGGCCAAAAGTCCGGCTTCGACGCACAGAACGTCAACGCCCATTTTTATGAAAATCGGGTTTTCGTTTGACCAGGCGTTCATCGCGTAGGAAATCATCGTCAAGGCGGCGGCCGCTCCAAAGAGCAGATAGAAGAATTGTGTCCAGCCGGTTTGAACGTTGAACGAGGCGGAAATTTTCGCCGTGTTGACGGGCGCGAAGCTTGCCAATGTAAGCGAAAAGACCAGTAAAAGGAATATGTTTTGTTCGGCGTTCATACTTTTGTTTGGAGCGGCCAAAAGCGAGGCGGCGAAAAGGCTTACGAACGACAATGTCCTTCCCCAAAAAAGCGCGCGGCCGGCAATGACCAAAAGGCTGGGGTAGGAGCCTTGCATTATTTCAAGCGGAACGCAAAGGCGAAAAAGTTCCGGGACGCAGCCCAGCAAAAACACGACAAAATACGCCACCTCGTTTGAAGGCGTTTTTTCAAAGCGCGCGTAGATGAAAAAGGCCGCCGCCGGAATGTAAAACATGATGCATAAGGTTTCAAGGCAAAGCGTGAAAAAGCTGTTGGAAAAGGGAGCGAAGTCCTTTATGGAAAGGGTGAAGTTGGGCATGGCTTGGCCCTTGTGGATTATGTTCAGCTTATATAAATAGAACAAAAGGGCGGCCGTTGAAACCGCCAAAAAAAACGTTGAGAGTATAAGCGTGAAATTGTTGCGGGCTTTTAAAGTCATGCCTTGATTATATATTTTTGCAATTTTTTGCTCAAGATGTTTTTTTTAATGCCGATAATAAACATAAGGAAGGGAATTATGAAAAAAGCCTTGATTGCAAGTATTGTTTTCATTGCTGCCGGAATCGCGTTTGCCGGCGACGCCGCCGCTTTCAAGGACATTGGTTTCTCTAGCGACGGGAAAATTTATGTCTTTGGACAATACGGAAAGACAGACGTAGCTTTTGAGCCCTACGCGGAGATTTATACGATTGACGTTGAAAAAAACGAGTATGTTCCTGGCGGCGTCTACAAAACATTTGAAAAGAATTCGCTAAGAAGCGGCAGCCAGGTCTACGAAGACTTGTTGGCCAAGCGCTTCCTTGACCTTAAGAAATACAACTGCAAGGCTTCCTTGCCTGACGACGTTCTTTACGTCTTGGAAAGCGAAAAGAAAGCCGGCGTTGACGAAATTGAATTCAAGAATTACGGCGACTCGGAATCTTCCAGCAGGCTTACCTACAAAGTCCGCTTGGTTCCCACGTTCAACGGCCGTGGAAAAGACTGCCGCTCTAGTTTTTACATTGACTTGAACGTTTGCGACGAAAACGGTTCGTCGTCGCGCTCTTACAAGGTCGGTTCGCCTGACATAAAGCGAAAGGGCGTTTGCGGCTATAAAATCGTCAGAATCTTTAGGGACGCCGCAAGAAGCTCCTTGATTTTTGTTGTGGAAAAAACTGTTGAAGACTCGACCGGTTCCTCCATCCGGTATATGGTTGAAACAGTAAAATTATAAAAAAAGTGTTGGAATCCGGCGGCGCTTTCAACAGCCGTCGTTTTTCAAAAACCTCCTGTGTGTAAAACCCCGCGGGCCAAAAGTGTGTGATTTGGTCCGCGAGGTTTTCTTTTTTTTATCGCTTGGCGTACACTTTTTGCGCCGAGATTGTCCAATCGTATTTTGACGAAGGCCGCCGGTCTTTGGCGCTTGGGAAGACCGAGCGAACCATCGGCTGCGATGTTGTGTACTTGTTCTTTCCGTCGTTCGCCAAGAAAGCGCTTTCGACTGAAGGCGCGCCTTGCCAAGCGCCGTCTTTTACGGCCTTTTGCGCGCTTTCAGGCAAATTCCAGTCTGTGGCGTTGTCCTTTGTCGTAAAGTAGCTTAGCGCGTCCACCGCCTTGTTGGAATTCCTTTGCCGCAAGAGAATCACGTCGTTGGCTTCGTCCAAGGGAACGCCCTGTTCAAAAAAAATGTCGCGCTTGGAATTTGACGAGCGGCGCGTTTTGGCAAGCGCCAAGTCGCTTCCAAGCTCGCTTTTGCACGCGTCAATGTCCTTTGTGTTCCGCAAGTGCAAAGTCACTTCCTCGCCGGCCTTGACTTCGATTTTTGGAAGCGCGTATGTCCTTTGCTTTTTGGCGCAAAAAAGCTCCAAGCCAAAAAGGTTTCCGTCCTCAAGCGCGCGGATTATGACGTAAGGGCTTTCGTCTCCTTCCGATTTTGACGAGCTGCCTTTAGGCTGAACTTCCGCAAGGACGCAATAGGGCAGGCGCTCGTTAAAGCCGTCAAAGGGCAGCGCGAAGGTCAATGAGTTTCCGCGCGCGTCCTTGATTTCGCTAAAAAGTTGGTAGCGCTCGCCAAGTTCCGCCTCCCTTTCAAAAATGTAGACAGCCACAGTTCCGCCCTGCGACATGACCGCCCTTGCCAAAATTGGATTTTGCGCCGTCATGTCCAGCGCCGCCCGCTCCCCGGCCTCTAGGCGCGAAACGCTGGCCCTTTGCACGGTCACCGGCTTTGTGAAGCCGACTTCAATTGAAGACGCGTTCAAAATCGACACGCCCGTGATTTGAGGGCTTTCTTCCGCGTTGAGGGCCTGAATGCCTTGGCTTGTAAGCTGGCAAGACGCGTGGCAAACGCAAAGCGCGGCTCCCGCTGCGATGACGGCCGCAAGAATCACATGCCGCGCGATTTGGCCCGCGCTAGGCCCCGGCCTTGTAAAAATTTTTCTTTCCATTTTTGCCTCCATAAGTAACATAGAACTTTTTTTTAATTTTTTACCCAACTTTTGGGAAAAGTTGAATTTTTTTTGTTTTTTTTGTATAATGAAAGGATTATGGCAGAATTATTGGCGCCGGCAGGCAATGTTGAATCTCTTGACGCGGCGATTGGCGAAGGAGCCGACGCGGTTTATTTGGGCTTGAAAACTTTCAATGCCCGCCTTAGAAGCTCGAATTTTTCTTTTAGGGAATTTGAAGGCGCGGTCTCTTCCCTTCATAAAAAAGGGAAGAAAATTTATGTCACCGTGAACACCGTTTGCGAGGAGCGCGAGACCGAGCGCCTCTATCGTTTTTTGGCCTACCTCAACCGCGTGGGGCCCGACGGCTTGATTGTCCAAGACTACGGCGTCATCCGCATGTGCCAGGAATTTTTTCCAAACCTTGCCTTGCACGCTTCCACGCAAATGAACGTGGAGTCAGCCGCGGCCGTGAACCTTTTGGGCAAGGAGGGCTTCAAGCGCGCCGTTCTTGCCCGCGAGCTTGGGCTTGATGAAATAAAGGAAATAAAGGCCCAAACAAACGTTGAGCTTGAAGTTTTTGTCCACGGCGCCTTGTGCGTCAGCGAGTCGGGCCTTTGCCTTTTTTCAAGCTTTTTGGGCGGAAAAAGCGCCAACCGCGGAATGTGCGCCCAAGCCTGCCGTCGTTTGTACACAACAGAATCCAGCGGCGGAACTTTCCAAGGCTATTATTTTTCTCCTTGCGACTTGCAGCTTATAGACAAAATTCCTGACTTGGTCCAGGCCGGCGTGGAATCCTTTAAGATCGAAGGTCGCATGAAGAGCGCCGAATATGTGGGCAGCGTCGTCGCCGCCTACCGTTATGTCCTTGACCACTGGCAGGAAAACAAAAAGGAAGCCGTCGCCGCCGCAAAGCGCATGTTGGCCACCGACTTTGCCAGAAGCAAGACTTCGTATTGGTACAACTTTAAGAGCGTCCAGGACGGCGTCGAAAAAGCGGGCCAAGAAATCTTGAACCCCAACCAGGCGGGCGGAACCGGCATTTACCTTGGAAAAATTTCTTCCACAAAGGCCGCTCCCGCCGAAGTCCGTGAAGCCGCGAGCGAAAAGGACTTGCGCCTGCAGCTGGCCCTCCTAAAGGGCGGAAGCTACAATCCCGATCCCGGCGACTCGATACGCATTCACAAAAGGAACGACGCGGGGCGCGAAAGCCACAAAGTCCGTCACACCGAGTTTGACAGCCAGGGACGGCTTTGGATAGACGTTCCGCAAGGCTTTGGCGAAGGGGACGAAGTTTATCTATTGCAAACCAAGTCAATGTCCAAGCGCTATCCCCGCGTCCTTCCCAACGACTTGGCGCCCTTCAACCACCAGCCCCGCGACGAGCTGCTTCCCGTCATGGATTTGACGCCCGTCCAAAAGCGCGAGCTGGAGTATTTTCCGGAAGGCCTTTACGTCCAAGTGTCTTCCGTGCCCGACGTGTTTTCGGCGCAGGCGCTGAATCCTGTCCGCCTCATTTTGGAACTGAATTCAGAGTCCCTTTACGATCTTTTGAAAAAAAAGACGGTCTTGCCATTTTCTAAAAAGCAGACCATTTTGTCGCTTGATCCATTTTGTCCGCAGGGAATTGAGCCTCTCTTGGCGGAACAAATATCCCAGCTTGTTGAAATGGGCTACACAACCTTTGTCGCCAACAACCTCGCGCAACTTTCAATCTTGCGCCAAAAAGGCGCCAAGGCAATAGCCGGCCCGTATCTCTATTCGTTCAACAAGTGGGCTGTTTCATGGCTTGAAAACCAAGGCTTGGGCGCCTTTGTTTCGCCATACGAAAATTCCAAGAAAAACCTTGAGGCGGTATTTGAAAAAAAGTTGCGCGACCGCGTCTTGATACCCCTTTACGCTTATCCAGCCTTGTTCCGCATGAGGTTCAAGCTGCCAAAGGAATATGACTTCACCTACTTTATGGACAAGGAAGAGACCAACTTTAAGGTCAACTCCACCGCCGACGGCTCCTTTGTAATGCCTGAGGCGCCCTTTAGCATATTGGACAAGCGCGACAGCCTTTTGGGCGAAGGCTTCAGGCGCTTTTTGGTCGATTTTTCCAAGACCCGAATCACAAAGCAAGAGATAAAGGCCGTCCAACTTTCGTTGTCGCGCAAAGCTCCGCTAGAAGGAACGTCGCGCTTCAACTGGAAGGAAGGCTTTTATTCAATCTCGCCGCAGGAATACAAGTCCCGCTATGAAAAGAGCGCCGAAGCCGCGCCGCTTCCTTACGGAGACCCCCGCGCTTCCTCGCGCTCAAGGCCGAGCGTGGGCGGAAAGGGACGTCCCCTTTCCGGAGCCAATTCAGCTAAAACTGCGCGTCCTCCTCGCCGCCGTCGCTGACCAAAGCCGCGTCGGCCAAGGCCGCGGCCGTCGCTTCTTCCGCGGCGCTTTCCGTTTCGGCGGACGCGGCCTCCGATTCGTCGCCGTCCTCGGACTTGTTGAAGCGCTGCTTGAATTCAATTTTTTCCGCGATTATCGTGACGCGGCTGGTGTTCTTTCCTTCCGGCGTTTTCCAACGGTTTTGCTTAAGGCGGCCGACCACGCTAAGGCCGCGGCCTTTTTGGCTGAACTTGGCGCAAATCTCGGCGAGTTTTCCGAATGTCTCCACGTCAAAGTATGAAACCTCGTTTTCATACTCGCCGGACGCGGCCTTTTTGTAAAAGTGGTTTACCGCGATCGGAATTTTGCAAATCGGGAAGCCGTTGGGCGAAGTCCTAAAAGTGGGCTCGCGGGTGATGTTTCCTTCCACCACAAGACAGTTGATGTTGTTCATTATGAACTCCTTGAAAAAAAGATTTTTGAAAGGCTGGAACTTTTGAATCGCCGCCCTTGTTTCGGCCGCGTCCCAAACTTTTCGCATATAAGATATATGCGATCGAGCAAAAAAATTCCTGTTTTGAGAAAAAAAATGAATTTTTTTTGTTTTTTTTTGAGAATTTTGTCAGTTTTTTGGGCTTTTTGCCCGTTAAAGATTCTTCACTAAGTAAATCATGTAAAGCTGGACGTAAACGTAAAGCGAGTCTTGGTCGGTGATTTTTTGCATGTTGGGCGTTTTGCAAAGGGTTTCCGCCAAGTCTTGGATTCTGTCAATCGTAAAGCTTTGTCCGCTTATCGTTCGCAAAACTTTTCGCATGTAGTCGCGGATAAGCGAGTTTACGTCTTCGGTAAGGTTCAGGTAGGCCTGCTTTGTCAGCATCCTGTTCCATTGCTTTTTGTAGGAATTCAACTCGCGCTCGATTGAGGAGCCTTCGGGAACCAAATTGCTTTCAACCTTTTTGGCCGCGTTAATTAGAGCGTCCTTGCGGGATTCGTTTTTATGCGACGAGCGGGGCTTTTCTTCCGCCGACTCCAAGGCCTCGTGGACGTTCTGCGAGACGCCGGAATTTTTTTTCTTTTTGTCGGGCTTTTTGTTGAACAAGCCGATGAGCCAAGAAAAGAAGGGGATTGTGTACCAAAAGGGCAAAAGGATTTTTGCGTTGGCCAAAATCGTCTGCCGGTTGAGCATGAGTAGGTGCGAGTAGGGCAAAAGGTTGTCGCCAAGGAAAAGATTGGAGCTTCCGCCCTTGCTGCTGCGCGCCATCTCAATGTTCAGCACGCTCAAAAAAGTGGCGTTTAAAAGCGCGTAGAGAACAGGGCTAAGCTTTTCAACTTCATGCTCCAAGCGTTCGTTGAAGGCCTTGTCGTCCATCATTTCTTTTTTCTTGTCGTAGTTTAAAAGAATTTCGTACCATTCGCGGGTCAGCGTGTCGTTTATCGTGTCGTGAAGCTCGTTGCACATTCTGATTACAAGCGGGAAGACCTTTTCCTTGTAAATGAAGTAGCGCGCGCCGCTCGCGGTCTTGAAGACCAAAAGGTTTGGAAGCTCGTTGGCCATCGCGTCGGTGGTTTCCTTTTGCAAAAACTCTTTTAAAGCTTCGTCCTTGTACTGGCCCTGCAAGGGAACGCCCTTGGCGTCGGTGAACTTTAGGATTCCGTCCATCGTAAAGAAGTAGGGCGGCATTTTCATGTGGCTTTGAACGGACTTTAGCGCGTTTTCTTGCTGCAAGTTTTTTGCCGATTCGTTCTTGTAGAACGATGTCACTATTTCGGAAATCGCGACGGCCTGCAAAACGTTCACGTCTTCCTGCGTGAAGTCCTTGACCTTTTCGTAGTCCTGCTTGATGAAGTAGCAAAGCTGGCCCCAAAAGTAAAAGCAGTCGGCGGAATTTTTAAGCGACTGCAAGGCTTCTTCCGGCGACTTTACGAACTGGCTGAAAAAGTTTTTCACCGAGATTTCTTTTCCGGGATTTGACATGCGAAGCTTTTTTAGGTAGTAGTCGTGGTATTCGTCCTTCTCCAGCATGTGCTGCATTTTTTCCAAGCTGGCGTTGACAAGGACTGAAACCGGCACGTTCCCCGGAAATATTATCGACGGCAAATTCATCGGAACGATGATCGCGTACAAATTTTTGTCGTCGGGCTTTTGGTTCTTTAGAAGGTCAAAAATGATTTCGGTGTATTCAGACTTTATCAAGACTTCGCTGGGAGTTTGCTTGGGCATGTCTTGGATTGTCGGAAATGGAACCGTGGCGTTGCTCTTGATTTCCTTGTAGCGCTCGGCGAACGTGGCGTTGAAGTAGCCGGTCACAAAAATGACTTTCTTTGCGGGATTCGTTTCTATTAGCGCGATTTGCTTGCTTTGTATCAGAGGCTCAAAGGCCTTTTCCATTTGCGGAACAGGGTCTCCCAAGTAGGGAACAAGCTCCGGCTGTTCCTCAACGTTTTTAGCGGCGTAGCGCTTCACGTAGTCTATGAACGCGGAATATAAAATAAAAGGCGACTTCTGCTTGCTTGCGTAAAAGCGGAGCAGAACTCCCATGTCGCTTGTGGCTGCCATATTGCAAGTATAGCGCATAACCTTAATATTATCAAGACAAAAAAAAACGCTCGGCCCAGAAAAGCGGCTCCCAGTTGCGAATGCGTCCAATCGGCGCCGCTAGCTAGCGTCGCTTCACGCGCATTGCGTTTGAAACTATTTTACGCTGCCGCCATAGCGTCAGCCGCAATGCGAGTGCCGCCGTCGTCCGCCCCGCGCCTTCGCGCCGCTTTTTTGCTTTTTTACAGTACTAGAAAGTTTTGTAAAAAAGCGCTAAAATAATAAAATGCTATCCACACGAATGAAAAACTTGGACCCCTACAAGCCTGGCGAGCAGCCGCGCGACAGGGACTACATAAAGCTCAACGCAAACGAAAACCCTTATCCACCCGCGCCTAGCGTGGCCGCCGCCGCCGCGGACTTCCTAAAGGAAAATCCGCAAAAACTGGCGCTTTATCCTGACCCGGACGCCAACGAGCTTAAGGCGGCGCTCGCCGACCTTTTGAACAAGTCGGGCGGCGTTTTGTCAAAGAACCAACCCTTTGAGGGCGGCTTTAAGGTCACTCCCGACATGATTTACATGGGGAACGGAAGCGACGAAGTTTTGTCCTTTGTCTTTTACGCCTTCTTTGACTCCGACAAAAAGCTTGTGCGCCCCGAACATTCCTACAGCTTTTATCCGGTCTACTGCGGCTTTTACAACATTCCAAGCGACATTGTTCCCTTAAAGGGCGACTGGAGCCTTGACGTGGACGAGATGATTTTTAGGGCCAACAAAAACCATTCGTCAACGATTTTCGCAAACCCAAACGCGCCCACGTCGCTTGGCCTAAGCCGCGACCAAATCCGCGCCTGGATTCGCCGCGCGCCGCGTGACCGCGTTTTTGTCGTTGACGAAGCCTACGTGGACTTTGGCGGCGAGACCGTCCTTCCCTTGCTCGCGGAATTCAAAAACCTTGTGGTCGTGCGGACCTTCAGCAAAAGCTTGTGCGGCGCGGGCCTTAGGTGCGGCTACATCGTGGCCAACCCGGAGCTCGCGCAGGCGGTGACCACCGTAAAAAATTCCTTGAACCACTTTCCGCTTGACGCCTTCACGCAAAAGTTCGCGCTGGAGACATGCAAGGCGGGCGACTACTACGCGGACTGCGCCAAAAAAGTGGTGGCCGAGCGCGAGTCCTTCATAGACTTTTTGCGCGAGCGTCAATGGAACGTCCTTCAAAGCCAGACAAACTTTGTCTTTTGCCAAAAGAACGGCGTGGACGGAAAGGCCGTTTACGAGGCGCTCAAAAAAGAGGGCATCCTTGTCCGCCGCTTTGACACGCCGGGAATCGAACAGTGGCTTAGAATAACAATCGGAACGGCCGAGCAAATGTCGGCGCTTAAGGCCGCGATGGCGGCTTTTTAGTCTTTTTATACTTTAGGGGGA
>ONET01000060.1:13463-16590 GCA_900316905.1 uncultured Treponema sp.
CTTGCAAAAATTGGAAGGCGAAATAAAAAGCGCCGACGCGGTTTTGTTCGCGGGCGACTTCAGCAAATTTAAAATGACCGAGACCGGCCTTCCTTGCGCAAAAAAAATGCGCGAGCTTTGCCCCAATCTTTTTTGCGTGATCGGAAACTGCGACGAGCCTGAACTTTTGTACGACTTGGAAGAGCAGGACATGAGCTGCGAGCATAGCTTGGTTTACTTTGAAGGCCTTGCTATCGCCGGCTCGGGCGGCGGCTCAAAGTTCACCGGCGAGACTCCCAACGAGCGCGACGAGGCGGACTTGCAAAAGGACTTTGACGTTATTGAAAATTCCGGCTTGGAAGAAGAAGGGCAGTGGAACAACTTGATTTTAATCAGCCACAACCCGCCCAAGGGAGACAAGTGCGACCAGCCCGCGCCTGGCGTTCACGCCGGAAGCCAAGCCTTTACAGATTTCATAAAAAAGACAAAGCCCCTTGCCGTCTTGTGCGGCCACATTCACGAAGGGAAAAGCGTGGAAAAAATAGGGGAGACGTTGGTCGTAAACCCCGGCCCCCTTTGCGAGGGAAACTATGCCGTGATGGAAGTGAAAAAAGACGGGGAAAGCTGGAGCGTAGTTGACGCCCAGCTAAAGAGCCTGTAAAAATCGCTTGGGGGCGCTCAAAGTTGATTTATACTATACTTTTGTCCCCCCCCCCTATGTCTAACTGCCAATTTTTTATCGTTCCGCCGCCCTCGACTTCCAAATCTTCGGCTTCCGTAAAATCGTAAGTGTCGTTCAGCTGCGCGTAAACGCTTTCTGAAACATGGATTGAATTTGGACTTGCGTTTCCCCTTAGGATTTCGGCTGTCAATGTGGGCTGGCCGCAAATGTTGTAAATCAAGTTTTGGTTGCTCACCAAGTCGACCACAAGCGGGCCGCTCGCGATTCCAATTTTTATTTGCAAGTTCATTCCGTTTTGGGCGTTGGTCTTTTTTAGGATGTTCAACACTTCAATCGCGAAGTGAACCATTTCCGACGCGCTGGCGGGGTTCTCTTCCGGAGCGCCGGAAAGAGCGCAGTAAAAGCTTCCGAAATTCTTGAATTTTTCAACCTTGAAGGAGTCCGCCGCGCTGTCAACCTTTTCAAAAAAGGCCGACAAGTATTTTGACAGGCGCTCGATTCCCATGCGGTTTGAAAATTTCAAAAAGTCCACGATGTCAAAAACCATGACGCAAACATTGGGAAAAATCTTTGTCGTGGTGGACGCTATGTCCACGCTTTTTCTTGTTCCTGACGAAGTGGTGAAAAAGCGTATCAACTCCCTGGCGCGCTTGTTGGCGTGCGAGAGGCGGTTTATGGTTTGGGCGTCCGGGTTTTCGACAGTAAAATACATTATGAACACTGTCGCCGCTGAGCCAAAGCCCACCAAAAGCAGCTCTTTGTTGAACATTTGGACTATGGCGATCACGCCTTCCATAATGCAGAATGAAAGTATTGAAAAAAGCTGGGCGATTCTCATGTGGCGAACGTTCAGCAAAAGGATGAATATGACAAAAGCCACGGAAAAGGTTGAAAACACATATGTCAAGTCGGACGGCGGCCCGTAGGAGTAAATCCGCCGGCCATAGCCTGAATAGTAAAGCGTGTTTATTATCGAAAAAATGATGGCGACCAAAGTCATGCTGGAAATCAAGGCGATCACGCCGGTCTTGATTTTTTTCATGACGGGCGAAAGCTTTCTGTTGGTGGCGCAAGAAATGGCGTAAAGGTCGATTGTGTAGATGAACAAGTCCATCACGACAATGTATGCCTTGCTTAAGAATGCGTTTAAAAGAGGAACTGTGTCCCTGTGGTCTATCGAAATCACGCTCGCGATGTCAAGCGTCAGCACGGCCACCGTGACAAGCAGCAAGACCTTGTAAATCCTGTTTTGCACGGAATCCCATTTTACTTTTCTAAAAAAGGCGGCGCACAATATGAGCGTGTATACAAGGCCCGCTATTTGAAATTCAATGGATACAGACATAATGTCTATTATATAACGGTTTTTTAAAAAAAGCAAGAAATATTAATTCTTCTTTTGAGGCTTCTTTTGCGCCTGCCTTTAGGCCGATCTTTTATTCTTCTTGCGCGCTTTGGCAAAAACGGAAGCCCAAAAAATCGTAACATTCGTTGGGGTCGTAGCCGTAGCGGTCGCCGCAGTAGATGAAGCCGGTGTAGGGCGACCAAGAGCCGCCCCTGCAAACGCGCTCCTTTCCGTAGTCGGGGCCGGCCGCGCGCTCCACGCCCTTGGTCTCCTTGTAGTCGTCAAGCCAGTCCCAGCAAAATTCCAAGACGTTGCCGCTCATGTCATAGAGGCCGGCCGCGTTGGCCCTTCCGCTTCCGGGCGCGGGAGGCGCTTCCTTTTCAAAAACGGTTCCGGCCGTTCCAACCACGCGCGCCTGATTGGCGTTTTCGTCAAACCAAGCCACGTCGCCTTCCAATACGCTGTCGTCTGTTTGGCCGCTCGCGAGCGCGCCGTTTTGGAAGCCCTTGGGCGTTTTTCGGGCGGCGTATTCCCATTCAGTTTCGGTTGGGAGCCGGTAGCCGTCCGCGCTCCAGTCGCAGGAAGCTCTGTCCAGAGCGGCGGTGTCGGTCGAGTCGCGCAAGATTTTTCCGTCCAACTTGTAGCAAGGGCTTTTTCCGCTCATTTCGCTAAGCGCGTTGCACCAAACAACCGCGTCGTGCCAGTTTATCATGGTCACCGGCAAAAAGCCGCCCTCGCTTGTCGGAAGGGCGCCGCGCTTTCCGCTTGAGCCTTCTTGTCCGGGGTTTGCGAAAGCGTAGCCGTTTTGTTCCGCGTAAATGCGGACGATGTACCACAGGTTGTAGGTTGTTTCGTAGGCGTTGACAAGGAAGGGCGCGACAAAACGCGTGGCGGTGTAGCTTTGCGTGTTCTCTCCGATGGTGAAGACGTCGTATTGCGCATCCGGGTTTTGGGCCTTGAGCGAAATCATGTTTATGTCGTTGAATTCAACGCTCTTTTTTGAAGCTTTTTTTGCGGGGCGCGAAAAAACCAAAGAGCAAAGCGCGAGGGCCGAGAGCGCCAAAAAAATTCTTTTCATTTCATCGCCTCCAAGTTAAGTTCCTGAGCCTCAAGCTTTTTCT
>ONET01000033.1 GCA_900316905.1 uncultured Treponema sp.
AATCACTCAATCACTCAATCACTCAATCACTCAATCACTCAATCACTCAATCACTCAATCACTCAATCACTCAATCACTCAATCACTCAATCACTCAATAGCTGACATTGTCTTTATAAAAAAATTATTTGAACATAGCATTTGCGTCCGGGCGCGCGGAAAAGGAATCACTTTCCGCGCGCCCGGATTTTTTATGCCTGGATTGGAGGAATGTATGAAAAAGTTTCTTAAAGCGTTGGTTTTGGCTTTGTGCGCGGCCTTTGTTTTTGCTGCATGCGACAATGGCTCAGCTTCGCCAATTTATATGACTGTTCTCGCTGGCGGAACGACTGGCGGCGGCGGTGGCGGAGCAACTGAGACTCCGGTAACAGGAGGCGGTTCCGCAGAACAAGCGGCTTCTTTTGAAACTGACTGGGAGAATATGGAATTCCTTTGCATAAACAATGGCGGTGTTCTTGACACAAAGATTGCCGCTCCCTGGAATCGCAAGGCGTCTCTTACTTTGATGTCTGATTCTGTATGCGGTGATATGAAAAAAAACGATGGGTGGGAGATGGCTTTTTCGCTTATGAATGAGGATGGATATCCTGATGCAAACTATTTTGGTCTTTATAATAAATATCTTGGAACCTTGAGAATTTATTATTTCTGCAATGTAGATGTTGCAGGCTCAGGTTCTGATTTTGCTTTTGAAGTTATTCTTGAAACGGAAAACGGCAATAGCAAACCGTTCTATAATACATTGCGTTTTGGCATTCCAGAAAATATAGCAGTCTCTCAGAATAAAGACTTACTGAATAGTGGTGTTCAGAAGACCTTTCATTTTTTGCTTACGCCTTATTCAGAAATAGGGCAGACGACACTTAGAAGGGGCTGGCACGCTTTTGACATAGACCTTTCGGCATATACAGGAAATCATTTTATAACGAATGGAGCTCGTATCCAGATTGCCTGTAAGACAGTGTCAAATTCTTCCGTAAGCCTTGGAACACAGATTAGCGGAAAAATTGATGGCGAGATGAACGCAACAATAAATAAAGAAGAAGTGATGGCAAAGAGCAGCGGTTTTGGCGGGGCGCTTTCTACCATTGCTGGATTTTTGGGCGGTGATACAAGCCAGTCATCGCTTGCGAGTATCGAGGCCTCTCTTTGCAAAGGTTTTATGGGAAGCTTGAATAAATACCAGTTGTGGGCCCACAGCGCGTTTAATGCAGCCGCGCAGGTGATTAATTTTCTTTCTGGCGAAGGGCAGACACCTCAGCCTGATAAATATACAATGAACGGAACCTTTGATTTAAAACTGAACGCAACAGCAGAAACAAACGGGTATATAACAGCGGCTGCCGCAAACAATATTCCGCAGGTAACGGTAAGAAAAGAAGCCTTCAATCAGAATTCAAGCATAGGAAGCGGCGTATGGCAGATAACAAATTCTCCGGTGATTTATTTTATAAGCGACAGAATACTGACAAAAACTCATTCAAGCAAACTTGATGAAGCTGGTCAGATAACAAGTACTAATGATTATCCAGATAAGTACCCAGCCTTGCCCTGGGGAACAAACTTTGTGGTTTCAGATTTAACTGATGCATCAGATCCTAGACTTCCGTATTTTTATGACCCTACATCATTTGAACTTTCAATTAATCCTCAGGTTTTCCCTGATGCAAGAAATGTAAAAGTTCTTTCATACTGTGGAATATATGTCAATCAGGCTTCTTCTGCGGCCACCGCATTTAGAAGTTTTATTGATTTGACAAAGCCGATTTTTGGTCAATTTTTTAAAATTACTGGTTTTTTGAATTGCCCAATTGGTATATATACAGAAAGAAAGTTTAAAGACTGCACTAAAGAAAGCTATGCCGCTTCTTCAATTAAATTTTCCGAAGACGGACAGTGTCTTCCATACAAATCATTCGGACAGGCAAATGAAATCAATTACTATGGTCAAGTAGCGGAATTCGAAAAAGGATCTACTTTTAACTTTATGATTGAACCGCAAAATTTTTATCCATATATTGGTGAATGGAAAAATAATACGGGTAATTATAGAGAAGGCGTGTATCGTGAAGAAGGATGGTGGCAATATGGTTATGAATATTCATGTATTACTGAATTGCCAGAGCTTTATGTTGTTGTAGTACTTCAGTTTGAAGCTGGTTCTGACGGCCGCAAATTCGTATTCTCCCGTGTCTATCTGCCGGAAATCAAGAGCGTGGACTTGGCTACCGCTTCCTCAATTGCAACCCAAATCGAAGCGCGAGCAAATTTCCGCAGCGACATTCAAATGGCCAGCGAATATGTTGCTTCTATAAAGAACCGTTTGCAGATTCTCCAATAGCGCGGTCTCGCCAAACCGTCATTGTCGGGCTTGACCCGGCAATCTTTCACTTCACACCCAAATACCGCTTCATTTCCTCGATGTAAATTTGGCCCACGTCGCTAAGAATGAAATTCCTTTTGCTTATCCAGCCTATTTCCATAACGCGGTTGATGTTGGCGTCGCTTTCGCGGAAGGGAATCGCGATGTAGTCGCTTCCGTTCAATTCCTCGCTTATGATGCCAGAGCAGAGCGTGTAGCCGTTCAAGCCCACCATCAAATTTAGAACCGAGGCGCGGTCGTTGGTTTTTATTGTGCGGTGGTATTCTTCCGTGGAAAGAATTTCTTCGGCAAACCAGGGCGAATCGTTGTCGTCCTGCTCAAAAGAAAGGCAAGGGTAGTCGGAAAGTTCCTCAAACGAAATCGACTTTTTCTTGGCAAGAGGGTGGCCCTTCCAGATGTAAACGTAAGCCTTGCAGTCAATCAGCGGATGGAATTCCAAGTCCTTTGACTTTAGCATTTTTTGAATTATCGCCCTGTTAAAGTCGCTCAAATACAAAACCCCGATTTGGCTTTTTAGCGAGGCCACGTCTTCGATGACTTCCTTTGTGCGCGTCTCGCGAATCGCAAATTCGTATTCGTCAGTGTTGAAGCGCTTGACCATCTCTACAAAGCTTTTTAGCGCGAAGGAGTAGTGCTGCGTGGAAATGCCGAATTTCTTTTTTGACGTTCCGCCCTTTTTGTAGCGGTCCACGACTGATTCATAGTTCAAGTAAAGTTTCTTTGCGTTTGTTATGAATTCTTGCCCGTCCTGGGTCAGCGTGACTCCGCGGCCACCTCGGTTGAAGATTTGGATTCCCAACTCGCTTTCCAAATCGTGGATGGCCGCTGTTAGGGATGGCTGAGATACAAAAAGTTTTTCCGCCGCCTTGTTGAACGATCCGTTTTCCGCGATTCCTATCGCGTATCGTAATTGCTGGAAGGTCATAATCCGCTAACTCCTTGCGGTTTTATTTTAGCAAAAAGCGCTCTTCGCTGCAATGCTCTATTCAAACAAGCCTTTTGAAAAGTAGCGGTCGCCGCGGTCAGGAAGAACAATGACATAATTTCCTTTTTTCCCTTCCTTGGCAAATTTTAGCGCCGCGCTAAAGGCCGCTCCGCTTGAAAAGCCGGCGATTATTCCTTCCTTCTTCGCAAGCTCCCGGCAGCCTTCTATCGCGTCTTGGTCCGTGACCTTCACCACTTGGTCAACCAACGTCAAGTCCATCGTCTTGGGAATGAAGTCGTTGCCGATTCCTTCAATGTTATAGTCGCCATGTTCGCCTCCGCCGATTGTGGAGCCGACCGGGTCTGCCAGAATTCCTTTTGTGCCGGGATTTTTTTCCTTTAAGTATTTGACGATTCCTACGTAAGTTCCGCCGCTTCCCGCGCCGGCTATTAGATAGTCAACCTTTCCGTCCAGCGCCTCGTAAATTTCAGGGCCTGTGGTCTTGTAATGCGCCTCCGGGTTGGCCGGGTTTTCAAATTGTTTTAGCGCGATGGCGCCGGGAATCGAGGCGCGGATTTCTTCCGCTTTGGCGGAGGCTCCGCGCATTCCAAGCTCGCGCGGCGTGTTCACGATTTCCGCGCCGAGCGCGCGCATCAAGGCTTGCTTTTCTTGCGAAAATTTTTCCGGCACGGCGAAAATCACTCGGTAGCCTTTCTTTAGCGCGGCGAAGGCGATTCCTAGTCCTGTGTTTCCCGCCGTGCCTTCGACAATCGTTCCGCCTTTTTTTAGAAGGCCGTCGCGCTCGGCGGCTTCCACCATAAATTTCGCCGTTCGGTCTTTCACGCTTCCGCTTGGATTGTAAAATTCAAGCTTGGCGTAAAGGTTTATTCCCGCCGGAAGCCAAAAGCTTCCAAGCCGGACAAGCGGAGTGTTTCCAATCAAATCTTGCATCGATTCATAATATTTCATAAGAGCCTCTCCATATTTTTAGGCTTTTCTTCATTTAATTTTGCCGCTGGCGGCCGCTTTGATCGCGTTGTCCAAATCCGCGATTATGTCGTCAGCGCTTTCGATTCCGACCGAAAGGCGAATCAATCCGTCTGTGATTCCAACCTTGTCGCGAATGTCCTTTGGAATCGAAGCGTGCGTCATGCTGGCCGGATGGCAGACAAGGCTTTCAACGCCGCCAAGGCTTTCAGCGAGCGCGACAAGTTTTAGCGAAGAAAAGAATTTCTTTATGTTGTAACTTTCCTTCAGCTCAAACGAAATCATCGCGCCTCCGTTTTTGGCCTGCTTTTTGTTCACCTTGTAGCCCGCGTCGCTTTTAAGTCCGGGATAGTAAATCTTTTTTACCGCCGGATGCTTTTGCAAATGCGCGGCAATTTTTTCCGCGTTCTCAACATGCCTGTCAAGACGGACTCCCAATGTCTTGATTCCTCGGATCAAAAGGAATGAGTCAAAGGGGCCAAGAACTCCGCCCGTGGCGTTTTGAGTGAAGGCCACTCGCTCGGCCAGCGTCTTGTCGTTCACCACGGCAAGGCCCGCGACCAAGTCGGAATGGCCTCCCAAATATTTTGTGGCGGAATGAACTACGATGTCGATTCCCTTTTCTATCGGCCGTTGAATGTAGGGCGTCATGAAAGTGTTGTCTACGATCGAAAGAATTTTATGCTTCTTGGCAAGCTTTGCCACGCCTTCAAGGTCTGTGATTGTCAAAAGGGGATTGGCGGGACTTTCAACCCAAATCGCCTTTACGTCGCTTGTGATTTTTTCTTCCAGCGTCTTTAAATTCGATGTGTCTTCGATGGAATATGTGATTCCGAAGTTTTTGAAAATTTTGTCAAGGACGCGAAAAGTTCCGCCGTAGACATTGCTTGAAATAATTATTTTGTCGCCGCTTTTAAAAAGGCTTATGACGGCAGTTGACGCCGCCATTCCAGACGCAAAGGCAAAGCCATGCGTTCCGCCTTCCAGCTCCGCGATCAAAGCCTCAAGCGCCGCGCGGGTAGGGTTTCCCGTGCGCGAGTATTCCCAGCCGGAATTTTTTCCAAGCCCCTGCTGTTCGTAGGTTGACGTTTGGTAAATCGGAACGTTCACCGCGCCCGTGAGCGCGTCGCCGTCAACGCCGCCGTGAATAAGGGCGGATTCAATTTGCGTGTAGTTTTTTGCCATTTTGCGCCTCCTGAAGCGGGCGGGCTGACAGGCGGGTTTTGGCGCGCCTTTGGTTCCGCAAGCTTCTGAATGGGCGTAGTATAAAATATAATACCTACTTTGTCAATAGGTTTTATGTGGAATTTAAGGGAAATTTCTTGCTTTTTGGCAAATTCCGCGCTAAAATGTTAGCCTGTGACTGCGGCTTTGCGCGCGGGCTTTTCGTTTTTTTTGCAAGGAGGTTCTGCATGATGAAAAAAATTGTAAAAATCACAGCGTTGTTGGCGGCGTTGATTGCGAGCGCCGCGCTTGCTAGTTGCGGCGGAGATAGCGGCTCAATTTATCCCATTCCGGCTCCGACTCCTACCCCACAGCCTAGCGGTTACTCAATTGAAATTTCTTATATCGAAGACAGCTCAGGACAAACGCATGGAACGGTGGCCCCAAGCAAGACTAAAGGCATCGCCCAGGGTGAAAAAATTTATCTTACCATAACGCCCGACACCAACTATCAATTGGACAAACTGTATTGCCAGTATTATGACGGGGGCGATATTCCTAAAAACATTGACGTGAAGAAGGACAATTCGTTTGACATGCCAAACAAAAACGTGTACATCGGCGCTTCTTTTAAAAAGACCATAACATTATACAATGTTTCGGCTTCGGAAACGCAAAACGGAAAGATTCAGTTTTCCGCAAACGGCTCCGACCCGCAGGATTCATGCAAGGCCGCAAAAGGAACGACGGTCACAATTTTTGTTTTGCCAAATGAAGGCTACGAAATTGACACGCTTGCGGCAAGCGCGGGCGGCAACAATCTGACAATTAACGGAAGCGCTTTTGCAATGCCGGAAGCGGACGTTACGGTAAGCGCGACTTTTAAGCCGGTGATAAAAACATATACAGTGGCTATTGGAACAATGACTGGCGGCTCGGTGACGGCAAGCCCTGGAACGTCTGTTGCGGCCGGAACGACAGTGACGCTTAACCCTACGGCTGACAGCGGCTATGTCCTTGATTCCCTTACGGTAAAGGACGCCTCTGGAAGTGATGTTTTGACGCAGCGAAACGCTTTTGAAATGCCGCAAAGCGATGTTACCGTCAGCGCCGTTTTCAAAAAAATCTACACGATAACAATAAACAAACCGACAAACGGAAATATCGGCGTTGTAACTCCAAGGGGCAGATGGACAACAAATGACGGCGCTCAAACCGTAACCGCCTTTGCCGGAGAAACGATTGTATACGACGCGATTCTGGAAAGCGGCAGCATCTACAAGCTTGACACTTTTACTATTACTGGCGTTGACGGAATTGACGCGAGCAAGCAAAAGAATTCGTTTGTCATGCCGCAAAGCGATGTGACGATAAGCGCGACATTCAAACAAAAATCTAAATATTATATTGGCACGGAATGCAATACAGGTGGAACGGTTTCTCCTGCTGAACAATATGCTTTAGAAGGAGACGAAGTAACGGTTACGGTAACGCCAACAACAGGCGGAGCAGGCGAAAAAGACTATGCTGTTGAAAAACTTTGCCTGGAGTACAATTGGTCTACAATCCTCATTCCTATTGACAAGGCGGGAGGACAAGTTAAGTTTACCGTGCCTGATGCCAGCACCGCTATTAAAGTAAGAGCGAAATTTGCGGAAAAAACATATTCGATTAAGCTGGCCGATAACATTACAGGCGGCTCGATAACGGGATTTAACTCAAGCGGAAATCATCTGGGCCAAAAAATTCGTCTTTTTGTAACGCCTGACGATGGATATAAGCTTTCAAATAAAAGCAATATTTCCATAACAGGCGCGAGTGTGACGCTCGACGACTTTTACTGCTTTGAGATGCCTAAAGCGGACATTACGATTAAACCGACATTTGCTTCCAACGCGACAGGGCGCGCAATTACAATTAACCCAAGCGGAAACGGTTCCGTTTCTTGCGCCAAAACGGAAGGCGTTATGCCCGGTTCCACGGTTGTGCTTATGGCAACTCCTGCCAGCGGCTATGGACTTGATATTGATAGTCTTAGAGTAACAACAAACGGTTCGGAGGAAGTTGCTGTTTCCGACAATATCTTTGTAATGCCAGACAGCGACGTTTCTGTAAGCGCTACATTCCTCAGCGGAAATGAAAAAGACGTATTTGTTTGGATTAAGTTGGATGGCACGTCTACAACTATTGCAGAACGCTGGCGCAAGAACATTGCGCCTGGAACAGTCGTTACGTCTGATAGCCTTCCTGCCGGATACGTGATTAGTTCAGTCTACGTGACAGAATATGTTACGGAGCATCCTGAACTATGGAATCAGGGTAAGGATATTCAGCTTACTTCCCGTACGGATACAGACTATAGCTTTGTCATGCCGGACTGTAAAACGCATGTAGAAATAAACGTAAAAGCGCCCGTTAAGCCAAAGCCCGATACAATTGGCGATATTGTGCTTGAAGACGGAACGGCTGTTGCCTATGAGAATAGGAGCAAGCTTTCAGAAACACAAAGGTGGCACTCTATTGCGGTCATTTTTTACGACGGCAAGGCGTCCACTGATTTAGGCAACTGTGTGCTTGGCGTAGGACTGGCCGAGGGCATTGGCAATTGGTGTTACGATACAGAAGTAGCGTCTTATGTAAAAATCCCTGAAATTACCGCCAACCCGATAAGATGGGGCGAGCCTGTAACGCACGCTGAGTTCGGTAAAGAAGTGCCTGTGTTTGGTTATCCTAAAAGGGAAAGAGAGGTAACATTCACTGGAGCGATGGACGGACAAATCCGAGGAACCAACAACCTTTCTAAAGTACAAAGCTACCTGGGAAATGATTTTCATCTAGATAAAATGAAAGCGTTCGAATATTGCGAGAAATACAAAGACCAGGATGGAAGCCGCCTCAAATGGATTGAGGATAAACAATATCAAACCGGCTGGTATTTGCCGACGATCGCGGAGCTGACGTATCTTTTGGAGAAGGTCGGATGGGTAAACGGATGCATTAGCGATGTTTACGGAAAGACAATAATCAGCGCGTTTGGCTCAGAGGACTATTATTGGTCATCATCTGCGGTTTCAGGAAATAAACTCGAAGCCTGGCTCGCAAGAAGCGAAAGCCTCGCAAGAAACGAAAGCTCAGATCCCGATGTCTCTCTGCTTTCTTACAGCAAAGGCAACTTTAACCATATCCGGGCAATCCGCGAGTTTTAGCCGCGTCGGTAAAAAGATTCCCGCGCCAAGCGCGGGAATGACAACATTAAATATTATAATTATCCTTAAGCGAATCGATAGGTTATTTTCTACGATATGGGGAATTTAACGGGAATTACCTACTTTGTAAATAGGTTTTATATGTTTTTTATGGGGAATTTTTCAAATCTTTTCGCCTTGCTTTTCACGCGTTTTTTCGTTCAGTTCCTCAATCATTTTTAAGTCGGAATTTTCTTCCGTTCCGCTAAGCGTAAGAAGGCCGCCCGTGACAAAAGCGTTGGCGCCGCTCAAAAGCGCCTCCCTTCCGTTGTCCGAAAAATTTTTGCGGCCTGCCGCCAAGCGGATTTGGCTTTTGGGATTTACGAACCTAAGCATGGCGATTGTTCTGTAAAAATCTTCGTCGGCCAAGGGCGGCAGGCTTTCAAAGGGCGTTCCTTTTACCGGGCTAAGGACGTTCACCGGAATCGAGTCGGCGTCGATTTTCCTAAATGCAAAGGCCGCGTCGATTCTGTCCTGGACGCTTTCGCCCATTCCGATTATGCAGCCGGAGCAAAGTTCAAGGCCGCATTTTTTTATCGACTTTACCACGCGCCTTTTTTGCCGGTATGTGTGGGTGGAACAAATTTTCGGAAAAAATTTTTCGCTTGTCTCTAGGTTGTTGGCCGCGCGGCTGGCTCCGGCTTCTTTTACGGCCAACAGGCGTTCCTTGTCCAAAAGGCCAAGCGACGCGCAAACTTTTAGGCGGCCGCCAAATTTTTCTTTTATCGCGCGGATTATTTGGAGCGCCTTTTCAAAATCCTTTCCGTTCAAGTCGCGGCCGCTTGTTATGACGCATATTCTTTCGGCGCCATTTTCAACGGCATGGTCCGCGATTTTTAGCGCGTCGGGAACTTCTATCATTTCTTTTGTTTGGCAGCTTGAATTCCAATGGGCCGACTGCGCGCAGTACTTGCAGTCTTCGGAACATTTTCCCTGCTTGGCGTTTATCAAGGCGCAGGCGCTGATTTTTTTCGCGGCGCGCTTTTGGGAAATTTGGAAGGCGGCGCTTTTAAGCTCGTCAAGCTTGGGCCAGTTGTAGATTTTTTTGGCCTCCGATTTTTTAATCTTGCCGCCGCGGATCACCTTGTCTTTTGTCCGCTCAAGAAAATCGTTTTTTTCGCCGCCGCGATTTTGGCCGGGAACAGGGGCCGCCGCCTGCCGCCTGTTTTCAAGCGCCTTTCGCTTTGTCTCGGCCTTTTCCAGCATGACAAACAAGAGCGCCTGCATTTCAAAGAGCGCGATCGAGACCGCGCCCAAAAGGCTTTTTCGCCTGCGCGCGCTTGTCCTTGACCGCGCCGCCAATTTTATTTTTTGCCATTCGGAAAATATTTGCGGGATAAAATTTATCGAAAGCGTCACGACAAGCGGCAGGCGCAGCGCTTCTTGCATTTGAAGCATTGTCGTAGTTTCAAAAACGCATTGGGCGGCCAGAGCGGAAACAAAAAAGCGCGCCGTGTACAAAAGCGCGTAGGCGGCGCTGCCTGCCCAAGAGGCGGCGGGACTTCCAATGATTTTTAGCGCGAAGACCATAAGGCCGATGTATAAGACAAAGCGCAACTTTAAAAGCCCCTTCCAATTGGCGCCCGACAAAAAAAAGAGCGAGGCGCTTGCGGCAAAGGAAAGGGCGCATCTTAAGGCCGCCGTCCTTGGGCTTTCCCAAAAGACAAAAAAATTAAGGGCGAACAAAAAAATCATCTTTAAAAGCGAGGGCGCTTTGTGAAGGGGCGAAGTTCCCCTTCTGTAGGAGAACAAGGCTAGTTCCACAACAAGTCCTCCAAGCCCTTGTAGCTGTTAAGCGGATTTTTGATTCCGTAATTTTCAAGCGGAAGCTTCAAGCCGTCCTTGGGGCTTCCGTCAAAGCAAAGCCTTCCCTTGTCCAAAACGATAAAGCGGTTTGCAAGCGCCATGACTTTTTCTATTTCATGCGTCAGGACAACGACAGTTTTTCCTTGCGCCTTAAGTTCTTTCATTATCGCCGTGACTTGGCGGACGCCCGGCCAGTCAAGGTTTGCGAAGGGCTCGTCAAAAATCAAAAGCTCGCGCTCCATGGAAAGGATTTCCGCCACGGCAAGACGGCGCTTTTCGCCGCCGCTCATTGTCCTTGCGCTCATGTCTTTTTTTTCAAGCAAGCCTGTTTTTTCCAGCGCGTCGGCCGCCCGTTCTTGCGCCTCGCTTTTTGGAAGGCGCAAATTCTTCACGCTGAACATAACGTCTTCCCACGGCGTTTCGCCCAGTATTTGGGAGTCCGCGTCTTGAAATACAAGGCCCGCTTCAAAGCCTTTTTGAACGACAATCTTTCCTGACGTCGGCTCGTCCAATTGCGCGATCAAGGACATCAAGACGCTTTTTCCGGAGCCGTTGGAGCCGGCGATAAGCAAAAAGTCGCCCTGGAATATGTCAAACGAAACGCCGTCCAGCGCGACAGTTCCGTCGGCAAAGCGGCGCGAAATCTTTTGAACTTGAACTATTTTTTGCATGGCTTAGTTGGTGTAATTGTAAATGACCGGCCTGAATTTTTTTGCAAGCAAAACCATAAGCAAAAGCTTGATTAAATTTCCCGGAATGAAGGGAAGGACGTAGCCCGCGAGCGCTCTTGAAAAACTTATGCGCATTATGAGCATTCCGCCCGCGACTCCGCAAGCGAAAGCCGTTACCGTGGCTAGCAAGGCGGCAAGCGTTATGAAAATCCATTGCGCGGCTTTTCCGTGTTCCTTGTTTTGCGGAAGAAGCAAAGCCAAAAAAAGCCCGCCTAAAAAAGCCGCCAAAAGATAGCCCCACAAAAAGCCGCTTGTCGGGCCGTTCAGCAAAACATGAAGGCCGGCCTTTCCCGAATAAACCGGAAGGCCTATCGCGCCCAAAAGCAAAAAAATCAAGACGGCCAAGCTTCCAAAAATCGGCCCAAGCAAAAGGCCCGACAGCATGCAAAGCATGTCTTGGACCACAATCGGGATTCCTCCCGGCAAGGGAATTTGGATAAAGCAGCCTATGCTTGCAAGCGCCGCGAACATCGCGCTTAGAACCAACTTCTTTTGCAAACTAACGTTTTTCATAACTTGCGCTCCCCGGCGCGAATCTTTTTTGCGCGCCCTTGTTTGTCGGACGCATGAGCGCCCATCCTGCGGAATCTATTCCGTCAAAAATAAATTCCCCCATGCCCGCCACGCGGACAGTCTTTTGATTGTCGTAATTCAACTTGTTCCAATGCCTTTGCAAGCCGCTTGTTTCCAAAAGCGCCTCCTCTTTGGCTTTTGAAAAGTCTTGGACAAAGGCCTCTAAAATTTCCTTTCTCGCAAAGGGCCGCGGCTTGTCAAAGACTTTGTCAACGCCCGGAATCTTGGGGCATCGGCTTACATTGACTCCGATTCCTAAATTCACAAACGCGCAAAGGCCGCCGCAAGAGAGCGACTCGTCCAAAATGCCGGCGACCTTTCCTTTCTCGCTCCAAATGTCGTTGGGCCAGCGGACATAAAATTTTTTGCCGGAACATTTTTCAAGCGCTTGGGCCAGCGCTATTTGCGCGGCGGCTAAAAGGCGGCCGCTTAAATGCGATAAAATTTGCGGGTAAGTCACAATCGTAAAGGCAAGCGAGCCGCTTGTGGTCTTCCAAAGATGGTTTCCGCGGCCGCGGCCCGCGCTTTGCTCGTCGGCGCTGACGATTTTTTCTTGCCTGCTGCCTTTCATTCCGTCAAGCGCGATTTTTCTGGCTTCGTCCATCGTCGAGCCGACTTTTTCAAAATGCGCGTGAAGGCTTTCGTTTTTGTCAAATTCAAAAGGCATTATGCTGTCGCAATTTTTTTGAAGCAAAGAATAGCCGTTTTTCTGGGCGTCTATTTTGTAGCCGGAATTTTGCAGCGCTTGGATCGCCTTCCAAATTGAAGTCCGTGAAAGGCCCAAAGCCAGCGCCAATTCCTCGCCTGAAATCGCGCCGTCGCTCTGCCTCAAGGCCTTTAAGACTTGGGCTTTTGTCGAAATGCTTTCGTTACCTTGCACATTTAGTAGGGTAACGAAAACGCGCTCTTGTGTCAAGGCGGCGGGGGAGGGCGGAAGTCCGCGTGGATTATAAGCAAGCGCGAACGAACTGGGCCGGTCTAATTCGCGCCTTCTCCAAGCAGCATTTTTTCAAAGGCCTCGATTGGGGCTCCGATGCGCTTGTCCTTGCAGACAATAAGCTGGGAATAAATCTCAAAGTCCTGACCCTTCCACAAAAGGCGCTTTAGCTTTCTGGTCTTGACCTCGGCGTGGGCGGCCATCTCGGGCATAAAGGCCACGCCCAGCTGGTTGATGGCGAACTGCTTCAAGACTTCCTTGCTGGAGGTTTCTAGCGCGACACGGGGCGTGATTCCGGCTCTCTTTAGGTCTTCCAAAAGCATGTGCCTAAAGTTGCAGTTGTGGCCGGTCAGCAAAAGGGGAACGTCCTTTAGGTCCGCCTCGCATATCGACTTTTTTTGCGTCAATGGATGCTTTGGGCTTGCGAAAAAGGCCAGCCCCTCGCGCTTTTTTTGCAAAAGCAAAAGGCCTTCCTCTTGGACAAGCGGGTTCAGCGTCCAGGCCAAGTCCAAGGCGCCGTTTTTTAGCATTTGTGGAAAAGTGTCGTGGTTTATGAACGAAATTTGTATGTCAACCTTTGGGTATTTTTTGCGGTATTTTAAAAGAATTTTCGGCAAGATGTCGTAGCACATCGACTCGGAAACTCCAAGCTTTATGACGCCGGAAGGCTCCTTTGACGGCGGAACTTCCAAAAAAATCTCGCGCTTTAGCTGAAGCATTTTTTGCGCGTAGCCGCAAAGTTTTTGGCCTTCCGGCGTAAGGACGATGGACTTTCCAAGCCGCTCGAACAAGAGGCAGCCCAGCTCGTCTTCCAAGCCCTTTATTTGCGCGGTCACCGTTGACTGCGCGTAGCCCAAGATGTTTCCCGCCGTCGTGAAGTTTTTTGTCTCCGCGATTTTTAGAAAGGTTTCCAGTTGAAAGATGTTCATAACCGTCTCCTTCGAGCCGAATGGCTTGCAAGCCAAAAAAGGCCGCCGCAATTTTAGCGCGCTCTTTAGTCCTGCGTTATCATTGTATTTTTCGATTGTTTCTATCAAAACAATTCATTTTACCAATCGTTCATTTTTCGCTATTATACAGAAAAACAAGCGGAGGTTCAATCAAAATGAGCGTAATCGCAAACGATTTGACAAAGATTTACAGGCTAAAGGGAAAGGCATTCAAGACCGCCGTGGACAAGGTTTCGTTTGAAATCCCGGACGGCCAAATCACAGCCTTTATCGGCCCCAACGGCGCCGGAAAGTCCACGACGATAAAAATGCTCACAGGCATCCTCACGCCAGACGGCGGCTCCGTTTCCATCAACGGACTCTGCTACCCCAAGGACCGCAAAAAGATAATGCTAAAAATCGGAACTGTCTTTGGACAAAAAAGCGTTTTGTGCTGGGACATTCCGGTCTTGGACACGCTGAAGCTTTTTAAGGACATGTACGGCGTTCCCGACGCGGACTACAAGCGCAACATGGAAATGTTCGCCGACATTCTTGGCCTAAACGAGTTCATCGCGCAGCCGCCCAGGCTTTTGAGCCTTGGCCAAAGAATGAAGGCCGACCTTGCCGCCTCGCTCCTCCACAACCCGGAAATTTTGTTCTTGGACGAACCGACAATTGGAATCGACGTTCTTTCCAAGGAACGAATCCGAAACTTTATTTTGCAGGTCAACAAGGAGAAGAAGACAACCGTCATCTTGACAACTCACGACGTTTCGGACATCGAGACGCTCTGCGAAAAAATGATGGTCATCGACAAGGGCGTTTTGCTTTACGACGGAAACTTGACGGAGCTCAAGGCACTGTACAAGACGACAGACCTTGAGGAAATCATCAAGAAAATATATTTAAACGGAATAGCGGTGCGAACAGCGGTACTGTTAGGAGAAAACAATGCGCAAGTATCTTGATTACGTTATCATTGGAATAAAGGAGCGCGTCGCATACAAGAGCTCGATTTGGGCGGGCTTTTTGTCAAAGGTCGTCTACCTTTACATGCAGTATTGCTTGTGGTCCGCGCTTTTTATGTCGCAGGCAAAAGTTCCGCTCGCGATGACAAAGGAAGGAACCTTGCGCTACGTGATTGTGGCGACAATCATATCAAGCTTTATGGAATGCGACGCGATTTTATGGATAAACGAGCAAATCCACACAGGGAACATCGCAGTCCAGCTTATAAGGCCGATAAACTTTTGCGCTCTTGTTTTTTCAAAGCACGTCGGAACAAGCGCGGTCCGCCTTTTGTCTTGCTGTCTTCCGCTTACTGTCGCGGCCGCCTTGTTTTTTAGAATGCCGCTTGTTTGTGCGGAACAGCTTCCCTTTGCGGCCGCGTCGGTTTTGCTTTCGTACGCGATACAATTTTTGTATTCGCTTGTCATCGGCTTGATGGCCTTTTGGCTTATCGTCACCTGGCCGCTCAACATGTTGATGGGAGCCTTTTACAAATTGCTTTCGGGCTCGTGGATTCCATGCGCGATGTTCCCGGATTTTCTAAAAACGCTCAACGCCTTTTTGCCCTTCCGAGCGATGTACGAAATTCCTGTTACGATAATTACAAGTCCGATGGACGCAAAGACGATTTACGCAAAACTGGCTGTCCAGATTTTTTGGCTTTTGATTTTGTTCGGCCTTGTGAAAATAACATGGGCGGTCGGAAGAAAAAAGCTTGTCGTGCAAGGAGGATAAGGATGCGATTGTTTAACATGTACCGGCATTTTGTCGCGATATACGTAAAGTCAAAGATGGCCTACCATTGCGCTCTCTTGTTCGAGATGGCGGCCAACATAATTTTAATCGGCGTGTACTTCGCGGGCTTTATGGTTATCTTCCACAACTTTGACGGAATAGCTGGCTGGAGCCGCGACGAAGTTTTGTTCATGTTCACGACCAGCTGGCTTACCTACAGCCTAAGCTGCTTTTTCTTTTGGAAGCCGATGAGGGAAATGGGAGAGCTTGTCCGCACGGGAAAGTTTGACTTGTATTTGACGCGGCCAATCAATCCGCTTTTGTACTTGGTCTTGCAGCAGTTTGAGTACACCTTTCTGCCGCGACTTGGCTTTGCAGTTTTCTTTTGGATTTACAGCATGAGACAGCTGAACATAAGCTGGACGGCCGCGTCGCTTTTGTTTTACGCGCTCAACATGGCCAGCGCCTTTGTGATATTCAGCGCGATCACGATCTTTACGGGAACGATAAGCTTTTGGGCGATTAAGAGCGAAGAAATAGTTTCGCTTTTGACCAACAACAATTACGGCCTAAAAAACTACACCGACTACCCGCTTGGAATTTATTCCAAGAGAATGCAAACGCTTTTGACCTTTATTGTGCCCTACGCCTTTACGGGCTTTTACCCGGTCGCGCTGCTTTTGCAGAAGGACGTGCCATTCCCGGCCTTGCGTTTTGCCGCTCCCCTTGTCGCGTTAATCGCGGGAACGGCTTCTTGCGCCTTTTGGAAATATGGGCTAAAACATTATGGAAGCGCGGGAGCGTGAAACTCGCGCAAACAGCTGCGCTTCAAGAACAATCAAGGCTGCGCGAAGCGCTCTAGTTTTCTAATACTTTTTAAGCTTCATTATGAACGCTTTTTTGGAGTCGCCGTCAAAGCCCAAGTTCTTGTAGAACTGATGGGCTTCTTTTCTAAAGCTCGCGCTTTCCAAAATCACTTTGTAGCAGTCTCGCTCGCGGGCAAAGGCGATCGCCCTTTCCATGATTTTTTTGCCAAGCCCTTGTCCCCTGTGATCCTTGTCGGTGACAACGTTCTCGACAAAGCAGGCCGAACTTCCAAGCCGCGTAAGATTTGGAATTATTATGCAGAAGCAGGTTGAAATGACTTTTCCGCCTTCGACCGCGCCAAAATATTTTATGTTTTTGTTGCCTTCAATTTCGCTTTTCCAAACCGCGCGCGCGGCTTCCACCGTAAAGTCGCCGTTTGCTCCGTCAAGCTGCTCGTACAATTTTATCAGCGAATCCAAATCGTCTTCGTTCAATTCACGAAATTCCATTGTCTATTCCCCTTTTCATCATTTCAATTGCTTCTTCTACAGTCTCAAAAGCAAAAAGATTTTCGTTAAAACATCCCTTTTGCGTGTCTACAACTAACAAAAGCATTTTTTAATCTTACAGTTCCGTTAAAGCGCCATTCTCAAAATAATAAATGTTTTCCTTTTTGTAGCCGAACACAGAATCCGGCCTGCTGATGTGCGGCTCAAAGGTAAAGAATTCAACGTCGCCCAGTTTTTCCGCGTTGCCTTTTTCGATGTAAATGCGGTCGTCTTTTTTTCGGACGATTGAATGGCCTAAATTTCCCATAAAGTCAAGGTTGATGAAACCGCTGGCTTTGATAAAGTCGTTCATCCGATAGTAAAGCTCTTCAAAAGTCGTGTTTGGAGTCGCGACGCTTTTCAATTTTTCATGCAGCGTTTCTTCCATCAAAAGTCCTTCCCGCCACTGCGCGTTCTTTATTTTGTCTATTGAAGGAACCGCCTTTCCATCCTCTACAATTATTGTCCGCGCGTAATCGCCCCAAGTGTCTCCAACTTGCGGACTTAAATCCACCGTCACAATGTCATTTTCGCCGATAACTTTTTGCGCCGTAACGTATTCCCTGCCAGAAACAGAAAGCGTTGTCTGGTCGCCGCAAAACACAAAGGCGCCCACATCCCAGTACCAAAAAGAATCCGCGCCCAGCTCCAGCATTTTGTTTTCGCAAAACGCGCGGACATCATTCAGCGTCATTCCCGCGTGAATATTTTGCCGCAAGGCTTCCATCGTGTCTTTTGCGATTTGCTGGACTTCTTTATGCGTCATTGTTTTATTGCTCCGTAGGCTTTCCGTTGCCATATCTATTCCTTTTTATAAATAAGATTCACCCCGTTTGAATCAGGCTTTCTCCTATGTATTTGTTTTTACATCAACACTATATTACTGTTTTGATTGAAATTCTACAAGAATAACGCTAAAATATATAAGAAAATGACTCTCTTGCAAGAATCGCGGCAATAGCGCTAGAATAACAACATGCCAATTCTAGACCAATCCAACGGCGCGGACTTTTTGCAAGCCCAAGAGGCTGCGGCCGCGCGATACATTTTTTGCGACAGGGAAATTCTACTTGTTGACGGAACGCTTCCCGACAAAAATTTTTACGACGCCTTTGTCGCCGCGCAAACAGAAGAGTCCAACCTTGACTGCCAAATAATTGAGCTTCCTCAAAATTACCTTGCCGCAAAAATCGCCGCGCCTTCTGGCCTTCCATACAGTTTTGGCGATAGCGGCGCCCGCTTTATCACCCTGCGGGAATTCTGCTATCAAAATCCAGAGCAAGCCAAAATGGCCTTGCGCGCCAAGGGCATTTTGTTTTGGCGCGACACATACCGCCACTGTCCCAAATGCGGCGCGACATTCCAAAACGATGAAAAAGAAACAGCGCTAAACTGCCCTGCGTGTTCCTTTAAGCTTTATCCCCGCATCGAGCCGTGCGTAATCGTATTGATAAGCCGCGGCAACGAAATTCTTTTGGTAAGAAACAAGCGCGCGACCCGGGACTTTTTTTCCTGTGTGGCAGGCTTTATGGAGCTTGGCGAATCCGCGGTCGAAGCGGTCAGGCGCGAAGTCAAAGAAGAAGTCGGGCTTGAAATCAAAAACATAAAGGCTGTCGGAAGCCAAAGCTGGCCCTTTCCCGACCAATTGATGCTGGCCTTTACCGCGGACTGGCAAAGCGGCGACTTGGTCTTGCAAGAAGATGAAATCGCCGAAGCCCGCTGGTTCAAACGCGACGACCTTCCGCCCTTGGAAATAATCCGCGGCTCGGTGGCGTGGAATCTTATTCACGGAAAGTTTTAAGCGCGCCGACGCTCATTGCGTTCATTCCCGCTCCATTCCCAGCATCTCCAGCAGCTCAGCAAAGCTGTCTTGGCCGTCCCGGCATGTGTCGTAAAGAAAGCCCTTTTCGTTTTTCCATTCCGCTAGGCCGCGATAGTAAAAATTCTTTTTTGAGTCCTCAATGATAAAGGGCGTGACATTGTGGCGAAAGCATTCCTTTAGCGCGACAAGACGGCCGACGCGGCCGTTTCCGTCTTGAAATGGGTGGATGCATTCAAACTCGGCGTGCAAAGAAATTATGTCTTCCAAGCGCGCGGCCTTTTTTGAATTGTATTTTTTTAGCAAGGCCGCCATTTTTTGCGGAACAAGAGCGGGCTTTGTCGTCTCCCTTCCGCCAACCACATTGGCTCTCATTTTGTAGTCGCCCACGGCGAACCAGGCCAGCGTAGAATCTTTTGTGTCATGCTTTAAAATGTAATGGAGCTTTTTTATGATTTCTTCCGTCAGCTCTTCTTCCGCAACGTCAATCACATAGTCAATCGCTCTAAAGTGATGCACGGTTTCCAAAATGTCGTCAACAGGAACGCCGTCGCCCACATCGATTGTGTTTGTCTCAAAGATAAGGCGCGTTTGGTCTTGCGAAAGCTTGCTGCCTTCGATGTGGTTTGAATTGTATGTCATTCGCACTTGAAGCTCGTGGTAAAGGCCGCCTGAAATTTTCATTTCCTTTTCGTCGCGCAGGCGCTGAAGAATTTTGTTTGAAGAAATTTCCCGCATAATAGAGGCTGCGGGAAGACCAAGGTAGTCCGCGATTTTTTGCGCGCTTCTGGCGGAAAGTTTTTGCCCCTTGGCGATTTTTGCCACGGTTCTTGTGGAAAGCCCTAGCGCCTGCGAAAGTTCTGTTTTTCCGACGCCCTTTTCTTTTAGCGCCCTTTCAAGCCCTTCATACGATACCATTTTGCTGGCCCTCAAAATCTTTACTTATTATAACATAAATCGCTAAAAAAGTAAAGATTTTAGGCCGAATTTGGCAAAAAAGTAAAGAATTTACACCGTTTCAAGCGCCTGCTTAAGGTCGGCCACCAAGTCTTCCTTGTCTTCGAGGCCGCATGACAGGCGGATGAGGCCGGCCGGGATTCCGGCGGCGGCAAGCTGCTCGTCGGACATTTGGCGGTGGGTGCTGGTCGCCGGGTTAAGGCAGCAAGAGCGCGCGTCGGCAACATGCGTTTCTATCGCGTAAACTTTTAGCGCCTTCATAAACTTTCCGGCGGCTTCTCGGCCTCCCTTAAGCTCAAAGCTTACTACGCCGCAACCTCCGTTTGGCAAATACTTTTGGGCAAGCGCGTGATACTTGTCGCCCGGCAAACCTGAATAGTTGACCGCCGCCACCTTGTCGCTTGAAGACAAAAATTCGGCGACGGCTTGGCCGTTTTCCGCGTGGCGCGCCATCCGCACATGCAAGGACTCCAAGCCAAGGTTAAGGATAAAGGCGCTTTGCGGGGATTGGCTGCATCCAAAGTCTCGCATCAATTGCGCCGTCGCCTTTGTGATAAAGGCGCCAGCCTGGCCAAATTTCTTCGCGTAGGCGATTCCGTGGTAGGACTCGTCAGGCTCGCAAAGACCGGGGAACTTGTCGGCGTGGGCCAGCCAGTCAAATTTTCCGCTATCAACGATCGCGCCGCCGACGCAAGAGCCGTGGCCGTCCATGTACTTTGTGGTGGAATGGGTCACGATGTCAGCGCCCCACTCAATCGGGCGGCAGTGGACCGGCGTGGGGAATGTGTTGTCAACGATAAGCGGAACGCCGTGCGCGTGGGCGACCTTGGCGAATTTTTCTATGTCCAAAACCGTAAGCGCGGGATTGGCGATTGTCTCGCCAAAAAGCGCCTTGGTGTTTGGCCTAAATGCGGCGTTCAATTCTTCTTCGCTAGCGTCTGGCGAAACGAAAGTCGTTTGGATTCCCATCTTGGCCATCGTCACGCTAATCAAGTTGAAGGTTCCGCCGTAGATTGAAGACGAAGCCACGATGTGGCCGCCGTTTTCGCAAATGTTAAAGAGGGCGAAAAAGTTGGCCGCCTGTCCGCTTGAAGTAAGCATGCCCGCCGCTCCGCCTTCTAGCGCGGCGATTTTTGCGGCCACCATGTCGCAAGTTGGATTTTGCAGGCGCGAGTAAAAATAGCCCGACGCTTCCAAGTCAAACAAGGCGCCCATGTCCTCGCTTGTGTCGTATTTAAAAGTCGTTGACTGAACGATTGGAATCTGGCGCGGCTCTCCGTTTTTGGGGGTGTAGCCCGCCTGAACGCATTTTGTATTAAGCTTCATTTTTTCCTCCAAACTTATTTATATCGACAATGGAAGGTCAAAAATTTCTATGGGCTTGTCGCCGCTGGACTTGTCAAGAATTTTTATCGCAGTCCAATCCGTCTTAATCTTTTTTCCGATTATCGGAATCGTCACTTCAAAATAGGGGCCGAATGTGACCAAAGCTTTTAGCAAGCCTTGCATATGGAAGGGCGTGTTGTACGGCGGACTAATGAACTTGTCGCCTATTATAAAGTGCAGCTCCGGCTGGAGGGTTCCAACCACCTGAAGTCCCGCGCTGACATAGCTAAAGCCCACGCCAAATTGCGGCTTTAGAGTTCCCTTTACATAAACGCCTACGTCAAGGCCAACTTCCTTTTGGTCAGGAGCCTCGGCGGCAGGTCCAATATAGGCGGCGTGCTCGTTGATTCCATGCGCGTTCGTGGGCCAGGGGTCAAAGTAGCCGCCTACCGGAATTACCTTCCACTTGAATTTTACGCCCCACTTGGCGCCCAAGTCAACTTCGCCGCCGTAAAGGCCGGTAAAGCCCGCCATAAACTTTACGTTGGTCGTAACCTTAGCGGTCCAGCCAACGTCCCAGCTGAACGTGGTCTTGTAAACGCAAGGAATTGGGCCGATGGAAAAAGTGATTGGCTTGTGCAAGTCTTTTGTCATTTTTTCCAATTCTTCCTTTGTAAAGAAGGAATGTTCGCCAAGGTCAATTTTTTGGAGCGTAGCCTCGGCCTTGACAAAAATCGCGGCGCCAAGTCCCTTTATTCCAAGCTCGCCAGACTTTATGCCAAGGTTCTTTATGACCTTTCCCTTGACGCCGATCGCAAAATTCACGCCAACGACAGAAAGCCTGTTTCCGTTCACTTTGGCCAAATCCATTCGGTGGAACTCGCTGAACTTCTTTTCTATCGCGTCGCGCTTGTCAGTGTATTCTTTGTATTTTGACGACTTCGCCGAACTCATGGAAATGAGCGGGTTGTCGGCGAGCGAGGCGGAGAAGAGGTTCGTGGCTTCGTAGTCGGCCGGAGTGTAGCCCGCGCTTCCCATGTCCAGCGCGATGTCGGGATAAATGTTGAACAAGCTCGGCGGATCTACATAAGCGTCCGGCGAATGGTCGTAAACTTCGTCCATGATGCTTCTGAACGTTTCGACATACTGGTTGTTCGCGTTTTCAAAATCTTCCGCTGTTTTTGAAACGTTGACGGAAGCGCTTATAAAAGCGTCTTCCCACTTGGCTTGGTTGAACGTGATTCCTGAACTGGGGCTATGATAGTGGCTCACGGCATTTTTGATTTCAGTCGCGTATTCGCTTTTTCCTTTGCTTTCCAAATCGTTGGCTATGATTGTCAAAGATTCCTTGTCGCAAAGAATCCAGTTGAGCATCTTTACGTAAAAAATCGCTCCGTCGTCTTTATAAAAGGAAAATTCAAATTGATAGTTGGCTATGTCCTGCACCGCTTTGGGCAAGGACTCAAAGAACATTTTTGGCCCGTTCTCTTGGTCAGGGAACTGGTACAAGTGGTAGGCATAGCGCAAGAATGACTCTGGCGCGCCTTCCACGCCAGCGGAAGTGTTTCCGTCATAGTCTTTTTCGGTCTTTAGCGCGGCCATGCCTTTTGCTTTTACGTCCCCCGCGACGGAATACATTGTGTTGTTGGCTTGGTCGATGATGTAGTCGCCGTAAGAAACCATGTTGACGACGCTGTTCAATGAAGTCGGATAATAGTCGCCGCCCGCGCCTATGCCGCCGACAAGGAAGATGAAGCTTTTGTCTGAGTTCACTCCGTAAAGAGCCGAGGCGTTTCCGTTCACTTCCGGCACGCAGGAATACATGCAGGCGCTCATGCTGTTCTCGCTGTTCACAAAAGTCAGCCAGCGAGCGTTTTCAAAGCCCTTGCGGGCGATTTGCGGCTTTTCATATTTTATGATGGAAGAAGAGCTTCCCAGTCGCGCGGATTCGCCAAGCTTAAGGTGAAATGATTGAGTCGCATGCGAGAGGCCGTTCACCGGATAGTAATAGTAGTTGAAGTTTATGCTTGTCGCTCCGACTCCCATCACG